>OKRF01000008.1:4646-25587 GCA_900290315.1 Candidatus Sulfopaludibacter sp. SbA3 | reverse complement strand
GCCTACAACGTGGAAACCGACTTCCCGCCCGAAGCCCTACCCCCACAATTTGCTTTTTCACTCCCCAAAATCGCTAGCCGCGTCGCCCACAACCTGCGTCTGGCCGACGCCAAAAAGCAGTTTCCGGCCGCTAAGCAGTCCCTCCGCAAGGCCGCCTGAGCAATTTTCACCGTCCACCGCTACCGATCTTTGACAATCTGGTGCATTGCCGCAAAGGCGGAGCGCGACGTGTATCCTTCCCCGGCCCCAACCCCGTGACGGGCCGTTCCTGCCACTTACTGGCGCTCGGGGCCGTCCGGAAACAATGAACGTACTGCTGGCAGTCCCATCAACTAGCGATGTAAGAGGAAGGATAGTCGTAACTGACCATTGGAGAAGTTGCCACAAAAGCGGCCTGCGCGCTTCGGCCATTCGCTTCTACGAGAAAGCCGCTGTGCTGCCGACGTGCTGAGCGGGCCAAACAGTGCGGCTTCTCCCTGGAGGAGACGCGGCGCCTCTTCTACGGATTCCGTGCCGATGCCTCGCCTTCGGAGCGATGGCAGACCCTGGCGCGCAAGCAGATCGGCGAGTTGGACGCACTGCTGGTGTAGATTGCCGGGATGAAGCGCATGCTGGAACAATCCTGCCAGTGCCGCGACCTGCAGGAATGCGGACGCCGCATCCGCGTCAGAAAATCCGGACCATAGCCCTCAACCTTTTTCCTTCGGGCCACGTCAGAAACAGATGAGAGGATCTCATATGTTCTTCGTACGCACTTTGTGTCTTTTGGCAGTTTTCCAGTTTTGCATTCTGGCCCAGACAGGTATCACGGTAGCCGGATTCGGATACCGCAATCCGGCCAACACTGTCACCGCCGCGCCTGGACAGGTCCTCACCGTGTCCGTCTATGGAGTTGCCGCGCGGTTTGCGAGCCCGGTAGCTCCGGTGGCGGGCATCAATGGCTATCCCACTCAGATCCAGGGCGTGTCGGTCGATTTCGTTCAGGGCTCCCTTACCGTTCACCTGCCGATATGGGGCATCCAGCAGACCGCCTGCCCGGCCACCGGAGCCTGTTCACCGGCCACCACTTTCACTTTTCAGATTCCGTACGAATTGGATCCGGCTTCCGGCGATCAGGCCCAACTGAACGTGCAGGAAAACGGCGCCACGTCCGCCCAGGTGGTCCTGAATCCCGTCACCGACAGCGTCCACGTCATCAACACATGCGACCAGACAGGAATCTTCCTGAGCATCGCTGTTGGATTGCCCGATGGATCCTGCGTCCCGATCGTGATGCATCCCGGAGGCCTGGTTACTCCCACCTCGCCCGCCAAGCCGGGTGAGACGCTGGTATTGTGGGCGTACGGATTAGGCGCCATCGATCACCCGGTGCCCAATCCCTGCTGCTCTTCGCCGGACCAGCTTCCGCTTGCCGCGCAGCCGTTCAATCTGAGCTTCTCGTATCTCGACGCCGGAGCTTTCCCCATGCGGCGTCTCGGCGTCGCGACCCCCAGTTATACCGGCATGACTGGCGCCGGGCTGTATCAGGTCCAGTTTGTGGTCCCGGCTGCGCCCGCCAGTCTCTCGCCATGCTCCGGCCGCTCGGGCAATCTCACGGTGCAGGTGAGCGGGCCGGCTTCCGCGGATACGGCCACGATCTGCCTGCAGCCTTAGGGAACCGCCGCCCGCGCCGGGTGTTATTCTGAATGCGGATCTGAGGGTCCGAATATGGACCGGATGGCCAGGGGTCGTGACCCGGTATTCGAGGGCTGGAACCTCGGCGCCGTCTCGGTCAAGTGGATCCGTCTCCACGAAGACGGCGTCATGGAGCACGATATCCGCAGACACGGCGGAGACCCGGGCCAAACCATCCGCGCCATGTTGCAGCATTCCGCCGGGAGTTCTGACGGGGCTGTCGTCACCGGTCCTCAGGCGGTCTCATTTCTTTCACTGCCTTACGTTCCCGAGTCGATTTGCACGGAAGCCGCACTGGAGCACCTGGGCCGGCACCCGGACCTGGTGCTGTCTCTGGGCGGCGAGAGCTTCGTGGCCTACTGCATGGCCGGCGGCAGCGTTCGCCGGATGATATCGAGCAACCGCTGCGCGGCTGGCAGCGGCGAGTTTCTGGTGCAGCAGTTCGGCCGCATGAATCTGGATCTCGCGTCCGGAATTGCCGCGGCGCGGCGCGGGCGGCGCGTGGCGCTGGCAGCGCGGTGCTCGGTACACTGCAAGTCGGATGCCACCCACAAGCTGAACAAAGGGGAGTGCACGTCCGCGGACATTGCATGTTCCCTGATCGCCAGCCTGACCGCCAGAATCGCCGGGCTCATCACAGGTAGTGGCTGGCAACACGGGCACGTCCTCCTGGCGGGAGGACTCGCCCAAAGCACTCAACTGGTCGACGAGCTATCCAGTCTGCTGCCGGAGACTCGATTCGAAGTGCTGCCCGAGAGCGGCTATCTGGAGGCACTCGGCGCTGCCGTCACTGCCCGTAAGAACGGTGCGTGGCGGTTACCCGATCGGGATGCCTGGGTGAAGCCTGCCGACGCCAGCCGGCTTCCCAGGCGGCAACCCCTGAGCCGGTTCTCCGATCGCGTAGTCCGGATCCTGGACCCCGGGACGATTCCGCTACGCGCCGGGATGCATTTCATCCTGGGAGTGGATGCCGGCTCAACTACCACCAAGGCCATACTTCTGGATCGCGACTCCGGCCGAATCGCGGCGAGATGTTACCTGCGGACCCACGGAAATCCGGTGCAGGCGACGTTCGAATGCATCGCCAGCCTGGAGCGGCAGATTGGCGGCCTTCCGCACCACGTGGTGCAGGCGGCCGTTACTGGATCGGGCCGCGAGATCGTCTCGATCTATCTGGACAATTGCACCGCCTTCAACGAAATTCTGGCCCACGCCCGAGCCGCGCGTGAACTGGCTCCCGATGTGGATACGCTCTTCGAGATCGGCGGCCAGGATGCCAAGTTCGTCACGCTCCAGGCGGGGATCCCGGTGGATTACTCGATGAACGACGGTTGCTCCGCCGGGACTGGAAGTTTTCTGGAAGAAGCCGCGGCGTCGGACATGCAAGTCCCGGTTGAGCAACTCGGCCCGCTGGCGCTGAGCAGCACCAACCCGATCGCTTTTGGCGAGCGCTGCGCCGCGTTCATCAATTCGGAGGTGCGCACGGCGTTGCAGCAGGGAGTGGCTCGCGCGGATGTGCTGGCCGGCCTGGTGTACGCCATCGTGGAGAACTATCTCTCGCGCGTGGTGGGCTGCCGGCAGATTGGCCGCACGGTGCTGCTGCAGGGTGGCGTGGCACTCAATCCGGCGCTGGCGCCCGCCGTGGCGGCCCTCACTGGCGGGAACGTGACGGTCCCACCGAGTCCGGAGCTGATGGGTTGTGAGGGCGCGGCCCGCATGGTGGGCGACCTCCTTTTGGCCGCGGCTGTACCGGCGTGGGACCGTGAACTCAGCTCGTTCGGCAGGATGCGAATGGAGACCAAGGCGCCGTTCACCTGCAATACGTGCGAGAACCAGTGCGAGGTGCAGCGTTTCCGGCTGGCCGAAAGAACTCTCGCGTTTGGCGGGCTCTGTTCGAAGTGGGAAATGGCGCGCCGGCCCAGGAGCCTCCGTCATGCGGAAGGCCGCGATCTGGTCGCTCTGCGTCACGAAATGATGTTTCAATGGTTCGCGCCGGCCGCGCCCGCCCATCCCCGTGGCCGCATCGGACTGCCGCTGGCGCTCACCACTTACGAGCTGTACCCGCTGTATGCCAGGTTCCTGACCGGGCTCGGGTTCGAAGTGGTGCTCTCGCGACGCGGCCTGGGATCGCGCCGGACCGCCGCTCCCCTGTGTTACCCGGCGGAATTGATGCACGCGGCAGTGGACGATCTGCTGGCGCAAGCGGTGGATTTCGTATTTCTGCCTTACATGAGAGAGTTTCCAGCCAAACAAAGCGTGGAGCACGCGTATCTCTGCCCGATCACGCAGGATATGCCCGGCGTGATCAGCGCGTTCTTCGAGGCGTCCGCCGGCCGAATCCTGTCACCGGAAATCGGACTGGCTCCGCACCTCGAGACCGTCACTCAGTTAGAGGTGGTCCGCCTGGCCGAAACGCTCAAGGTCTCCGCGGAGCGGGCGAGCGCGAGTTGGTCCGCGGCCATAGCGCACCAAGGCGCTTTCGAGCGATCTTATCGAGACGAGATTCGAGAGGCTCTCCGCGGACTCGATGAGCCCGCGGTGATCCTGGTGGGCCGTCCGTACGCCGCATTTGCCCCGGAGGTGAACCTCTCGGTTCCCCGCAAGATCGCGACGCGCGGATTCACCGTCATTCCCGGAGATGCCGTACCTTCCCAAACTCCGCTGAACGAACGCAACGTCTGGCACTACACCCAGGACGTGATGTCGGCCGTGGAATATGCCAAGGGCAACGCCAACCGCTACGTCTGCGCCATTTCCTGCTTCTCCTGTGGCCCGGACGCGATCGGCCATCACCGGCTCCGCCGCGAGTTGGAAGGCCAGCCGTTCTGCTTCCTGGAGATCGACTCCCATACCGCGCACGCCGGCATTGAAACCCGCGTGGGAGCGTTTCTGGATATCATCGAGGCGAGCCGGATGCACCACATTGCACCAGCGGGGGCGGCAATGCGCCGCGTCCTTCCGGCGCATCTGGAGCAGAACGGCACGGGCACCTGGGTGGTGACGGGAACTGGACGGCGGCTGGCGCTGAACGACCCCCAAGTGGTTCACGTTTCTCTCGCCGACGGTCCCCGGTTCGTGTCCGACATGATGGCGGGCTTTTATGCGTCGATCGGATGGAAATGGATCTTCTCGCCGAACACCAACGCGGAGACGCTGCAATATGCCAAGCGCGTGTGCTCCGGACGGGAGTGTCTACCGTTCCTCTCCATGGCCGGGAAGGCGGTGAAATATCTGGAGAAGCGTTCGGCCGGTGAGGTCACCGTGTTCCACCTGCTGGACCAAGGGGGACCTTGCCAGAACGGAGCCTGGCACGACGCCGCCACAGTCATCTTCGAGCGTCTGGGTGAGAGCGACGCCCTGGTGGCCTGGCCGACCGCCAGGAACAATTACCTGGGCCAGGGCGACAGGTTTGGAGCCATGAAGGTAGCGGCTTACGTTTTGAGCGACGTGATGGCCGAGGTGCGATCCACGCTCCGCTGCCTGGCGAAAGACCGCGGCGCAGCGATGGCCATACTGGAAGGAGTGGAGAGCCGGCTGATCGCGGCAAGCCAGCGCCGCGAAGCGTCTGGCGAGCGTGCCATTGCGTGCGCCCATCGAACGCAGCGCCCGCGTGTTGCTCGTCGGCGGCGTCAATCGGATTTTCGTGGACGGGCCGGTGAAGGATTTCTTCGAAGAACGCGGCATCCTCGCGAAGACTACCGAGATGTCGGAATTCATCTGTTTTCTGCAGGCCGAAGATATTGTGCGGCTCGGTTTCTCGCACGGCTATCTGGCGCCGGGGGACCAGAGTTCCATGTCCGCGTTGTTCTCGGAATGGATTTCCGACAGCGACAGGACAGCCGCTAAGAGGGCCTTCAGTGCGCGCGTGCGCATTGGGTTCATCGAAATGCTGGAGCAGCGGTGGCGTCGGATCATGGCGGAATCCGGACTCCTGTTCAGCCCGTACGTGCCGTTCAGCGATGTCGAGCGGGAGGGCCACAAGCGCATCTCACTCAATGGCTACACGGAAGCTCCCATCACGGTCGGCCGGTATGCCGCTTTGCTGGCTTCCGGCGCGTTCGACGGTTACGTCAATATCGGGGCATTCAATTGCGCCCCCGCCAGCACGGCGTCCGCGGTGATTCACGCGCTTTCCCTGCAAACGGATACTCCGTACGCGGTGATTGAATCGGACGGCGACTGCATCACCGCGGGCCAACTGCGACAGCTCGAGATCGTTGCCGTCCAGTCGCGCCGCAGGCGAGATCGGCCACCGGGTTGAAATTCCCGAAGCGGTTGCGCATCCAAATGGCGTACGATGGGCGAAGCTATGGATGCACTTCTTCTCAAACAATACATGCATCTGGAACTGGTCCAGATGCCCGAACCCGAGATAGGCCCCGACGATATTCTGGTGCGCGTGCGCGCCTGCGGCATCTGCGGCAGCGACGTGCACGGCATGGATGGTTCCACTGGCCGGCGCCTTCCGCCAATCGTGATGGGGCACGAAGCAGCCGGCGAAGTGGCCGCCGTGGGCTCGCGGGTGCACGACCTCGGCCTGGGTGACCGCGTCACTTTCGATTCCACCATCTACTGCGGCCAGTGCTTCTACTTCGCGCGCGGCCAAGTCAACCTTTGTGAAAATCGCTTCTACTGCGCGCGCGGCCAAGTCAACCTTTGTGAAAATCGCGAGGTGATGGGTGTTTCGCCCGGCCCTTACCGCCGTCACGGCGCCTTTGCCGAATTCGTCGCCGTGCCGCGCCGCATCGTCTATCGCCTGCCCGGCAACCTGAGCTACGAACAGGCCGCGCTCATCGAAGCCGTCTCCGTTGCGGCTCACGCGGTGAGCCTCAGCGGACCGCCTGCCGCACCGGAGGACGTGGCCGCGGTGGTGGGCAGCGGAATGATCGGCCTGCTGACCGTCCAGGCCCTGCGCGCCGCCGGCTTTGGCCGCGTGGTTGCCGTAGATGTGGACGATGCCCGCCTCGCCATGGCCCGCACATTGGGCGCCGCCGAAACCTTCAACTCCAAAACCAGCGACGCGCCGGCGGGCGTTCGCGAACTGACCGATGGCCGCGGCGCCAGCCTCGCCGTGGAGTGCGTGGGCGCCACGGACCCCATTCGCACCGCCATCGCCAGCGTGCGCAAGGGAGGCGCGGTAACCCTGGTGGGCAACTTCGCTCCCTCTATCGACCTGCCGCTGCAGGAAGTGGTCACGCGCCAGTTGCGTCTGCAGGGCTCCTGCGCCTCGAGCGGCGAATATCCCGCCGCAATCGACCTCATGGCGCGCGGCGCCATCCAGGTGGACCCCCTCATTAGTGCGGTCGCGCCCCTGGCCCAGGGGGCCTCCTGGTTCGACCGTCTGTACCGCCACGAACCCAACCTCATGAAGGTCATTCTGCGGCCCTGAGTTCCGATACAATACGCTAATAGTGAGAAGAGTAACGGGCCTCGTCCTGATCGCATTTATCGTTCAGGCGGCTGAAATTCCGATGACGCTGGTCTCGGATGATGAGGCCGAGCCCATCCATAGCGCCATCATGCGCAAAGAGGCGTGGACGCAGGATGCCGTCCGCCGCCTGCGCGCCGAGGCCGAGAAGCGGCTGAAGGAAGGCCCGTGGAGCGTGACTTCCGAGCGGCCCAAGAGCCTGGACCTGGATCTGGATGTCCACGATTTCTACAGCCAGGCGCCCTATTGGTGGCCCGACTCCAATAACCCGTCCGGCGCCTATGTCCGGCGGGATGGCCAGACCAACCCGGACCGCTTCCTGGCCAACAAAAACGCGCTCAACGCCATGTGCGACGCGGTCTTTACGCTGGGCACCGCCGCCTTCCTGCTGGATGACACCCGCTATGCCCAACGCGCCGCCCGCGACGTCAACACCTGGTTTGTCAATCCCAAAACGCGCATGAATCCGAACCTGGAATTCGCCCAGGTGGTGAGCGGCTCCGACGCCGCCCGCGGCGAGGGCGTGCTGGACGGGCGAGTTTTCATCCACGCCATCCAGGGCATGGAGTTCCTGGCCCATACCGGGACTTGGGACACCAAAGACCAGGCCGCCGTCCACAAGTGGTTCGAAGAATACCTGGACTGGCTCACCCATAGCAAAAAGGGCCAGAGCGAAAAGAAGAGCGGCAACAATCACTCTTCCTGGTGGACCGCCCAAGTGGCTGCCGTGGCGACTTTCGTGCAGAACAAGCCGGACGAAACCACGGCGTTCAATTACTACCGCGACCACATTCTACCCGCCCAGATCCGCTCTGATGGCAGCGCGCCGCGCGAGGAAGTGCGCACGCGGTCGCTCTCCTATTCGGCCTTCAACCTGGAGGCCTACACCACCATCTGCCGCGTCGCGCAGGTGAACGGTCAGAACCTCTGGGCCGTGCCAGGCAGGAAAGGCGCCACCATCGCCACCGTGGTCGACTACCTCACGCCGTATCTGCAGGACCCGAAAAGGTGGAGCAAGGAACAGATCATCGAGTTTCAGAATAACGGCCTCTATTCTCTGGCCTTCGCCGGCATGGGCCTCAAGAATCCACAATACGTAGCCTTCTATCGTAAACTCGAACGTCCGGAAGGCGCCTTCCTCGCCCTGGTGGACCTGATCGTAGGCCGATGGGAAGCGGCGGCGCATCAGACGAGGCATTAGATCAATCACGCCCCTCGCTTGCGATGCAGCAGCACCACCACTCCGGAATAGGCGCTGAGCAGCATGGTGAGCGGGATGAAGACCAGGGCCCACCAACTTTGCAAACCCGTCACCATAGGCGCAAAAAACAGGAACAGCACCAGGAGAGGGACCGCGGACGCGGTGCGCCATCCTCCTCGCCACTTGACCAGCCCGTAGATGGACGACACGACCGGGAATAGGATGCCGCCCCAGACGATCANNNNACCAGCCCGTAGATGGACGACACGACCGGGAATAGGATGCCGCCCCAGACGATCAGCGCGACCGGGACGAGAATGACGTAGCGCACGCCCAGATTCTACCGCATGTAGAACAGACTCAATCGCGGCAGTCCGGATTTTTCGAGCAGGTGGCGCTCCAGGTATTGCTTTTCCAGCATGGTGAGCTGGTCGGCGGTCATCTTGCCGCGATAGGGACGCAATTGCCGGTCCAACTGCTGGCGGGCGGCCAGCATCTCCTCTTCGGTTTGCCGCGAGCGAGCAACGGCAATCATGCGCTCTTCCAGAACGGTCAGGCGTTGCTCCAGCGCTTCCAGATCGCCGTAATGTTCTTCGGCCGCGGCAGCAAGTTTGCGCAGCGAGACGGCTGTCTCGGCGTACTCAGCGGGGAGCGCCGCCGCATTGTTTTCGAGATAAGCACGCAGTTCCTCGAGGCCGAACGGTGGAGCGGCCTGTTTGCGCACCTTGGGCTGCGCCGTGCCGGCCATCACCTGCGCTTCGGTAAGCACGGCCTGCGCGCAGAAGGCCAGCGAGTTGACCATCTGGGTTTTCACCTTGCGGCCGCGCCAGTTCTCGAAAGCCGTATCGATGCCGCGCAGCACCGCCTCCAAAGGGACGCCGGCATTTTTCCAACTCTCCAGCAGAGCCCAATCCAGCGGCGAAAGCAGGAAGAGGCTGGTGCCGCGGGCGCGTTGAAAGTGCTCCTCGGTCTCCGTGAAATAGTTGAAGTAGTTTAGTGCGAGTGGTTCCGTTCCCATATCATTTGCAGGCCTTCGAGCGTGAGATGCTCGTCGACCGTTTTGAGATAGCGCGAGCCGGCAACGATCATGTGCGCCTGGCCGCCAGTGGCCACCAGAACGGTGTCGGGCCCCATCTTGTTCACCATATGCTCCAGGATTCCGTCGATCATGCCGATGGCGCCGAAATACAGGCCGGCGCGGATGCTGGCCACGGTGTTGGTGCCGATCACGCTCTTGGGCGGCCGGAAGTCCACCAGGGGCAGACGCGCCGTCTTGCTGAACAGGGCATCCACTGCAATGCCAATTCCCACCGCGATGGCCCCGCCCAGATATTCCCCGTCGCGAGAGATGACGTCGAAGTTGATGGTGGTCCCCATGTCCACCACCACGCACGGGCCGCCGTACTTGTAGAAGCCGGCGACCCCGTTCACCAGCCGGTCCGCGCCCACTTCGTAAGGGTTGTCGTATTTGATCGTAATGCCCAGATCCGTACGCGGGCCGACAAACATGGCGGACGTGTGAAAGTAGCGCTCGGTCATGGCCGCCAGGGTGGAATCGATTGGCGGCACCACGCTGGAAATGATGATCCCATCCACGTTGCCGATATCCAGGTTAGCCGGCGCGAATAGGTTGCGCAGCAGAATACCCCATTCATCGGCGGTCTGTTCGTGAACGGTGCGCAGGCGCCACTGGCAGACCAGCTTGCTTCCTTCGAAAGCTCCGATGGTGATGTTACTGTTACCTGCGTCAAGAGCGAGCAGCACGTACGCCTCCTGCAAGAATCAGGGTATCGGTTCCATCGTCCTTGCGTACGATGAGGAATCCGTCAGCATCGAGTCCCGCGGTGGTGCCTTCGATGGCGCCGCCGGGCAGGGCGACTGTGACCCGCCGCCCGGCGGCATAACTGGAACTCTGCGTGAAGAGCCGCAGAATCGTCTCTTTATCTTCCCGCACCAGGCAGTCGATGGCGTGAAGGAGTCCGATGAGCAGTTCGGTGGACGCGATCTCGCTTCCGCCCGCGGCCAGGCGAAGGGAGGTGGCCTGGCTGGCGAGTTCTGGTGGAAAGGTGCGGTGATTGACATTGATGCCGAGTCCGGCGATGGCGCGGCCATCCACCAGTTGCACTAGAATGCCGGCCACTTTGCGCGGGCCGATCATGACGTCGTTGGGCCAACGCAGGTCGCATGCCACGCCTGTGACCTGGGCGATGGCCTCCACAGTCGCGAGCCCCAGCGCGAGCGTGAGGACGGGCGAAGGCGCGAGCACCACCGAAACATAGAGACCGCAGCCTGCTTCGGAGTGCCAGGAGTGGCCGTGACGCCCTTGTCCCGCGGTCTGTTCGCCGGCGATCACCACCGAGCCCACTTCCATACCTGCCGCGGGGTGCATGGTGGAATCGATGGCAGCGTAATGCACGATGCGGCGATCCGGAAAGGCCTGTTGGACGCGGGCCACATCGCAAGTCATGCCAACTCCAGGCGGAAGCTGATATCCATGGCGCGGGCGGAGTGGGTGATGGCGCCGGCGGAGACGAAATCGGCGCCCGCTTCCGCATAGGCGCGCACCGATTCGAGAGTGATGCCTCCGGAGAGCTCGACGGTGGCGCGCCCGGCGATTTCACCGATCCACCCGGCGGCCTCGGCTGGCGTGAGGTTGTCCAGCAGCAGGTGTTCGGCGCCGCAAACCAGGGCCTCGCGCAACTCTTCGCGCGTGCGGACTTCGATTTCGATCGGGAGGCCGCAGGTGCGAGCCGCCTCCATCGCCTGACGGACGCCGCCGGCCGCGGCGATATGGTTGTTCTTGATCAGAATGGCGTCGAACAAGCCCATGCGGTGATTGGTGATGCCACCCGCGGCGGCCGCACGCTTTTCCAGCAGGCGGAGTCCCGGGGTGGTCTTGCGCGTATCCAGCACCCGGCAGCGGGTGCCGGCCACGGCGTCGGCGTAGCGGCGTGCGAGGGTCGCGACCCCACTGAGCCGCTGCAGGAAATTCAAAGCCACACGCTCGCACTCCAGCAGAGTGCGGGCCAGGCCGTGCACGGCCGCGATCCCGTCACCATCGACGCGAGACTTCGCCATCGCGCTTCAGAATGGTCAACTCGTCGACGCCGCCACGCAGGTCGTAGATCTCGGGGAGGAGGTCCCAGCCGGCGATCACGAGAGCTTCGCGCGCCAGAAACCGGCCGCGCGCCCTGCGCGATTCCGGAATGCAGGCCCGGCTGGTAACGTCGCCGGTTCCGATGTCCTCCTCAAGTGCCAGACGCACCACTTCGTTCATGGCTGGCCGTCGAGTTGGCGGAGTTGGTCCAGTACCTTGCCAAGCTGGGCATTGTACTCCTCCAACTTCTTGCGGATGCTCTCCACCACGTGGGCGGGAGCGCGGCCCAGGAAGGTCTCATCGCCCAACTGGCGCTCGGAGTTGGCGATATTCCTGACGAGCTGATCGCGTTCCTTTTCGAGGCGTTTGCGCTGCGCATCCTCCTGCGTCTTGGGCACGTGGAGCACCAGGTCGAACTGTGCCGTGGAGCGCATGGCAGCGGCTTTGGGCGCCGCCTCGGCCTTGAATTCCAGCTTCACGTTGGCCAGCTTCTGGATGGCAGTGGCGTTCCGCTGGGCCACATCGAGCGCATCGTTCCGCGAGTAGAGCGCGCCTTCCAGTTGCTGCTTCGGATCGAGCTTGGCTTCCGTGCGCAGCGTGCGGGCCATGGTCACGATCTCCTGCAGAAGGCCGATTTCGCGCTCCGCGGTGAAGTCCGTGGCCTCCTGCCGGTATTGCGGGTAGCCGGCGATGGCGATGGATGCCGGGCGGCCCGCGGCCTGCGTGCAGAGCCGCTGCCACAACTCCTCAGTGAGGAATGGCATGGCCGGATGCAGCAACCGCAGCGCCGTCTCAAACGCCGCCAGAATGTTGCGCCAGCCGGGAGTAAGGCCGCTGCAGCCGGGAGTAAGGCCGCTGTTTTCGCGGAAGTCGAGCTTCTTCAACTCCACGTACCAGTCGCAGAATTCGTGCCAGAAGAACTGCCACAGCACCTGCGCAGCCTCGTGGTAGCGATAGGTTTCAATGGCGCGATTCACCTGCTCGGTGCAACTGTTCAGGCGGCTGAAGATCCAGCGGTCGGCGATGGGCACTTCCAGCGTGACGGTGTCGGGCTGCGGCCGGTATTCTCCCAGGCGCTCGGGAACCCAGGGCTCCACACCGCAACGCTCCATATTGAGAAAGAGGAATCGGCTGGCGTTCCAGATTTTGTTGGCGAAGGCGCGCGAGCTTTCCATGCGCTCTTCGGTGAGCACGATATCGGTGCCGGGCGCGGCTCCCTGCAACAGCGCCATGCGCACCGCGTCGGTGCCGTACTTTTCCGTGACCAACAGGGGGTCCACCACGTTGCCCTTGGTCTTGGACATCTTCTGCCGCTCGGCGTCGCGCACCAGACCGTGGATGTAGACCTGGCGGAACGGCACATCGCCCATGAATTCGATGCCCAGCATGGCCATGCGGGCCACCCAGAAGAACAGAATGTCGAACCCCGTGATGAGCAGCGACGTGGGGTAGAAGGTGGCCAGGTCTTCGGTCTGGTCGGGCCATCCCAGGGTGGAGAAGGGCCACAGGCCGGAGCTGAACCACGTGTCCAGCACGTCGGTATCCTGCACTGGGCTCTCCCCGCCGCAGCGTGGGCAGCGCTCGGGAGCTTCGCGCGCCACAATGATTTCGTGGCACTCCTGGCAATGCCACGCGGGGATGCGATGGCCCCACCAGAGTTGGCGCGAGATGCACCAGTCGCGAATGTTGTACATCCACTCGTAATACGTCTTGGCCCAGTTGGCCGGAATGAATTCGATGCGGCCGCTCTCCGCGGCTTGGATGGCTTTTTCGGCCAGCGGCTTGGTTTTGACGAACCACTGGGTGGAGACGAGCGGCTCCACCACGGACTTACAGCGGTCACACTTGCCCAGGCTGAGGGGGTAATCTTCGATCTTGACCAGGTTGCCGCGCGCCTCCAGATCGGCCACCACGCGTTTACGAGCCTCGAAGCGGTCCAGCCCGGCGTAAGGGCCGGCGGCGGCGGTCATGGCGCCGCTTTCGTCGATCACCTGAATCTTGGGCAGATTGTGGCGCTTGCCGGCTTCGAAATCGTTGAGGTCGTGCGCCGGGGTGACTTTGACCACGCCGGTGCCGAATTTCGGATCGGCCAGCACGTCCAGAATGATAGGGATCTCGCGATCCATCAGGGGCAGTTGCACGGTGCGGCCGTGTACGTCGAAATAGCGTTCGTCCTTAGGGTTGATGGCGGCGGCAGTATCGCCCAACATAGTCTCGGGACGAGTGGTCGCCACAGTCAGAAAGCGGCCGGGCATTCCGTTCACGGGGTAGCGGATGTGCCAGAGGTGGCCGGCCACATCGCTGTGCGCCACTTCCAGATCGGAAAGCGCGGTGTGGCAGCGCGGGCACCAGTTCACCATGTACTCGCCGCGATAGATCAGGCCTTTTTCGTACAGGCGGACGAACACTTCTCGGACGGCGCGGCTGAGCCCGGGGTCCAGTGTGAAGCGCTCGCGCGTCCAGTCGCAGGAGGCGCCCAGGCGGACCATCTGGCGCTTGATGGTGTCGCCATATTGCGCCTTCCACTCCCAGACGCGTTTTTCGAACTCCTCGCGGCCCAGGTCGCGGCGTTTGATGCCCTCTTCGGCGAGTTTGCGCTCCACCACCATCTGGGTGGCGATGCCCGCGTGGTCGGTGCCCGGCAGCCACAAAGTGTTGTCGCCGAGCATGCGGTGCCACCGGACGGTGACATCGATTTCCGTGTGTTCGAGCATGTGGCCGATGTGCAGCGACCCGGTCACATTGGGCGGCGGAATGACCAGCGAAAATACTCGTCCGGCCGCCTTGCTGGAGGCGCGGAAGATGCCGGAATCAATCCACCATTGCGCCCAATGCGGCTCGAACCGCTGAGGCTCGTACACTTTTTCAATTTGCATGGGGAAATTTCTATGATACCAAGGGGGGCGGGGTAGGACGCCCCGGTGGAATAAACGGTATTATTCCGTATATGGCATACTCAAGGTGTGGCGTGGGAGGTCGAGTTCACCGAGGAATTCCAGGATTGGTGGAGCGCTCTCACCGAGGAGCAACAGGATGATGTTGCCTACTCCGTCCGGCATCTCGTGGAGTTCGGTCCGGCCCTCGGCTTTCCTCACTCCTCAAAAGTCGGCAGTTCCCGTTATCCGCAGATGCGCGAGTTGCGGACCCAGAGCGCGGGGAGGCCGCTCCGGACGCTTTACGCGTTCAACCCCCTGCGCTCGGCAATCCTATTGATCGGGGCGATAAGACGGGTGACGACCGCTGGTATGAAAAATTCGTGCCGATTGCGGATCGGCTTTTTCAACGGCACCTACTGGAACTCAAAAAGGAGGGAAGCATTTAGTGCCCACTCGGAATTTTCGTGAATTGCTGAAAGCGATGCCGCCCGATCGGCAGCAGAGAATCGAAAGGCGGTTCCAAAAGGATTTGGCCGCCATGCCGCTCGATCAACTGCGAAAGGCCCAGGAGATGACCCAATTGCAGCTCGCCGGGATCCTCGGCGTGAACCAGGGAGAGGTCTCGAAGATTGAGCACCGGTCCGACATCTGCGTCAGCACACTGGCTGAATACATCGAAGCCCTGGGCGGCCGGCTCGAAATCCGCGCGGTGTTCCAGGATCGGGAAGTGCGGATCACGCAGTTTGAGGAGCTGGCGAGTTAATGAGGAGTGGCCGCAAAGCGGTTCTGCCGGGCCAGTTTCTCCGTTTCATCCACCACCAGCCTCGTGCCGGGTGGCAACCAAAACAATAACCACGAGAAGGACGAACCGCGAGCGGAAGCCCCGGACAGTCGGCGAGAGCATCATCCAAGGGTTGAAAGAGGCAATCGCGTGGACCGAGGGCAAGAATGACAGAGCGCGTGTGACGCGAACCGACGTGCCGGAAGTCGACGTGCGAAAAGGTGCGGCTGAAGATGAGGCTCAGCCAGACTCAGTTCGCCGTCAAGTTCGGCCTCCTGCCGGCTACGCTTCGGAACTGGGAACAAGGCCGGTCGCGCCCCGGCGCGCCCACGCGCGTCTTGTTGGCAGTCATTGCCAAACACCCCGAAGCGGTTGCGGACGTCCTCAGAAAGGCTGGTCAGCGCTTAAGAGCCCCCCTTACGAAATAATTCCCTTCCTGACCGCGTACAGAATCAATTCAGGAATGCTGTGCAGGCCGAGCTTCTGCAGAATGTGAGTGCGGTGCGTTTCCACCGTAGTCAGACTGATATTCAACAACACAGCCGCCTCCTTATTAGTCTTACCCTCCGCCACAAGTTGTAGAATTTCACGTTCGCGATCGGTCAACAGGTCGTAGCTGTCTTCCAAACCGCGTCGCTCCATCTGGCGGATGTAATCCTCCTGTAAAATGCGACTTACTTTCCTCGTGAGGAAAGAGCGCCCCTGCGCCACGGTGCGGATGGCTTCAATCACGTCGCTACGCAGGGAATCCTTCAGCAGGTAGCCTTTGGCGCCGGCCTTCAAGGACCGCAGCACGTAACTTTCATCCTGGTGCATGCTCAGCATCACCACGTTGGTGCGCGGGTTGGCGGCCAGAATGCGGCGCGTGGCTTCAATGCCGTTCATGTTGGGCATGGCGATATCCATGACCACCACGTCGGGCGATTGCTCCTCGGCCAACCGGACGCTGTCTCGGCCGTCGGCGGCCTCGCCTACCACAGTCATATCCGGCTGCTTCTCGAGCAACGCGCGCAATCCGTCCCGCACCACGGTGTGATCGTCAGCCAGAAGTATGCGTATGGAGGCCATTCCCGTTTCCGTTCCCTATTTTGCGATCCAGATCGACCACCGGCAGTTCGGCGGCAATCAAGGTGCCGCGTCCCAATTGCGAATCGAGCTGCAACTGTCCTCCCAGGCGGCGGACCCGCTCCTCCATCCCCAACAGACCCAGTCCGCGCACGAATCGGGTATCGAAGCCCGCGCCATCGTCGCGCACCGAAAAGCGGACGTACGCCCCTTCGTGTTTCACGATCACCTCCACGGTGCGGGCGTTGGCGTGGCGGGCGGAGTTGTTGACCGCCTCCTGCACCAGGCGGTAGATGCAGGTCTTGTGCTCGTCGGGGAGATCGTCGGCATCGTCGTCTGCGGTGACCACTACGTTGAGGCCCGTGCGCTTGGTCATCTCGCGGGCATGCCAGTTCAGCGCGGGTACCAGGCCGAAATCGTCCAGCATGGAGGGCCGCAGCAGCAGGGCGAGGTCGCGGACCTCGTTCACCGTCTTTTCGGCCAGCGTGCGGACGCTGGCCAGATGCTCGCGAATCTCACCCAGTTCGTCGGCGCACTCGGCGTTCTCCGCCTCCATCAGGATGGCCGAAAGCGATTGCCCCACTTCGTCGTGAAGTTCCCGCGCGAGAGTGCGGCGTTCGTTCTCCTGGGCGCGCACCAGGCGGGCGGAAAGCTCCTGCAGATCGGCGCGTGCGTGGGTGTTCTCCTCCAGGCGGCGCTCCAGTTCGCGCTCCAGCCGCAGGGTATAGAGAATGGTCAGCAGCGCCAGCACGAAGCCGCCGGCCAGGGTGATGCCAAAGGTCACCATGAGGCTGCGGCGCAAGCTGCCGGAAGAGGCCGCGAGCTGCTCTTCCGACCGGTTCAGGCCGTGTTCGTTCACCAGGGCGATGCGGTCGGCAATCTGCAGCATGGCGGTGCGGCGCGGCACGAGCTCGTCGTAGAAAAAGGAATCGCGCTTCTTATTGCGCTCATCCGGCGTCCATGCGATGGTCTGATCCAGTACGCGCCAGTATTCTTCGATCTCGCTCTGCAGCGCTAGAAAAGGCTCGCGCTCCTCTGGCTCCAGGCCGTGCGAGTAGCTTTGGATGGCCGTCTGCGTTTCGCCCTTGAGGCCGGCCAGCCGGGCCGATTGCGCGGCTGCGCCGGATGGATCCGGAGAAAGCAGAAAGTCCCGCACGTAGGTGCCCGAGAGGTAGATTTGCGAGCGGATCAGATCCAGCGCACTCAGGCGCCCCAGAAAGCTCTTGCGGATGCGATTTTCGTCGGTGCGCACGCGGTCCAGCGTGGTGAGCGTGCCGGCAGCGGCACCGATGATGCAGATCAGCAGGCCGCCGAAGCCCAGCCACAGCACCAGCCAGGGCGCTCTGCGGCGCACTGCCGCAGCATTCACCCCGAGAGTGCCCGAGCGCAACAGTTCGCGCAAACTTCGCCTCCACGTTCCAGTGTAGACAAACCGGCACTCAGTCAGAATCCTGTCCGCACAGGATTGCGCGAAAACGTGCACAGCGATAAAAAACAGATATGGAGGCAAGTAGATGAAGAATTCCGCTAGACTGACCCTGGTTGCCATTGCCGCGATCGGCTTGATGGGTGCAGGGTGTGCCAAAAAGAAGGTAGCCGCGGCTACCCCACCGGCTCCTCAGGCTCCGGCCGCCACGCCCGCGCGGCAGACGCCCGCGGCGACGCCCGCACGGCCCACGCCCGCTCCGGTAGAGAGAGCTGCGGCCCCGCCCGCATCGCGTATGCCCACCGCCGCCGAGAAGGCACGCATTGAGACGTTGCTGGCCCGCATTGAGGACGCCTATTTCGATTACAACCAGCACACTCTGCGGCCCGACGCAATCAAGGCTCTACAGGCCGATTCCACCGAACTCCGTGACATCATTTCGCAATATCCGGACTACAAGCTGACCATCGAAGGCCACTGCGACGAGCGCGGTTCGGAGGCCTACAATCTGGCGCTGGGCGACGCACGTGCCAAGGCGGCGAAAGACTACCTCGTGGGCGTCGGCATCTCCACCGCCCAGCTCAACGTGATGAGCTACGGCAAAGACAAGCCCATCTGCGAGGATCATGACGAGGCTTGCTGGCAGAAGAATCGCCGCATCCACATCATAGCGACCAAGTGATGACCGGCGGCCGACTTTTCCGGCCGCTCGCGCATCTCATAGGAGTGATCCGCAAGTTAGCGTGGGTGGTCATTCTGGTGGCCGCGCTGGCACAGTACTCGTTGGGTTCAAACCCTCCCCTCACCGTGCCGCGCGGCTGCACCGGCAGCGTGTCCCTGGGAACTTTCCGGATTACCGCGCGCCGCTCGCCGGATGCACCACCGCTTCCGCTGAAATCCGTCTCCGCGCTGCCGGCGGGCGCTCTGCTCGTTTGGGACCCGCTGCATCTTTCGGCGCGCGTCTCCGGGAACGGCGAAGTGGCGGCCCTGCTGATCCCCCAGGGGCGCGGAGCGGTGATCGCGTTAGAGCCTCACAAGGCTGCAGTGCGTGCCGAATGGACGCTGCCGCAAAACGCGGGAGTGGTGGCGCTGATCGTGGGTCCGCACGGCCTCAGCATGAGCAAGGTGAAGTCGCTGATGGCCCGCAACGAAGACCTGCTCACGCAACTCGCGGATTACGCCGAGCAGACCTCGGAGGTGGAAACGCTGGTGCAGGAGCTGGCGGATGCCGAGGAGTCCGGCGGCGGCACCGATGCGGCGCTGAAGGGTTTCTCTTCGCAGTTCGGTGTCAGCATGCCCAAGCTGGATACCAAAGCCAACAGCGATCAGCAGGCTTCGGTGTTGTTGCGAGCCGTTTTGCCTTCCGCCAGCAACTACGATCCCCTGGCGCCCACCAGCAGCCAGATGCAGCAATCAGTGGGGCTGGCCGCGTCAGTGGCCGGTCTGTTCTTCGGCAACGGCGTGACACTGGCCGCGGGCGGCACGGCCCTCTTTTCCAATCTGAAGGCCGTCATGTTTCCCGGCACCGAGTTTCGTTCCGCCTTCGCCCAGGCGAATGAGGGGAATGCCCTGGCGCTGTGCACCAAGAACTCGGCGGCGAAATCGCGCACGCGCATCGCCTATCTCTGGGCCTACCGTGTGCCGGGCCTCAAGCCGCCGGTGGTTGCCATCGCCGGGCCTTTCCATCTGCCGATCGGCTCCAAATCGCCGCTGAAGCTCAAAGTAGGCGAGGGGTCGGATCTGAAGGAACTGGCGCGCGCTCACGACTGGCGGCTGATTCCCGTTGCCGGAGGTGCCCCCATCGACCCCGGCATCACCATCGCGCCGCCGGACTCCCTTGAACTGGACCTTTCCAAATCGAAGGCCCAGGCCGGCGAGTATCGACTGGTGGCCGGATGGGATTGGGACCCCATCAGTCTGGGCACGGTCTGGCTGCATCCTTATGGCGACTTCTCGCATGTCCACCTGGCCGCGGGCGCGAGCGACAAACTGCTGGAGGGCAGCGGCAGCGTGCTTGTGAAACTGACCGGCGCGGATTTCGAGTTCGTGGAAAAGGTGGAGTGGAAGAAGGCCACCGACGCGAGCGCCAAGCCGGCAGAGCTTCACTTCGCGCTTCCCAGAGGCAAGCGGGCCGGCGAGCAGGGCACTATGGAAGTCGATATCGACACCGCAGCGCACGGCACCTATCGACTGGTTCTGGCGCAATCCGATGGCAAGCCGCACGAGGTGCCGGTTACGGTGCTGCCGCCGAATCCGAAAGTTTCCAACCTGCCGGTTCGGGTCAATGTGGATGAAGCGCAACAACGCATCCATCTGGCCGGCACAGGGCTGGATGAAATCCAAACCATCACCACCCCAGCCGGCGCTATTTCGGGCAAAGGCACGAAGCAGGAGTGGACCGGCGAAATTCAGTTGAAGCCCGGTGCCCAGGCCGGCCAGCATTTCCCTCTCACCCTGCAGGTGAAAGGGCTGGAAGAGCCGCTGACGCTGCCGGACGCTATCGCAGTGGTGGGGCCGAGGCCGCAGATCGCGGCGCTACGCAAGTCCGCGCCGGGCAATCTCGGGGTAGACCTTCACGAAGACGAACTCCCGGCGGGCATCACGCTCGGCCTGGTGCTGCGCGTCAAGAATCTGCACGGCCGGCCGCAGGTGGAACTCGGCTGTCAGGCAGACGGCCTGCGGCACGCGCTCAAGCTCTCGCCGGACGAACCGGCAGGCGGCTCCGCACTGAGCTTTGCCGGGCCCGGCGAACTGTACCTCTCGTTCGACCCCGGAGCGGTGGGCTATCCCGGCTGTACCATTTCGGCCGCCGTTGTTGCCGACCCCGAAGGCCGCTCGGAACTGGTGAAACTGGGACGCGTGGTGCGCATCCCGCGGTTGGATCAATTCACCCTCACCAGCGAGCCCACCGGTCAGGCGTCCTACGCCGGCATCTTAAAAGGCAGCGACCTGGACCTGGTGGAGAAGGCCGGCTGGGACACCCAGCACGGGCTCGCTGTTGACGCCATCCCCACGCCGGTCCCCGGCGAGCCCGCCAAACAGACCCTGCGCATTTCCCTGCCCTGGCCGGCGCCCGCCCCCCACGCTCCCCTGTATGTCTGGCTCCGGGGCGAAGCTGAGGGCCGGAAGACCGCCGTCAGCTATTAGGCCTTTCTCCGCGGTGCGCTTTGCCCTCTACCGTTCCGAAACCGACCGCTGCGCCAGTTCGCCGAACAGCGGCAGCGAATACGTCTCGTCATGCGAGGCCTTGACCATCATGAAAATGGACATGCCCAGCAGCACCAGTTGAATCAGTTGATAGAGGTGCAGGTTGTTGGGCATCAACCAGAACATGGGCTTGACTACGAAATCGGCGACCAGTGTGGCCACGAACAGGTAGATGCCCTGGAAAGC
>OKRF01000008.1:0-4636 GCA_900290315.1 Candidatus Sulfopaludibacter sp. SbA3 | reverse complement strand
GAGGAGATACCCGCCAGCGGATCCTTGCCGACGCTTCCCGGGCCGGCCGAGCCCGCAACGGGCTGGCGTGTCCCGCAGCGGCCGCAATAGGTGTCGTCCGTCGTGACCTGATTTCCGCACTTGCTGCAAAATGGCATCCGTTATCTGATACGTTCCGTCAGAGCAATCTGTTCCGGCAACCCGCCATGCTACCATTTTCGCTGATGAGAGCGCTGTTTTCGGGAATGCTGATCCTGGTGTGCGCGTGCTCCCTTCCAGCGGCCAAGGACCTGGAAATTTACTCGATTGACGTGGAGGGCGGGCAGGCGACCCTGCTGGTAGCGCCCGGCGGACAATCCCTTTTGATCGATACAGGGTGGCCGGGATTCAATCACCGCGACGGCAATCGCATCGCCGCCGCAGCTAAGGCTGCGGGTGTCCGGAAGATCGATTATCTGCTGATCACGCACTATCACACGGATCACGTGGGCGGCGTGCAGGGCCTCGCCCGGCGGTTGCCCATCCTCAACTTTGTGGATCACGGCGCGCAAACTGAAACCGGCAAGGACGCCGAAATTCTCTTCAACGAATACAAAGCGTTTCGGGACAAGGGTCACCATCTGGTGGTCAAACCCGGAGACACGATCCCTATTAAGGGGATCGACGTCCAAGTGCTCTCCGCGGCCGGGAACGTGATCGCTTCGCCGCTGCCGGGAGCCGGAGACCCCACGCCGGAGTGCGCCGGCTACACCCGCCCCGAAGCGGACCGCACGGAGAACGGCCAGTCCGTGGGCGTCATGATCACGTTCGGCAGTTTCCGCATGCTGGACCTGGGCGACCTGACGAAAGACCGCGAATACGACCTGGTGTGCCCCAACAACAAGATCGGCATCGTGGATCTCTTCCTGGTGTCACATCACGGCACCAATCCTTCGAACTCCCTCCCCTTCATCCGCGCCATCGCGCCACGCGTCGCCCTGATGAACAACGGGCCGCAAAAAGGCGGCGATCCGGCAGTCTGGCAGACCCTGCGCGACACCCGCGGCTTGCTGGACCTGTGGCAACTGCACTACGCGCTGCAGAGCGACAAAGCCCACAATTCGCCCGACGCGTTCATCGCCAACGTGGACACAGTCTGCGAGGCTAAGTGGATCAAGGTCACCGCCCAGAAGGACGGCACATTTCACGTTGTGAACAGCCGCGATCAATTTCAGAAGACCTATACTAAGAAGTAACCGCGGCCTGCAGGCGTTTCCTTATGCAGGCATACTCCAGTCTTGCAGCCATCGCGATGGCCTCACAAGTGCCCCTCGCCCAGCCGGTGCCGTTAACTGCCGCCGTTTCAATCCCGCGGAGTCGCTCCCGTAGGCTTGCGACACCCCAGTGTGCCATCCTGGCTGCACTCTGCCTCCACGCCGCCGATGACCCCAACGAAATCGTCCGCCGGGCCCTGCAGCTCAACCAACACAATTCCGAACTGGCGCGACAATACACCTACATCGAGCGCCAGGAGAACCGTACAGTGGACAATGCGGGCGTGGTCAAGCGGCGGGAATCCAGCACGTGGGATGTCACGCTGCTCGATGGGTCGTCCTACCGCCGCCTCATCCAGCGCAACGATAAGCCGCTTACGCCCAAAGACGAAGCCGACCAACTGGCCCTACGGAAAAAGCGCGCCGAAATGCGCCGCAAAGAGACACCCGAAGAGCGCCAGAAGCGCCTCGACGCCCGCGAACGCGCCCGCAAGCAGCAGCAGGACGACCTCAACGAAGTCCCAGACGCCTTGGATCTCCGCATTGTGGGCGAGGAGCAGATCGATGGCATGCCCGTCTGGGTGATAGAGGGCGCGCCGCGCAAGGACTACAAGCCCAAGTCCAAGGAAGTCTCCTACTTCAGCAAGATGAAGGGCCGCATCTGGATATCGAAGAGCGACTACCAGCCGGTGAAGATCGAAGCCGAAACCATCGACACTATTTCCATGGGCGCGTTCCTCGCCCGCGTTCACAAGGCCGCGTTCACAAGGGCTTCCGCCTCCGCGTCGAATTCACCCACGTGAACGGCGAGGTCTGGCTGCCCAAGAATATCGGCATCGTGGGAAGCCTCCGCGTGTTGCTGGTCAAGGGTTTCCACATCGACCAGGACACCGCCTACAGCAACTACAAGAAATTCACGGCCGAGTCCCGGATCGTAGAGTAATTCGTCCCGCGGGGATTTCAACGCGAGGCCTTGCAGGGTTACAGGATGTACCGGCTCAGATCCTGATCCTTTACAATGTCCGCCAACTGCTTGCGCACGTAAGCGGCGTCCACTTTCACCGTCTTCTTCTTCAGGTCGGGACCCTCGAAGGAAACGTCTTCCAGCAGTTTCTCCATGATGGTGTGAAGGCGGCGCGCGCCGATGTTTTCCGAGGCTTCGTTGACCTGCGCGGCAAACTTCGCCACTTCCTCCAGCGCGTCGTCGGCCAGCATCAGCTTGATGCCTTCGGTTTCCAGGAGCGCCGTGTACTGCTTGGCCAGCGCGTTCTTGGGCTCTTTCAGGATGCGGATGAAATCCTCTACGGTGAGCGATTTCAACTCCACGCGGATGGGGAAGCGGCCCTGCAGTTCGGGAATCAGGTCGCTCGGCTTGGAAACGTGAAAGGCCCCGGCAGCGATGAACAGGATGTGGTCGGTGCGCACGAACCCGTAGCGAGTGTTGACCGTGGTGCCTTCCACAATAGGCAGAATGTCGCGCTGCACGCCTTCGCGGCTGACGTCGGGACCGTGTCCCGATTCGCGCCCCGCAATCTTATCGATTTCATCCAGGAAGATGATGCCGCTGGTCTCCACGCGCTCCAGCGCGATGCGCGTCACCTGTTCCATGTCGATGAGCTTCTGCTCTTCTTCCTGCACCAGGTAATCCAGCGCCTCGGCCACGCGCATTTTGCGGCGGCGCGTCTTCTGGCCGAAGAGGCTGGGTAGCATGTCCTTGAGGTTGATGCCCATCTCTTCGATGCCGGCGTTGGTGGTGATTTCGAAAGTGGGGGCGCGATCCTTCACCTCCAGTTCCACCAGGCGCTCGTCCAGCTTCCCCTCGCGCAAGCGTTCGCGCAGTTTTTCGCGCGTCCGCTCCACGCTTTCACTGGGCTCGGGCTGGGGCGGCATCAGCAGATCCANNCGATGGCGATGTCTACCAGGTCGCGGATCATGGATTCCACGTCGCGGCCCACGTAGCCCACTTCGGTGAACTTGCTGGCCTCTACCTTGAGGAAGGGCGAATTAGCCAGCCGCGCCAGGCGCCGCGCCAATTCCGTCTTGCCCACGCCCGTGGGGCCGATCATGAGGATGTTCTTGGGCATCACCTCTTCGGCCATTTCCGGGGGCAGCTTCTGGCGGCGGATGCGGTTGCGCAGGGCGATGGCCACGGCGCGCTTGGCCTCAGCCTGGCCGACCACGTGCTTATCCAACTCGCGCACGATCTCTCGCGGAGTCAGTTCGTCCAAGATCGGTTCCTCATCCACAGACTGGCCGGGAAGATAGATTACCATGGCTACTCCAACTCCTCGAAGATCACATTATCATTTGTGTAGATACAGATCTTGCCCGCGATGGCCATGGCCTCTTCGGCGATCCGTTTGGCCGAAAGCTTGGTGTTGCGCAGCAGCGCCGTTGCGGCTGCCGTGGCGAAAGGGCCGCCCGACCCGATGGCGGCGATGCCCTCGTCGGGCTCGATCACGTCTCCGTTGCCGCTTACCAGGTACGTGCTGGTCTTATCGGCCACCAGCAGCAGGGCCTCCAGATGACGCAGCAGGCGGTCCGTACGCCACTCCTTCGCCAGTTCCACTACGGAGCGCGCCAAGTTGCCGTTGAACTGCTCCAGCTTGGTTTCGAAGCGTGCGAACAACGCGAAGGCGTCGGCGGTGGAACCGGCGAAACCGGCCAGCACCTTGTCGTTATACAGCCGGCGCAGCTTCCTGGCCGTACCCTTGATCACTTCGTGGCCCAGGGTGACCTGCCCGTCGCCGGCCATAACCACTTTGTTATCGCGGCGCACACAAATCACCGTCGTCGACCGAATTTTCTGTTCCATTGTTGGTGTAACTTTATTTTATCGCACCCGGACCATGTGCCTGCTCCACATTATCCGGAACAACCGGAGTGCTTCGGGAAGCCGCCGCCGCGCCAACATGCCCGCTACTTCCGCCGCTGCCCACAGAAAATAGGCGCCGGTGACATAAAGGTGCACGTTCACCCCGCGAGTCGAGAACGCGAACTGCACCGCCCAGAGTGCGAACAAGCCGGCCGCTTCCCACCACTCCAGCTTCATCTCCAGAAGGAAGAGCAGCCCGAGCAGAGACTGCGCCAGCGTAAGCAACAGTTCCGTCCGCTGCATCGAATCCAGGGGGATTGCCGATGCCGCACCGCGGCTCAGCGAGTAGGTGATGGGCAGCATGGCCGCCAGCAGCGTCCACTGATTGATGTTGCTCGAGACCATGTTCATCAGGGCAGTAGAGGCGCGCTCCACCGTGCGCGCCCAATAGAACGCCGAGACCTTTTCGGGGAACTCCGAAACCACGGGCGCCACCCACTGCACAAAAACGAAGGTGGGCACCCCCAGCGACGTGGAAAGGGCCAGCAGGCTTGCCAGGAACGGCTCGGCCATGAAATAGATGAGCGCG
>OKRF01000146.1:9025-24857 GCA_900290315.1 Candidatus Sulfopaludibacter sp. SbA3 | reverse complement strand
CGGTGGCCCGCCAGACCGGCCGCATCGTTTATGTGAGCGGCTTCTACGAGACCAGGATCTTCCAGTTGTCTCTGGGATCGCGCGGCCCGCGGGATCCACACACGCTGATCGAATCGCTGGGCGACCATCGCGACCTGAGTGTTTCGCCGGACGGAGCACGCATCGCCTTCACCAGCAATCGCAGCGGCTCCAAGGAGATCTGGGTTGCCAATCGGGACGGTTCCAATCAAATCCAATTGACGTCATTCGACGGGCCCTCGGTGGGCAGCCCGAGCTGGTCCCCGGACGGCAAGCGGATTGCGTTCGATGGATATGCCAGCGGCTCCAGCGACCTTTACCTCGTCCCGGCCGACGGCGGCAAGCCGGAGCATCTGACNNGGTCCGGCCGAGCTGGTCGCACGACGGCCAGTGGATCTACTTCGGCTGGGACCACGACGGACAGGTCTGGAAGATTCGGCCCGCGGGGGGCGTGCCCGTCGCCGTGACTCACCACGGCGCCCGGTATGCGACGGAGACGCCCGATGGCCAGTGGCTCTTTATTTGCGACGGGCGCCACCTGGTGCGCATGCATCCGGACGGGAGCGGTGAGACGCTGGTGCGCGACGGGGTGTACACCAACCTCTGGACGATGGGAGGCAGCGGAGTGTACGTTATCGACGACAACAGCAACGATCTGCTGCGCGCACCTTTCGGCGGGACGGTGTTCGAGAAGGTGCTCCACTTCGACGATGCTCGCGCGCCGGCCGGGGGAGGGAACTGCCTGGCGCTTCCCCGCGATGAAAGCTACCTCATTTACCGGAGCGTGGTCCGCTCTGTAAATACGCTAATGCTGCTGGACGGCCTGCGGTAACGCCGGCAGTCTCTCGAAAAATCCCGAGCCGCGAGCCCGCCGCAAGCCCGTGCCAGGCTCGAAATTCGCCGCTTTTTGGCGAATCTTCGTGCCTGGCTCGGGTTTGCCCCTTTACGAAATCCCGACGCGTTTTCCCCGCCATTTTCATCCCGCCGGGTGAGGCTTCGCCTCATGAGCCAACTGTCACCGCTTTGCGGCGCATACGCCGTTCGCATTTTCGAGAGAGGCTCGAAATCGTTGCTTCTGAGGAACTCCCCCAAGAAATGTTGATAACGCTGAATTAGCGAGAAACAAAAAGGATGCCAATTTGCATGCAAACGCGAAGGGAGTTCCTCCCCCGTATGGCCCCGCCCCGCGGGCACTCCGCTTTTTGGCGAATCTTCGTGCCTCCCTCGAGTTTGCCCCTTTGCGAAATCCCGACGCGTTTTCCCCTTTGCGAAATCCCGACGCGTTTTCCCCGCCATTTTCATCCCACTGGGTGAGGCTTCGCCTCATGAGCCGACTGTCATCGTTTTGTCCCTCTACGAAACCTCCTTCAATCCCTTCCGCCCACGCGGCAGACGACACAAAACGATCGTCTGTCCTACACAACGCCCTGTGATAGACTCAGGTGTTCCAAATCTGAAATTCCCAGAAGTGGAGAGGACTTCCCTTGAAGCTCGCTGCCGTCGACTACGTCATTCTGGCTGCTTATTTTGCTTTTGTCATCGGCATCGGTTGGATGCTGCGCAAGAAGGTCTCCACCAGTGGCGATTTTCTGCTCTCCGGCCGGTCGGTCCCCGTTTGGATCACCAGCCTCGCCTTCATCGCGGCCAACCTGGGTGCTCAGGAACTGATCGGCATGGCGGCTTCGGGCGCCAAATATGGCATCATGACGGCCCACTTCTATTGGGTCGGCGCCATTCCGGCCATGCTCTTCATGGGCATCTTCATGATGCCTTTCTATTACGGCAGCAAGGCCCGTTCCGTCCCCGAATATCTGAAGCTGCGCTTCGACGAAAAGACGCGGGGCTTCAACGCGTTCACGTTCGCGGTGATGACGATCTTCTCTTCGGGTATCTCCATGTACGTGATGGGCCTGCTGCTGCACCTGGTGCTGGGCTGGGATTTCGGCAAGTCGGTGCTGGCCACGGCGGCGATCGTGCTCGTTTATACCTACCTGGGCGGCCTGACCAGCGCAATCTACAACGAAGTGCTGCAGTTCTTCCTGATTGTTGCGGGTTTCGCGCCACTCGCGATCCTTTCCTGCGCCAAGGCCGGTGGATGGCAAGGCATCGTCTCGCGCCTGCCCGCCAACATGACCCATTCGTGGAGATACATGGGGACCGCCGCGCAGAACCCCATGGGGGTGGAACTGTTCGGCATGGTCGCAGGGCTTGGATTCGTGCTCAGCTTCGGCTACTGGTGCACGAATTTTCTGGTGGTGCAGCGGGCCATGGCCGCCGACTCCATGTCCGCCGCGCGGCGCACGCCGCTGCTGGGAACGATTCCCAAAATGTTCCTGCCGTTCGTGGTAATCCTGCCAGGCATCGCTGCCGTGGCACTGGCCCAGATGACCGGCGCGAATGGCGCCCACCTCTACGACATACCGCTGAAGGCCGGCCCCATTGCGGGCACCATGGTGAACGACTACGACCAGGTGCTCACCACCCTGATGGCCAGGTTTTATCCGTCCGGCATCCTGGGCGTCGGGCTCGCCGGGCTGATGGCCTCGTTCATGTCCGGGATGGCGGGCAACGTCACCGCCTTCAATACGGTCTTCACCTACGACATCTACCAGAGCTACATCAACAAACACGCGGCCGACAGTCATTACCTGATGGTGGGCCGCATGACCACCATCGCTGGCGTGGCGCTCTCCATCGGGGCGGCGTACGTGGCGAGTTACTACAACAACATCATGGACCTGCTGCAGTTCGTGTTCGGCTTCGTGAACGCGCCCCTGTTCGCCACCTTCCTGCTGGGCATGTTCTGGAAGCGCGCCACGGCGCACGGGGCATTCGCGGGACTGCTCAGCGGCACCATCGCCGCGGGGGCCACCTGGGGGCTCACCGTGGCCGAAGGAAAAGGCGGCTTGTTCGGTACGGTCTACACGTTCCCCTCGACTATGGCGCAGAATTTTTGGATCGCGATTTTCGGCTTCGGCGTGTGCTTCCTGTTGACCATCCTGGTGAGCACGATGACCGCCCCGCGTCCCGAAAAGGAACTGGAAGGGTTAGTGTACGGCCTGACGAAGATCCGGCATGACGAGGGCGCCAAGTGGTGGCAGCGTCCGGCGCCGCTGGCAATTTTCGTTTCAGCCCTGGTGATTTTCCTGAATATCTGGTTCGCATAATATGTGGGATCTACGACTGCCTTCGGGCCTCTTTTTCGCCATACTCGGCGTCATCCTGACCGGGCTGGGCGTGGCCGCGCCGGACATGCGCGCACCGTTGACGGATGTTAACGTCAATCTCTACTCGGGCCTTTCGATGCTCGCCTTTGGAGCCTTTCTCCTGCTGATGGCACGGCGGGCGTCGCGCAAACAATCATGATCGAACCATTCCGTGAACGCTTCGGCTCGGCCGAAGGGCTGCGCGTGTTTCGCGCCCCCGGCCGCACCAACCTGATTGGTGAGCATACCGATTACAACATGGGCTTCGTCCTGCCGGTAGCGCTGGACCTGGCCACCTACGTCGCCGCCGCGCCCAGCCGGGACGGCAAGCTGCGCATCTACTCCGAACATCGTGCGGAGGCGATGGAGTGGGACATCGACGCAGTGGCCGCCCTTACGCCGCAGCACCACTGGAGCGATTACCCGCTCGGCGTGGCGCACGAGCTGATCGCCGCCGGGTTCGCCCTGCATCCGGCCAACCTCATGATTCGCAGCACCGTTCCGGAAGGCTCGGGGCTCAGCTCTTCGGCCGCCCTGGAGGTCTCCTCGGCGCTGGCGTTCCTCAACGGCCGTACCCTGGAACCGCTGGAACTGGCGAAGCTGTGCCAGCGCGCCGAACGCAATTTCGTGGGCATGCCCTGCGGCATCATGGACCAGTACATTTCGGTGTTCGGCCGGGAGCACTCGGCGGTAGAGATCGATTGCCGCAGCCTGGGACATCGCCTGGTTTCTCTGCCGGCGGAGATTACGTTCGTCGCCGTGAACACCATGGTGAAGCACGCGCTGGCCGGCTCGGCGTATAAGGACCGCGTGCAGGAGTGCGCCGCCGCCGTCAAGGGTGTGCAGACGCAGTTTCCGGAAGCGCAGAGCCTTCGCGACGTGACCCCGGAGCAGTTCGAACAGGTAGCCCCCACGCTGCACGAGTTGATTGCCCGGCGCGGCCGCCACGTGGTGACCGAAACCGCCCGCGTGGGCCGCTTCGTGGACGCCAGCAGCCGCGGCGATTTGAGCGGGATGGGCGCGCTCATGGTGCAATCGCACCGCAGCCTGCAGCACGATTACGAGGTGAGCTGCGCGGAGCTCGATTTCCTGGTGGACGCCGCCCTCAAGCTGGAAGGCGTGTTCGGCTCGCGCATGACCGGCGGCGGATTCGGCGGATGCACCGTGACCATGCTGCGCCCCGATGCCGTGGCCGCATTCAGCCGCGATATCGCGCAGGCCTATCAGCAGCAGTTTGCGGTGATTCCGGCGATTTATCCCTGCAAGCCATCGGACGGCGCCGCGGAAGTGAAGAATTTTGAGACAATTCCAGCTGCCCAGTGACTAGTTAGCAAAGAAAAAAGTAAAGAGAATGTCCTTCATGGCGGGGTAATCCCAGGTTCCGATTGCCCCGTCCGTGGGACACTTTCTTCAGATGACCGGCTGGATCAACCTTCCTAATATTCTTACTCTTCTTCGCCTGCTGCTGGTGCCGTTTGTGATTCAGGCAATCGTGGCCGGCCGTCCCATGCTCGCCCTGGCCCTGTTCGGCGCCGCCTCCGTCACCGATATCCTGGATGGCTGGGCTGCCCGCCGTCTACGCCTGTCCACCCAAACCGGCGCATACCTCGACCCGATCGCCGACAAAGTCCTGATGAGCGGTGTGTTCCTGGCGCTGGCTGCGGCGGGAAGCATGCCATGGTGGCTGGTGGGCATCATTCTGGGACGCGATATGTACATCCTGCTTGCCGTGGCGGTGTTCCTGTTGCTCAGTTCCGCCCGGAAGTTCCCTCCCAGCGTTTGGGGGAAACTCTCCACCTTCGTGCAGATCCTTACCGTGGTGACCTGTATGACCCGGAACTGGCTGCAAATTTCGTTTCTGGACCCTTTAACGTCGGCAATGATATGGATCTGCGCGGCTTGCACGATCTGGAGCGGCCTGCACTACACCTGGCGGGGCATCCAGCTTGCGCGAGCACATTGACGCCCGTGCCGCTCGGGAGTAGTCTAAAAATGAGATGGGAACTTGATGACTCGCTACGCGCCGGCACGACACTATCTTTGGTTTGGTACAGCCGCCGTCGTGTTTGCCGGCTTTTCCGTGTGGCGCGGCCTGAGCGCGGCGTTGGTTTTCATTCCGGCTGTGCTGTTCGCTTTGATCGCGGCGGCCCTGTTCGCCATGGCCCTGCGGCCGGCGGTGGAAATTCACGAAGGTTATCTTGCCATTGGCCGCCGCATCATCCCCTGGATGGACATTCGCCGGCTGGATCGCACGGGCTGGGTCTCCCCGCTGATTGTGCGCATCACCCTGTTCGACGATTCGCGCCTGGTGCTGGTCTATCCGGGCGATCTGGATTCCTGCAACAGCCTGCTGCGCCACCTGCGCCGCCTGTCGCGCGACGCCCTCATTGACGGTATTCCGTATCGGCAATACTGGGGGGAAGTGCTGGCTAACGGCGGCGAGCGGAAGCAGCCTCCCGCGCCCCGTTACCGGGTGCTCCGTCCCGAAGACGAAGCGGAAGTCGAACGGCTGTACCAGCGGCTCAAAACGGTCGGCAACCTGGACCAGAAGAACACCACGGACGAGAAGTAGTTCGTGGGTCGCCCCGCCCTTTCCCTCAGGTTCATTCTCCTTGCCCTCTTCCTGATACTGGCTGCGGTGCTGATGCGTGGCTTCTGGCTGCCGTGGATCGGCGAGGCGCTGGTGCTGGATGAAGGCGCCGCGAAGGCCGACATCGCCGTGGTGCTGGCGGGTGACGCCTACGGCCATCGCATTGAAAAAGCGGCTGAGCTGGTGCGTGCAGGATATGCGGCTCTGATCGATGGTCCCGGAGGGTCCTATGGCAACTACGAATGCGACCTGGCGATCGCCTTTATTGCGCGGGAGGGGTATCCCCGGGAGTGGTTTATTCCCCTGCCCATGACGGCTCACTCTACGGAGGAGGAGGCCGCAGTCAGTGTGGGCGAACTGGAGCGCCGGCACGTCCGCAGTTTTCTGCTGGTCACCAGCACCTACCACAGCGCCCGGGCGGCCCGTATCTTCCGCTCCCTCCTGCGGCAGCGTGGGGACAATACCACCTTGCGCTCAGTGGCGACACAGGATGAATTTTTCCGGCCGCACACCTGGTGGCGTGACCGTGAGGCGAGGAAGATCGTCTTCCTGGAGTGGGCCAAGACTATCGCCCACATCTTCGGAGTTTAGTCCATGTGGGAATCGCTCGCCACCGTTCGTAAATACCTCTGGCGCTATCGCTGGGGCATGGCCGCCGGCACCGGCTGCCTGGTTCTCAAGGACCTGGCACAGGCCGTGCAACCGCTGATGATCGGCCGCGCCGTGGACGCCCTGGCTGGCGCCCACAACAGCCTCTTTGTCCGCTTCGCCGCGTGGCTGGTGGGCCTGGCCCTCATCAAAGGGCTGTTTCAATATGGCATGCGCGTGATCATCATCGGCATCTCACGCGACATCGAATACGACCTGCGCAACGACCTGTTCGCCCACCTGGTCACCCTGGCGCCGGAATACTACGGCCGTACCCGCACGGGCGACGTGATGGCGCGGGCCACCAACGACCTGAACGCCGTCCGCATGATGCTCGGCCCCGGCGTGATGTATTGCGCCGAAACCAGCCTGACTTTCGCCCTGGCCGTGGCTGTCATGGTGTCCGTGGATTGGCGCCTGGCGTTCTACGCCCTGCTGCCCGCGCCCCTGGTGAGCCTGGCGGTGATCCTCTTCGGACGCCAGATCCACACGCGCTTTGAGGCCATCCAGGCGATGTTTTCCGATATTTCCAGCCGCGTGCAGGAGAACCTGTCGGGCGTCCGCATGATCCGCGCCTTCGTACAGGAAAAGGCGGAACTCCGGCGCTTCGAAGAGCTCAACCAGGAGTTCATCGCTCACAACCTCAAGCTGGTGCGCATTCAGGGCGTGTTCCAGCCGCTGCTCGAGGTCCTGATCGGCTTCACCTTCCTGGTGGTGTTGTGGGTGGGCGGGCACGACGTGGTGCAAGGCCGGATCTCCATTGGCAGCTTCATCATGTTCAACACCTATATGGGCATGCTGGTATGGCCCATGATCGCGCTGGGCTGGGTGGTGAACCTGATGCAGCGGGGCAGCGCCTCGCTCGACCGCATCAACCAGATTCTGCGCGAAACGCCCACTATCGCTCCGCCCCCTGCGCCGGTGTCGCTGCGCGAGGCGCGGGGCGAAATCGAATTCCGGGGTGTGGTGATGGAATACGGCAGCGGGCGCGCACTGGATGGCGTGGATCTGCGCATCCCCGCCGGCGCCACCATCGCGGTGGTGGGCCATACAGGCAGCGGAAAGAGCACGCTGGTGAGCCTGGCGCCGCGCTTGTTCGACCCCACGGCAGGCGCCGTCCTGCTGGATGGCATCGACCTGCGGCGGGCCGACCCGGCAGAGGTGCGCCGCCTCATAGGCTTCGTACCGCAGGAGACCTTCCTGTTCAGCGCCACCCTCGCCGAGAACATCGCGTTCGGCGTGGAGCATGCCACTGAGGAACAGGTGCGCCGCGCGGCCGAGATCGCGGGACTTGCCGGCGACATCGAAGGCTTCCCGCAAGGCTACCAGACCATGGTGGGTGAGCGCGGCATCACGCTCTCCGGGGGCCAGAAGCAGCGCGCGGCCATCGCGCGCGCCATCCTTCGCGATCCCCGCATCCTGATTCTGGACGATGCCCTCTCCAGCGTGGACACCCTCACCGAAGAGCGCATCCTGACGCATCTGGCCGGCGTCATGCGCGGCCGGACCGTGATTCTGATTTCCCACCGGGTCTCCACCGTCCGCCAGGCCGATCGCATTGTCGTGCTGGAAAAGGGCCGCATCGTGGAGCAGGGCACGCACGCGGAGTTGGTGGAGGCGGGCGGGTATTACGCCGATCTTTGCCAGAAGCAGATGCTCGAGGAGGAATTAGAAGCGATCTGAGGGGACTGCGCGAGGTCCGCTACTCAACATCAATCTATCAGGCAACATCGTGCCTGCTGGGCGAGTAGTTCGGCCAATCGGTTCCAGATCGCCTTCACGACCTAAGGCGCAATCTTCAGGTAATTCGAAAAAGTTCGTGCATTCCGGAATCTCCGCAAGCCCAGGGACCGCGTGTCCTACATTATTGACGAAAAGATAGCATCCTCAATAGCGGGCGTCCAGTTCACTCCTAGGACTTTGGCTTGCGTGCCGTTTAAGGACACAGCGGAAACTGAGGCGACCGCCACGCGAAATCGCAGAAACCTTCCGGCCTCAACGCCAAGATAATGACACAACAATAGCCGGACGATATCTGAATGGGTCACTATGGCGAGGGCGCCGCCAGCGCCGCTCTCCGCGTCGGCGATGGCCGCCAATGCGCGATCACGAGCCTCTTCGATAGTCTCCCCGCCCGGTATGATGGTGCTGATCGGGTCCCGGATGAAGTTGCGGTAGTCGTCGCGTTTTGCAAGTTCCTCGTATGTCATTCCTTCCCATTCCCCGACTAACATGTCAGTCAGGCGGGGATCGGGCGTCACCTCCGAACCGACCCGTTCGCCAAGTAAGGCGGCAGTTTGGAAAGCCCGCGCCAGCGGAGAGGCGACTATGCGAGAAAGCCGGATTTGCGACAAGGCTTGCGCGAGCGCTTTCGCTTGCGCCACCCCGGCGTCATCCAGTGGAACGTCGTTCTGCCCAAGCACGCGAGATTGGCCGTGCCATGAAGTTACCGCGTGACGGATAAGCAGCAACTTAGTCTCCATCGGGTAAACTCCAAATATCTAAAACGGTCTTGGGGTTAACTACTAGGGTGGTCTCGGCAAGCGTGGAAGATGGGATCATGGGAATGATACCGGTGGCGAGGAGGTAGGCCGTGGCGCTCGGCGATTCTTCGAAATAATCATGGCCGCCCGGAAAGTTGTACATCTTGCACGATGCGGTAGTATGGACGGACCAGGCTTTCAAATCCATATCCGGAACCACGGTGTCATCAGTGCCGGCAAGCGCCGCTATGGCTAGCGAGAGGTCACAACGTATTACTGGAAGCAGCAAGTCCTTAGCCTCTGGCGGAAGCTTCCCGAACGTCGAACCTAAGTGATCGAGCCGACCGAGCAACTCCCGAGCCGGCTGTATCGACAATCCAGACGGTCCGATCAGGCGCCAAAAAGCCATCATGCAAGGCGCCCACATCGATCATCACTTGGCCCGGAATCGGGGTACACTGGGCGCTCGGGTGAGGGGCACCGCCCCAGGCGCCAACCACGGCTCCGTCAGAAGTTGCGTGGATCACGCGGCACGCATCAGTATCCGAAATCGTTAAATCCTGCGAGGAACGCCGTACGGCCGCCCGGTGTCGGCTTCGGCGCCGCAGTGCTCGTTCATTCCTTCGGTGCTTGGGTTGGAGCATCTTGTATTAATCCCTGATTTTTGAGTAAGTCATGCATGGAGCGGACGCGCTTGGCAAAAGCATCGAAAACGAGAGGACCCATGACAAACCGATCATGCACTGCGACGGTCACATCAGATCCAGGTATTCTCCAATTGTAAACCAAACCGTTTTAAGGCTATCAGATTCGAAACGGACGGCATCTCCTGGGGTTGGGCCCTTCGCGGACTCCCCCGCCCTTGCGTCCGCGCCTGCTTCCGGAGTATCGTCATTTCGTGACCCTCACCCGACGCACCGTACTTACCGCTATATCCGCGGCCGCTGCCGCGCAAGCCCAGCGCAACCGCCCGCCGAACTGGAAACCCAAACTCGGCGTCCTGATGCAATATTCGGAATCCAACCTGGAGTTCGTTAAGAACGAAGGCTTCACCAGCGCCCAACTGCGCATCAATCCAGACCAGGTGGATGATGCCGCCATCGCCGCTATCAAGGCCAACATCGCCAAGAGCGGAATCTACATCTCTTCGCTAGCGGTGGATGGCAACCACATCGATCCCGACCCCGCCAGGCGCACCCGGCAGAACGACTACACCGTCAAATGCCTGAACCTGTGCGGCAAGCTGGGGATTCCCAATATCGGCGGCCAGAGTGGCACCATCCCGAACATGCCCTTGCAGCAGCAAGTGGATGAGATCGTCAAGGTCTACAACGAGAAGTACTTCGCCGCCTGCGCGGAAAACAAGGTGCGCATCTTGTGGGAGCCGTACGCCGGCGGGCCGAACATCGCCACCGGCCCGGTGGGCTGGGAAGCGCTCTTCAAGGCCTTCGGCACCAGCCCCCACGTGGGCCTGCAGTTCGATCCATCGCACCTGGTGTGGCAGTTCATGGACCCGGTGGCGGCCGCGCGCGAATTCGCCGACAAGATTTACGACGTGCATCTTAAGGACACCGAGATCCTGTGGCACGTGGTGAAGCGCGCCGGCATCCAACCCGTGAATCGCGCCCGCTGGTGGCGTTTCCGCGTTCCGGGGTATGGCTCGGTGGATTGGAAAGGCTTCTTCAGCGTTCTCTCGGAAGTGGGCTACACCGGCGCCATGAACATCGAAAACGAAGACGAGTTCTACTACCCGGCGTATAGCGGCGCCAACTTCACTGAGCAGTACAAGCGCGGCTTCCGCGTGGCTCACGAATTCCTGAAGACGCTGGTGCCGCCGGTAGCAGCGTAATTCAAGGCGGTGACAGCCGGCTCATGAGGCGAAGCCTCTGTGGGACAGACGATCGTTCTTTGTCGTCTGTCAATTAGGGGCGGACCGCCCTGCAAAACGGATGAAAAACGGGTGGTGGGTAACGCCGGCGGTCTCGCCGCCGGTTGCACTGGCCGACCGGCGACAAGATCGCCGGCGTTACCCAGTCGCCCGACCGGTCCTGTGGATCAATTCGTCGCGGGAACCACGGCAATCCGTTGAATGGAAATCCCCCCCACTCCCACCCTGAGCTTCACCGAGTGGCCCGATCCGGTATCGAACTTCTGCCCCACCAGCCAGGGGCTGCGGTGCGTGCCGTCATAGTCCGTATAGATATCGCCAAGCCGCACCTGCGCATCGATGGCGTACTTCTCGGGGTCCGGCAACTGCACCACGATATCGCCCGACCGCACTGTGGCGTCGAGATCGCCCGCCACATCATGCACGGTCACATCGCCCACGCCGTGCCGGATCGCCAGTTTGGCGTTGCGCGGCACCTTGAGGCGATAGTCCAGATTGAAATCGCCCAGTCCCCAAATGGCGCGTACCAGGCGGTTCCGGCCCGGAAAGTGCGAAGAGATTTCGAGGTCGTCGCCGGCCTTCTTCACCGTGACCTGGATCTGGTTGAGATACGCCTTGCCCTCTTCCTGTTCCTTCGGCGTATTGTGCCGGAAGGCCGTCCGCGTGACGGTGATTTCCACCCGCGGCTGGTCCCAGCTCTCCACATTCATCTGCCCGTAAGCGTCGTCCACCCGAATCGTGCCCCCGGCGTAGTCCGCCTGCTCGGTGGTGATCACCTGCAGGCTTCGCTCGGGCGCTTTCGCACCCGCCAGCAAACTGGTACACGCGGCCACCACCAGGAGTCTTCGTCGCATGCTCTTATCTTACTCTGCCTTCTCCGCGAACCGGCGGAAGAAGCTGTCTTTGTTCCACTCGGGACGCTGCGGCGCATCGGCCACGCGCTGGAGCAGGCTAAGTATGATGCGGTCGAACTGCGCGGCGGCCGCCGTATCCACAGGCTGGTTCAAGTCGTCCGAGGGCTTGTGATAGATATTCTTCACCCAATCCTTGCGGGTCTTTTCTTCGGGAGACCCCGGCTCGTATCCGAACTTGAAAGCCAGCGCCGGCACGCCGCGCCGGATGAAGCTGTACTGATCGCTGCGGATGAAGCGATTCTGGTCGGGCTCCTGATCCACCTGCACCGCCACTCCCACCGCGGCCGCAGCCGCGCGCACGGGTTCGCCTAACGACGATTCGGCCAGCCCCTGCACCTCGATCACCTTGAGCGCATACAGCGGCAGGAACATATCCAGGTTGATGTCCGCCACAATCTGCCCCGCGGGCACCGTGGGATGCGCCGCGAAGTAGCGCGACCCCAACTCGCCCTTCTCTTCCGCCGTCACCGCCAGGAAAATGATGGAGCGCTTCGGCTTCACGCCCGTGGCCTTCATGAGGCGCGCGATTTCGAGCACGCTGGCGATGCCCGAAGCGTCGTCCATGGCGCCGTTGTAGATATTGTCACCGTTGACCGGCCGGCCCGTTCCCAGGTGGTCCAGGTGCGCCGACATGACCACGTACTCGTTCTTCAGCTTGCGATCCGTGCCGGGCAGCAGGCCCACCACGTTGGATGCCTCCAAATCGCTGTGCTTCACCACGCTCTTGGCGCGCAGCGTGCCAATCAAGGGGAACGTGGGCAGGGGCTCATTGGCGTTAGCCAGTTTCTGAATCTCGTCAAACGTGTGGCCGGAGCCCGCGAACAGCTTCTCCGCGCCCAACCGGGTGACCGTCATCACTACCTGCTGCCCCTGCGATTCCTGCAGAGCCTTATCCGCCAGCGCTATCGAAGGCTGCGGCGCGCCACCGCGTCCGCCACCCCCGCCGCCATTGCCGCGCCCGCCGCGGCCCGCCGCAGCCGCGTCTGCCGTACCTGCACCCGCTGCGCCATCCGGCGGAGTCTGCCCCGCCGCCGTATTTGGTCCACGGCCGCCGGGAATGGTCGCTATCCCGATTGCGCCGGCGCGCTTGAAGGCAGCCCACCGCTCCGCTCCCGAAGAGTAATGCGACCTCACGTTGCCGGGAGCTTTCACCGGCCCGCCGGCGCTCACGTACACGGCGATTTTGCCCTTCAAGTCCAGGTCCGCCAGGTCGTTGTAATGGACTTCGGGAATCACCATGCCGTACCCGACGAATACCATGGGGGCTTCCACCTCCGGCGCCAGATCGCCGCGCGCGCTCAGGCTGGCTTCGCTGCCCAGCGCAAGCGGTTCCACGGCGCCATCGCGCACCAGCGCCAAACTGCTCTCGGCAGGGACCAGCTCCTTCTTGTCGAACTTGATCGGTTGTTGATACCCGCTGGTGCCGAGCGGCTTCAGCCCGGCCCGTTCGAATTGCGTGGTCACGTAGGTGACGGCCTGCCGATACCCTTCGCTGCCGGTATCACGCCCGGCGAGGTTGTCGTCGGCCAGGAACTGTATGTGCGACCACCAGAGCTTTCCCTCGGCGGCATAATCGACGGCCACGCCGGCAGCGTACACCGCGGCTCCGGCCCAAATCAGGAGGATGGTTTTTTTCATAGACAGCTCCTTATAGGAATATCACGACGTAGGACAGACGATCGTTTTTTGTCGTCTGTCAATTAGGGGCGGACCGCCCCGCGAAACTTCATGAAAAACCGGTAACGCCGGCGGTCTTGCCGCCGGTTGCACTGGCCGACCGGCGACAAGATCGCCGGCGTTACCGTTCGCTGTGACGGTTTTTCGACCCTGTTGGTGTGCCCGCGCGGGCAACGATGGGTATGAAAATGGGGGGAACGCGTCGGGATTTCGCGAAGGGGCAAATTCGAGCCAGGCACGAAGATTCGCCAAACGGCGGCGATTTTCGAGGGAGGGTGGCACGGATTTGCGGCGTGCGCACCGGCTCGGGATTTTCGAGGGTGACGCCCCTACGAACTCAGAGGATCCTTGCTGGCCATCGCGACGCGAGACGCGGCGCTCGCGCGCGCTATCCCGAGGAACGTTGCCTCATCGCAGACGGCGTCGAGGCCCAATTGCGGATCGATGGAGACGAGGGGAAGAACGAAGTCGCTGCCTTTTCCCTTGCAGACCAGGTGCAACGCCTCCAGGTAAATGCCAGGGACGCTCAGAAAGTGGAGGTCGTAATCCTCATTCTGCACCGTGTCCAGACCTTGCGCCTGGGCGATCCGCGCAAAAGCCGCACCAGCAAAATCGCCTGTCGTGAAATTGCGGAATTCGGCCGCCTTGTAGACTGTGGGGTTGGTCATCTCGCAAGAGGTCCAGGTTCCATCGGGCCAAGCTGCCAGGATGCGGCAACCCGACGGCACGACGTCCGCGAGCGTGGCGCCGGCGGCCAGTTCCGCCAGCCCGAGCGTGCCCACAGGCAGATGATAGACCTGCACTTCGGGACGCTGCGGCCCCAGGAAGTCGAGCAGCGATTGCCGGTAGGTGCCAAAGACGGGGGGCGGAGGGGGAACGAATTGCAGCGGCATCAGGATGCGGCCTCGTTGGCTACCAGGAATGAAGCGAACCACACCCCGCGGCCGTCGCGGTAACCGCCCTTCTCGCTGATGAGCTGCAGGAAGTCGATCTCAGAGGAGCCGTACATCGGGTCCGTGATCGAGACGAACTGTTTTTGCGCGGGCGTCACGCGGTATCCATTGAGGGCGACGAAGTGGCCGCGGTCAGTCACCTGGCCGTGATTGTCGAGCCATTTGATCAGCGCGCAGACGGGCCGGCCGGCGTCAATTTCGCTGCGCACCTGATCGAAGGTCAGGGGCTTCAGAATTGGGTCGCCCGCCAACAGGTGATAGTGGCCGAGCACGGGATGCAGCGCGTGCGGAGTGTTGCAGGCGGCGGATGGGGCCGGCTCGGCGCCGTTGCAGCATGGCAGATCCAGCACAGAGCCCGCGATGTCGCACTGGGTATGCGTGGAATCGGAGCGGAAAAAAAGATCGACGCTGACCGATACGGCGGCCCAGCACCACTCCGACTTCTCCTGCCGCTGCACTTTAAGGGAAAGGGCGCGACTTATCGTGCCGGGACTCACTTTTTCTTGTGCACTACGGGTTTCTTACCGCCGCCGCCCTTTGGTCCGCCGCCGCCCTTCAGATCGGAACCGGAGTCACCGTCGCCGCTGCCGCCGCCTCCGCTGAGAGTGGCCGCGGCCGGCTTCTTGACAGGCGCCTTCTTCTTTGTAGCCATTTTTGTTGGTCTCCTCACTGTGCTGAAAACTACGGAGTCGCTATATCCCACCATAGGCTTGCCGGGAAGTCAAGAGTTTTTCATGCCGTGTTTTTCATGCCGCCTGGGTTAGTGCTGTCCACCTGGCGCCGGCAACAGTTGGGAGAAGCCTCCGTCACTGGTGAGGGCCGACGCCTCAGGCCAGCGGCGCAAGTCTTCCAAAAGGGAACGCGGTGCGGATTGCAGCGTTTTCAAAGCGGCGGCCCGGTTGCCAATGTGTTCGTAAGTGAGCGTTGTCATCCACAGAGTGTCGTTGTGGTTGGGGGCCAGTTGCACCGCTTGAGCAGCTTCCATGCCGGCGCGATCGGTTTGGCCCGTTTGGGCGCAGAAATAGGCTAGCCTCGCATGGAAGAGACCGCTCCTGGGCACGTGCACCACTTCGTGTTCGGCCACCGTGAGCCCTTTTTGAAACGCCTTTCGCGCTTCGGCATCGCGTCCCAAGCGTTGGCTCGCCAGACCGAGGTAGAGCCACGTGGTCGCGCTCTGGCCGTCGATGGCGGCAGCATCTGTGAGCAGCCCAATGGCCTCCTGCTCCCGTTTCTGGTACATGAGAACATGGCCCAGCGCACTCAGAGTGTTTGCAGAGCGCTCCTGGGTAAGTGCGGCACGGAATGTGGCCTCCGCATCGCTGAACCGACCCTGGTCCTGATAGCTGGTAGCCAGCAATCGGCGAAAAAGCGGGCGATCCGGGGCGAGTTCCACAGCCTTCTCCAGCGTCTTAGAAGCTTCCGCGAAATTGGATTGCACGCTATAGATGTGGGCCA
>OKRF01000146.1:7610-9015 GCA_900290315.1 Candidatus Sulfopaludibacter sp. SbA3 | reverse complement strand
TTGCTATAGGCTTGGAGAGCCTCCGGAAGCTGCCCCGCTTGTTGATAGAGTTGGCCGAGGCGGCGGTAGGCATCGCGGTGGGGAGGCTGAAATTCCGTAGCCCTGCGCATGCGAAGGAGAGCCTGATCCGGGTGGTTGCGATCATATTCCAGAAGCCCCGCGATGCGATGCACTTCGGCGCAATCGGGGTTTCGCAGTTCGGCCTGCTGCCATGACGCCATCGCCGCGTCCTTCCATGACTGGATGTCCGTCAGGAAGTATTTGCGGCGTTGCACTTCCGCCAGCCCGGCCAGTGGCAGCGCCGAATCGGGATCGAGCCCGGCGGCAGATTGGAAGGCGGCGAAGGCCTCATCCAGTCTTCGGTCATCCGGCAAGAACGTGATGCCCTGCTGATACGGAGCTGCCGCCGCCGCGTTGACGGTTGCAAAGGTGGTGAGCGGCGGAAGATGGAGGGCGCTGCTGACCACGCCGGCCAGAGCCACCGGGGCATAGCGCAATTGCGGCTGGTCAAAATCCCCGGTCCACTCCGTCACGGGAGCACCGGAGCGGAGATCGCTCAGCACCGCGTGCAGCGCCAATTTGCCGGCCTTCGGCGTGACGTCGGCCGACAGCCGGTGCGTAGCCCGCGAGGCGTTCACCGAAAACGCGATCTGCGCACTGTTCTTAAGCTGCGCCATCTGCTGCCGGATCTGCGCCGCCAGTTGCGGGGCGCCCTGTACGGCGGTGACATCCATTCGCACGGTTTGCCCCGGTGCCGTGGATTGCCGGTAAGTCGCCAGAGCTGCAACGGCCGCCAGCGCCACCGCGCCGGCCAGAATCAAGACGCGCCGGCGCACTACTGACGGGCCCAGCGCCAGCAGAACCTGATCCACCGTTTCGTAGCGCTGCTTCGGGTCGGTCTGCAAACACTTCTTGAGAATCGGATCCCAGTGCGAGCGCAGCGGCGGCGGCGGCGCATGGCTCAGTGCGGCGAGGCGTTGGCGGTGGTCCAGATTCACGGGGGTATCGGACGGGAGCTGCGTCACTGTGCTGGCCGCCATGGCGATCCGCTGGTCGGGCCGAAAACCAGAGGCGAGCTCGTGCAGAATCACGCCGAGGGCATAGATATCGGAGGCCACCGTGGTGGGCTGGCCAGCGTACAGTTCTGGCGCCATGTAACCGGGCGACCCACCGCGGAAGCCCGACGCCAGGGCCGCGCGAGCAAGTCCGAAGTCGGTGATCACGGCGCGCGGGCTGCCATCCGGATTCCTGGTCAGGATGACGTTGGCAGTTTTCAAGTCGCCGTGGATGATCTGGTGGCGGTGCGCTTCCGCCAGGCCCGCGCACAGATCGCGCGCGATGGTCTCGGCTTCCTTGCGCGGCACCGCGCCTTCTTCCAGGCGGCGGTACAAGGTGGTCCCTTCCA
>OKRF01000146.1:0-7600 GCA_900290315.1 Candidatus Sulfopaludibacter sp. SbA3 | reverse complement strand
CCGCGCCTTCTTCCAGGCGGCGGTACAAGGTGGTCCCTTCCAGGAACTCCATGGTGAAGAATTCCAGCGGCCCCTGGGGAGTTTGCGTGCTGTGGATTTCGTAGATCTTGCAGATGTTGGGATGGCTGACTTCGGTGGCCAGGCGAACTTCGGGAGACAGGTGCCGGTCATGCCCGCCGCGCGCGCACTTCAAGGCGATGCGCCGGCCGAGCTTTTCGTCAAAGGCTTCGTAAACCACACCCATACCGCCCTGGGCGATGCGGCGCATCACGCGGAAACGGCCGGCCAAGAGCTGCCCGGGAGCGACCGGGTCCTCGGCGCGTTGCGGCTGCGGTGTGCCGGACATGATAGCGGCGCCTATGGCGCCCTATCATTCTACGCGCTTTTTGGTGCGGGGCTGCATACGCCGCGAAGCAGTGTCTCGAAATCCCGAGCCGTGTGTCCGGCAGGCGATACCGCCTGACCCACCTAACTCCCCATTCCGACAAAAAAGACGCCCAGTAGAATGAGTCCCAAGCCGACAAATTTCTGTTTGGAGAAGGCTTCCTTGAAGAAGATACGCGACCAGACCAGCGTCCATACGTACCCCAGCGAGACCATGGGGTACAAAACCGAAAGCTGCCCGTGGCGGATTCCCGAGACGAAGAAGAACGACGAGCCCATGAACAGCGTCACGCCGATGGCCAGTTGCAGGTTGAGAATCTTCCAGAAGCCGCCGTGCAGTTTGGCCGCACCCAGCTTCAGAAACACCGCACCGAACGATCCGATTACCGATGCCACCAGCACCAGCAACATGGAAGAGATGGGGGTCGAGGTCACCTCTTTCCTCCCTTGCCCAGCACCGCCACGCCGATTACGATAATCACGATTCCCACCAGCTTGAACGGGTTCGCCGTGTCGTGAAAAACCAGAAAGGAGAGCCCGGTTACCCAGACATAGGTCAGTGCGATCACAGGATAGAGTAGCGAGAGTTCGCCATCTTTGAGGGCCAGCACCAGCAACACCGTGCTCATTCCGTATAACGTGTATCCGCAGATGAGCGGAATATTGGTGAGGATGCCCATCACTCCATGACTGAGCTGGTTGGCGCCAGTCTTCATGAGAATCTGCGCCGCCGCACCCAGCAGGGTGCAGCAAAACACCAGCGCGATGGATTTGCGGCGTGCCGCGGCAGGGTCCGGTTGCTCGACGGAAATGGTGGCGAGAGTACTCAATGTGGGCCTTTCCGAACAGAATAACAGAGATTCCTATAGAATAGAGGTCTGTGGAAGAAGATAAGGTCCTCACTGCGGAGGAAGAGCCCACGCAGGCTCCGCCGTCCCCCCGCTATTACATTCAACGCGGCTTCATTGCGGAGTGGACGGTCACTATCATCCTGCTGCTTTTCGGTACGACCACGCTGTTGCAGGCGTTCGTCATCCCGACCGGCTCCATGGAAGACACCCTGCTGATAGGCGACCACCTGCTGGTGGACAAGCTCGCCTTTGCGCCCCCCGGAACCGTGTCGCAGCATATTCTGCCCTACACCGAAATCAAACGCGGCGATATCATCGTGTTCCGCTACCCGGTGGACATTACTCAGACGTTTGTGAAGCGTTGCATCGGCGTGCCGGGCGACCGCATCCACCTGGTGAACAAGCAACTGTGGCTCAACGGCCGGCCCGTGGATGAACCGTACGTCTATCACAAGACCGAATACATCGACGCCTATCGCGACAATTTCCCGGAAGATCCCAACGTATCGGTGCCCGACCAGGCTCACGACATGCTGGCGCGTCACAGAGAAGGCGGCGACGTGGTGGTGCCGGCCGGCTACTACTTCGCCATGGGCGACAACCGCGATTCGTCGCTCGATAGCCGCTACTGGGGCTTCGTGCCGCGCGGCAATATTATCGGCAAGCCAGTGATCATTTACTGGTCGTACGATGCCCCCACCGACGCCTTGACCGGCACGCCTTTCAACGTGGAACACCTGCTCGACGTCGTAATTCATTTTCCGACGAAGACCCGCTGGAAGCGCACCTTTCGCCTGATTCACGGATATCCGCTCAAGTAAATGAACGCGCACTATTATGGACTGATTCTCGCCGGAGGGCGGGGTACCCGCTTCTGGCCGCGGAGCCGTAAACGCTCCGCCAAGCAGGTGCTGCCAGTAGTGAGCGAGCGCTCCCTGATCCAGGAGACGGTGGCTCGCCTGGCGCCGGTGATCGCGCCGGAACGGCTGTGGGTCCTGACCAATCACGATCTCCGCGACGAAATCATCCGGCAGTTGCCGGAGGTGCCCAGCGAACAGGTGCTGGCCGAACCCCTGCAGCGCAACACCGCGCCCGCCATCGGCCTGGCGGCGCACATTCTTCGGTCGCAGGACCCCGCAGCGGTGATGGGCGTCTTCCCGGCGGACCACGTAATTGGCAAAGCCGCGCCGTATCGCAAGGTCCTGAAGGCTGCCTTTCAGGGCGCCAAAGCGGGCCGCATCATGGTGGTGGGGATTCAGCCGCGCTGGCCGGAGACCGGCTACGGGTACGTGGAGTTCCCGAAAGGCTCCGAAGCGGGAAGCATGCAGCCGCTGGCCGTCCGCCGCTTTCACGAAAAGCCCGAGTTGCCGAAAGCCAAACGGTACGTTGCGGCCGGCAACTTCTACTGGAACTCCGGCATGTTCTTCTGGCGCGCCGATGTGCTCCTCGATCAGCTTCGCCACCACCTGCCCAAGACGGCGACGCTGCTGGCATCGCTGCCAGCCTTCGGAGCGCCCAAATTCGCCGCCCGCCTGAAGGAGACTTTTCCGCTCTGCGACAACATCTCCATCGACTACGCAGTGCTCGAAAAGGCGGCCGAGGCGAAGCAGGTGCACGGCGTGGCCGCGGGCGATTTCGGCTGGAACGATGTAGGCAGTTGGAATGCGGTCTACGAGCTTTTGCCGCGTGACCAGGCGGGCAACGTGATGGCGCCAGGCTCGATCGCCCTGCATGCCTCCAACAACTTCGTGGACGCACGGGGGAAGCTGGTTGCACTGCTGGGAGTGCAGGACCTGATCATCGTGGATACTCCCGATGCACTGCTGGTGGCCACGCGCGACAGGGCGCAACAGGTGGGTGAGATCGTAAAAACGCTCGAAAAACAGAGTCGCCACGATTTGCTGTAGCGGCAAAAATCCGTCAGCCTGATCTGCGTTATTTATTTCGGATCAGTCTCTGGTATTCCGTTTCCGCCGCCGGGTCAGGTGCTTTCTTGTGCTCCAGGTAGTACGCCATCCAAAAGCGCGCCCGGAGCACGTTGCCGAGATGCTCGTAGATCTTGCAGGTTTCGCGAGCGCACAAGGGCTCGCCCGGCACCAGGCGGATGTGCGCGGCGCATTGCGCTTCCATGCTGCTAAGGGCGGCGATGTTGGGCAGTGCCTTCACACCGGGCGGCGCCTGCCGCAGAAACACCATGGCCTGCCCATCCTGGTAGACCAGCTTCCACTGCGTCTGGTTCGGATCGGCCAGCATGGCGATTAAGAAGTGCGGGCTGCCGGTGGGGTAGTCATAAGCGGTGGTGACGATGGCCTGCACCCCGTACTGGTCCAGCAACTGGAAAACGTTCTTCTCACCTGGCGTCACACGGCTGTAGAGGATGCGCCGATAGTCCTGTAACACAGCCCGGTTCAAGCGGCGGCCATCCGCGAAAACCCGCGCCCGGGGCCACAGATGCCACATCAGGTAGCCGCCATCTTCCTCGGTATTGAAGAGGAGGCCGCCGGTGTGGTGCGCTGTGAGAAACTTCACGGCGCCCAGAGGCCGCGTGGCCTCCCATGCGGAGAACTGAAACGCCCGCTTCTGCCAGACGGGCAGCGCGGCCACAGCCATAATCGCAGCGGCCAAGGCCCACTGCAAAAACCGCTTGCTGACGCGCGCGGCTCTGATCCGAGCCGCGACCGTGAGGGAGCGGATGTATCCCGCCGCCAGAGCCACCAAAGGCGCAGCGGGCCACAGCGGTAGCGCCGACCAATAAAAACCATTGGGATTTATGCCGCAAGCGAGCACCGACAGCGCCGCAACGATCCACATTTGCCGGCGCCGCGCTTCCACGCAGCAAAACGCCAGCGCGATCCATCCCAGCCAGAACCCATCGTCGCAGTTTGCCCAAATCAGGAACAGCAGCGGCACCGCCCAGCGCCATCGCCGGTCTTCCGCCATCGCCATGGCCGCGGCAACGCCGAAGAACGTGACGATGGCGGGCTGGTCGCCGGCGAAGCGATAGGCAATGGCCGCGCAGATCAACACGGCAGCCACGGCGGCGAAGAAGTTCCCGGACCTCCGCCGCGCCACCAGGCCCGCCAGTCCGCACGCCGCGGCCATCAGCACCGCGCGCAGCCACACCACCACAGGGAATCCGCCTGCCGCATAGGCCAGGTACAGCATCGCGTCCGCCAGCCACTGGTGCGTGAGCTGGAAATTCCGCGTGGGCTCGGGCTTTCCGATGTAGGTGGTGAACGCGAATGGATCGGGCACCGGCAGTTTGTGGTTGTGCACGATGTACTGCCCGGTCGTGAGCAGCCACCAGGCATCGTCGTCCTGAAACGGGGACGAGAAGCAGGCCACCAGCAGCAGCGCCAGCGCCGCCAGGATCGCCAACCGCACGTTGGGCTGCATGCTACTTCGCCAGCACCACCCGGCCCGCGCCCGGCTGCGGCGATGCTTCCGCGTTGATGCGCACGCGCGCCACCACGCCCAGCGCGGCCAGATAGAAAAGGCCGCCGATAATCAGCGTCTGCGTGAGCCCCAGGTAAATGGAGCAGAATAGCGCGCCCACCGACCCGAGCACGCTGGATGCCGCATTCAAGCTCCAGGCCCATCGCACCGATGGCGCATGCCACTCTTCCAGGCGCTGCAAGCCGGTGGGGAAAGGCATGCCCATCACGAAGCCCAGAGGCGCAATCAATACCACGGTCATGGCGATCTTGAGCGGCAGTGGCAATCCCACCAGCGTAGTGAGCAGCGAGGACAGCACCAGCGCCAACAGCGAGCCCAGCAGGGCCACACAACCAAGCGTCTTGATGAGCCGGCCTTCCTGCTTGCCCACCAGCGTGCGGCTGGCGAAGCTGCCCAGCCCGCTCGAAACCAGCATAGAGAAGATCACCACCGCCAGGGCGTAAACAGGATGCTCCAAAAACAGCACGAATTTCTGGATCAGCCCCACTTCGATCAGAATGTATCCCGTGCCGATGAACAGGAAGTAGAGCAGGAATCCCATCACTCCGCGGTGTTTGGGCAAGCGCGTGCCCAGCACCAGCGGCGGCGCCAGCAGCACCAGCAGGGTGGCGAGCAGGCTCACGGCCATCAGGTTGAAGAGCAGGGGCACGGCCCTGTTGATCTTGTAGTCTTCCGATTCGTGCGAGGCGTGCTTAACGAACTCCAGCAGATCGCGCGGCTGCACCGTGTAGAAGAAGAAAGGCCGGTTGTCCGTCACCGGCGTGATGTCGAAGGTGTAGGTGCGCTCGAACTCTTCGGGATTGGCGGTGTGCAGCAGTTCGTAGAAGGGGTTGTGCACCTCCACGCCCGGCAGGTAAATGGCCTGCATCCCGGCCGCATGGAACAGGCCCTGGGCTCGTTCAATATCTTCCTGCGGGAACGGCTGGCGCGAAATCAACACAGTGTCCCGGGCGCCGAAACCCTCCGTACTGCCTTCGCGGCCCACCATCACGTGACGCCACGCTTCGTTTTCGCCAATCTGCCGCAGCGCCTCGCGAGCCAGCGACATCAGCCGCAACGATTCGCGCGGCGGATCGAAGCCCCAGCGGGTAATCGCGATCATGCCGTCGCTGGTAAGATGCTGCAGGTAGTCGCGGAAGGCATCCACGGTGTACAGGTTGTTCTCGGAGAGCGCTGCGGCGCCGGCGGCGGTAGAGGCCCAGGTGTCCACCAGCGTCGCCTGCAGAATCTGGTACTTCTCGGAACTGCGCCGCACGAACGCGCGGCCGTCTACGATCTGTATATGGACGTCGGGACGCAAATAGAGCCCCCGGCTCGCGGCCTTGTATCGCTCCTGCATGACGGTTTCGGCGATGATCGGGTTGATCTCCACGCCGGTGATGTCGTGGCTGCCCGAGGCCAGGGCGCGCGCCACGTCCCACCCGCCGCCGGGGCCGATAATCAGCGTCTTGGCGCGCGGGCGGACCACGTACGGCAATGCCGGCCCCTGCTCCAGCAACTGGTGGTGGACCTCCGGAGTAAGATGGTCGAAATCGAAGGTGTCGCTGCCCTGCTGAAAATCGCGATTCGGAAAAATCGCCGTGGAAGCGTCGCCATCGATTACGATCTCGTAGCGCCCCTCCTTCTTCAAATCGCGGACGCCGATGCGCGAGAAGGTGTTCCATCGCGTGTAGACGTCGGCAATGGCCTTGCCCTTGGCATACCTGATATCGACGATGGGATGATACTGGTTGGCCGTTATCAGCGCCACCAGGATCAGTGCCAGGGTGACGCAGGCGGCGCGGCCGCCCACCGAATCGGCCATGCTGTACCAAACCGCCGCGGCTGCCGCGAAAATCACGGCCACCGCAATCACGGTGTTGGGTCCGCCGAACAGGTCCAGCAGTCTGATCAGCAGCAGGCACCCCGCCGCGGCGCCCAATAGATCGTAAAAATAGACCCGGCTGACGTTCTCGATGGTCTCGCTGATGGCCAACGAGACAATGGCTCCGGAAACAAAAAAGGGCAGCGCCGTGGTGAAGTAGACCATCGCCAGGTTCCAACTGGTGAGCTCGTTCTTTTGCAGGATGATGGCCACCAGCGCCCCAACCACCAGGAAGCAATTGAGGGCGCTCAGCCGCCCCAGCTTGATGAACAGCGGCTCTTTCCATCCCGCCACAACGTACGAAAACACGCCACCCAGTCCCAAACCGAAAAGCGCGATCGAGATGGCCAGGAAGACCAGGTGGTAATAGAAGACCACGGAGAAGATGCGGGTCAGCGACAGTTCCAGCAGAAGGGTCGCCATGGTGGTCAGGAATACGCACAAGTAAACCTGGGGCCAGTGGGTAGGGGGCGTTTTCACGGGATTCAACTTCTATGGTAATGCAAGTGAGTTATTGATTCGTCAGACCGGCATAATCGAAAACGTAGTTCCAGGTCTGCTGGCCGCCTAACGACACGCCGGGCATGCTGAAGGGGTTGGGGCGAGACACCGCGGGTTGCTGCGTCACCCTGATTTCCACATCGCCCTGCGGGAAGGGCATGCCCGGCGAGAACTGCACAGGCGTGACGCCGGGGAACTGAAAGTGTCCCTGCGCGGCCGGCACGGTTTGCGTGTAATCGAAGGCAATCGCTCCGCGGACGATGAACTCGGCCGTCACCACGCTCGCACTATCGCCGCCGGTCCAATCGAGTGCCAGGGTGCTGCTCACTTTCGTGCCGGGCGTCAGGTTGGTGGTCATGGTGATGGGCGCGGGAATTTGCGCCGCGGCGCTGGTGGCTCCTACCGAGACCTGATAGCTGCCGCCGGAGATCGGTGCGGTGCCCTGATATACAGTGACGCCGTTCTGATTCTGCGGCTGCAGAGTCATGGAGCCGAGTCCCGGACCCGAGAGCGTCACCGCGCCAACGCTCAGCGTGGTGGGGTA
>OKRF01000126.1:7844-8257 GCA_900290315.1 Candidatus Sulfopaludibacter sp. SbA3 | reverse complement strand
GGAAGTTGTCACACGCTGCGGGTGAAGATGAACATCCGCGGACTGGGCGCCAGGGCGAGGAACGAGTACTGCACGGAGCGGCCTGTCGACCTGGTGGCTGGAAGAATCGCGGGAGAGGGGCTGGAATCCCGTACAGCCGGCGCGGGCCGTGGAGCACTCGGCGCCAGCATGCAACTGCCCTACTTCTACACCGGAAGCAATCGGGCGAGCGTGCACTTAACGCTGGAAGTGGTGCCGCGGGGCATGAAGTTCCAAAAGGACCGCGCGGGATTGCATGGCGAGATCGACCTGGTGGGAACCGCGTCCCGGGCTGATGGAGGGACGGCGGCGCGCTTCGCCGACACGGTGAAGATCGACGCCGAAGATCAGCAGCGCGCGGACGCATTTACGGGCGCACCCTACCACTACGAGGT
>OKRF01000126.1:0-7834 GCA_900290315.1 Candidatus Sulfopaludibacter sp. SbA3 | reverse complement strand
ACGCCGAAGATCAGCAGCGCGCGGACGCATTTACGGGCGCACCCTACCACTACGAGCACCAGTTCACGGTAGCCGCGGGTCAGTATCGTTTCCAGATGGCGGTTGGCGTTGGTCCCGATGCCGCCGGCAAAGTGGAGATGCCGCTGGACGTGCCGCCGTGGACTGCGGCGAGTTTCGGAATGGGCGGCATCGCGTTCAGCACCGAGGCTCAGGCTGTCGATCCGGCCTCCCCGGTTGGTGGTCCGATCCTGGAAGGGCGCACGCCGCTGGTGGCCCTTGGGAGGCGCTTTGTGCCGGCCGCGACGAGCCGGTTCCAGCGCTCTGCACCGCTGTATTTTTATACGGAAGTCTACGATCCGGCCCTCGGAGGCGCCGGTCTGACCATGGAGTATCGCGTGCTCGATCGCCAATCGGGCGAGGTGCGGCAGGACACGGGAATGGCCGGCGTGGCCAACTACGTGAGGCCGGGCAATCCTGTGGTGCCCTTCGCGACACGGCTGCCCCTGGCGCAGTTGCCCGCAGGAGAGTACCGCCTGGAGGTGCTTGCCGGGCACGCCGGCAGCGGCCAGACTGTGGCGCGGACTGTGGACTTCGAGTTGAATTGAGCGGCCGGCTGAAGCGCCGCACGCCCCGCTGGCGCTGCTCTGTGTTCTATTGGAATTGGGTTCCATGCCACGCCTCCTTTTGATCACCGCGTCTTCGCCCGAAATTCGCGGGGTGCGGAGGACGCGGGTTCTCAACTTTCAGCAAATTACCATGCCCTATCTGGCCTCCAGAGTTCCTGAGGGTTGGGATGTGATTCACGTGGATGAAGAGGCCGAAGAGATTGACTGGAACGTCCAGGTAGACGTCGTTGCAATTACTTTTCACACACCCAGCGCGTTTCACGCGTATGAGATTGCCGGGCGTTTTCGGCCGCGAGGCATCTGTGTCGTCATGGGTGGCCCTCACGTCACGCTGCTGCCTGAAGAGGCAAGCCGCCATGCCGATGTGATCTTTGTCGGGGAGGCGGAGGGGCTGTGGGAAGACTTTCTGCAGGGTTTTGAAGCTGGACCTTACCTTCGCGAGTATCGACATACAAGCACTCCGTCTATCGAAACTACTCCCCAGGCCCGCAAGGCACTATTTCATCGGCGAGACTATGCCAGTGGAGTTCTATTCGCCACGCGGGGATGTCCCGGCCAATGTGATTTCTGCACCGTCGCCGTAATGTATCGCCATAAACTGCGCAAGCGGCCGATAGAGGAGGTGGCGGCAGAATACACATCTTTCCGTGGAAACGTAATTATCTTTTGGGACGATAACATTGCCGGCGATATGGAGTATGCGAAGAAGCTCTTCCGCGCGATCGCCCCTTATCGAAAGTGGTGGAGCAGCCAGGCGAGCATCCACGCCGGCCGGGATGACGAATTCCTCGAGGCGGCAGCTCACAGCGGATGTAAGCAACTGTTCCTGGGGCTGGAGTCGATCTCCCAGCAGAGCATGACCGAAGTAAATAAGAGCTTCAACCGGACGGAGGAGTACTTAGAGATTATCGAACGCATCCATGCGCATGGGATTGCGGTGCAAGCGGGGATCGTTTTTGGATTCGATCACGATACGCCGGAGATATTTGAGAACACCCTTGATTTTCTGGAAAGGGCAGGCGTCCAGAACGCGACCTTCAACATACTCACGCCCTTTCCGGGTACGCCGCTATTTCGGAGGATGGAAGCCGAGGGGCGTATCTTAACCAGAGACTGGCGCAAATATAACAGCCGGGACGATGTGGTCTATCGGCCCAAGGGAATGAGCGCGGCCGAACTGCTGGCCGGCTTTCGCTATGCGAACGAGCGTTTCTATTCCCTTTCCAGCACGGCGAAGCGGCTCTCCCGGTCGCCGGTTCAACTGTGGTGGACATTGCCGCTGAACCTGGCATACGGCTATCGATGGCGAAAATGGGGGCCTACTTCCCGGCGGGCGGCAGGGGCAGATTGGCAGCCTGATGACTCCTGGCTCCAATCGTAACGGCCTGTCCGAGCGCTTCGGCACTCTTTAGGAAATCGGGATCGAACCAGATGCCGTCTTCGACGTCGTCCCAGACGAACAGCTTGTAGTCGCCTGGGGAAATCGATTGGAAGTGGTATCTTCCGGATTGATCGGTATTGGTCTGCTGATACAGGTCATGGCGGAAGCGCAGTTTGGCATCGGGGATCAGGACCACGGTGGCGCCGGGGACGGGCTGGTCGTCCTTATCCTGCACGATGCCGTCCACGGCAGCACCATCGCGGGACAGCACGGCCGCAATCGGCACTTTGCCCGGGCGGGACACGGTGAAGCCTTCCTGCAGGACATCGGTATCCTCCGAGCGAATACTCTTTGGCACAAGATCGCTGCCCGTGTGCACCTGCACTTCGTAATACCCTGGCGAGAGGCGCGCGGAGAAGGAACCATCATCGGAGACGCGGGCATCATGGTCCGCAGCCTCCGCATCGACGAAGGTCACCTGGACGCTGCTGAGATCGGGGTGTTCCTCGCCGGAAATGGCGACATGCCCCGTGATTTCGGCGCCCGCGCTCAACGCCAGGAACACGCCGTCCACATCGGCGCCGGCTACGTCGACGGGAACGCTGACGGAAACTTGCGTACTGTTGGAGAAGAGTTCATCCAACGTCATCTTGCGCGATCCCCCCGAGGAGGCAGTTGCCGTATAAGAGCCTGACGGGACGGCGGTGAACTCGCAGACGCCCGCCTTACAGTTCGAAGGCGGATGCGGGCCCAGCCCATCCTTGAAGTCGGGGCGGGGCCACAGACTAACGCCGAACTCGACGCCTTCCGGCGCCTTGATCTTCATGCGAACGCGAAACAGCCTGCTGCGGACGAGGGTCACATCAGCACCCGTGAAGCGCTCTCCGGCGGCCACTTCGATTTTGCGGGCGCCGGCAAGATCGGGTGCAGAGGGATGAAAGGCCGGGATCAGCACTTCCGGTGCAGGCCTGTCTTTGGGGGAGTGATCCACGGGGAGGCGCCAGTGGTCAGGCGGCTCCAGACCCGCGCGTACGTAGTAATTGCCCGGACGGACGTTGGGGATGCGATATTGGCCGAGATCGTCGGTGTCGGCGTACTGCCCGGTGGCCCGCAACTCGCGGATGCCATTCCGGTAACTGACGGCGATCAGCGCGATGCGTGCTTCCGCCAGCGGCTCCCCTTCCGGATCGCGCACAGTTCCGGCGATCACGGCAGAGGGCAGCAGTTTGAGTTTCAGATCCTTCTGATCCTGGCCCGCCCCCAGAGTGATCAATATTCCCTGGCTGCCGGCGCGCCGGGCGCCGTAGTAAGTCTCCAGGTAGCCGTTGCGAATCCCCATCAGCCGATACTCCCCAGGCGGCAGGCGAACCAGGGCGAAGGCGCCTTTCTCATCGGTCGTGGTGCTGGCCTGGGGCAGGCGGCGATCGGACGGCTCGGCGAGCACCTGCACTTTGGCAAGACGCGCCCCGCTCATCGTGTCTGTGACGGTTCCGGAGATGGATGATTCCACTGCCGGGATGTCCTGGGCGCCGAGGAGAAAAAGTAGAAGCAACAGCATCGCGCTTTCCTCGATGATATCGCGCCACGAGGAAGGCCCAGATGAAAATTCGTTAGCCCCGTGGGACAGACGATCGTTTCTTGTCGTCTGTCTTCTTCAAGCTATGCGGGCATTTTCGAGAGGGCCGGTCATGAGGCGAAGCCTCAAGGCGTCGGCATCTCGCGAAGGGGCAAACTCGAGCCAGGCACGAAGATTCGCCAAAAGGCGGCGATTTTCGAGCCTGGCACCGTTTGCGGCGGACACTCGGCTCGGGATTTCGAAGATCGAACGGCCAAGCTGATCGAGGAGCTAAACCCGTCACACCTTATCGATCTCCCGCAAAGCCGGGAACATCCTCGACCACAGCGCCACTACGAAGATTGTGCCGAGCCCGCCCAGCACCACCGCCGGCACCGTGCCGAACCATTGCGCGGTGATCCCACTTTCGAATTGCCCCACTTCGTTAGAGGCCCCCACGAACAGCATGTTCACCGCGCTCACCCGCCCGCGCATTTCGTCCGGCGTGTGCAACTGCACCATGGTGTGGCGCACAATTACGCTCACCATGTCGCAGGCGCCTACCATCACTAGCGCAGCCAGCGACAACACTACGTGGCGCGAAATCCCGAAGACAATTGTGAAAACTCCGAAGCCGGCCACGCACCACAGCATCGCCGTTCCGGCATGCCGCCGCAGCGGCCAGTGCGCTACCGCGATGGAAGTCACCAGCGCGCCGATGCCCGGCGCGCCGCGCAGAATCCCCAGACCGGTGCTGCCCACCCTCAAAATCTCCCGGGCATACACCGGCAGCAGCGCAACCGCGCCGCCTAACAGCACGGCGAATAAGTCCAACGAGATCGCTCCCAGAATGAGTTTGTTCTGCCAGATGTAGTGCAGGCCGCCCAGCACCATCTCCACCGTAGCAGCCTTGCGTGGCCGCTCCGCGCGGGGAATCCGCAGCCCCGAGACCAGCACCAGGCCTGCCAGTGTGAACAAGGCCGAACAGCCGTACACCGGCATGGGGTTGCCGGTGAACCCATATAACAATCCGCCGATCATCGGTCCCAGGATGGTGGCGCTCATGAACACGCTGGAACTCCAGGCCACCGCGTTTTGAAAATGCTCTTCCGGCACCAGCAGCGGCAGGAATGCCTGGCCCGCCGGACCGTTGAACGCGCGCACCACCCCGTTGCCCAACAACACCGCGTAAATGGGTCCCGGCGCGGCAAGCCTGCCGGCGGCCAGCGCCAGCAGCGAAAGCGAGCACACAGCAAAGCCCACGTAGCATGTCTGCAGAATGCGCTGCCGGGCAATGCGGTCGGCCGCGTGGCCCGCCAGGAGGAATAGAAAGATGCCGGGAAGAAACTGCGCCAGACCCACCAGTCCCAGATCCAGAGGGCGGTGCGTCATGCCATACACCTGCCAACCGACCGCCACTGCTTGCATCTCTGTAGCCGAGGTGATCAGGAATCGCGCGGTCATGAAGTACCGGAAATTGGGAAATTGGAAAGCGACGCGCCCGGGCACTGTTCCAATTATCACCCGGCGCCGAAATCTCCTGTCCGGACAGTATGGATATGCCGTCCGCGCCGGCCACAAAATAAAGGGAGTTGAGCGAAGCGCATTTTGGTCTTGTACGAACGATGCGGCCATCCACGCGGGTGGCCGCTTCCCATTCGTTTATGACAAAATGTCCCCAGTGCGCCCTTCCCTGATCTTTCTGGCTGTCCTTCTCCCGGTAACCAGCGCGGCGCAGGATCCCATCTTCCGCACCGGCGTCTCCCTGGTCCGCATCGACGCCCAGGTCACCCAGGGCGCCGGCCTCATCGAAGGACTGGGCAAGGACGATTTCGCCGTCCACGACAACGGCCAGTTGCAGTGCATCCTCTACGTGTCCCAGGACGAGGATCCCCTGGACCTGATGCTGCTCTTCGATGTCAGCGGCAGCATGCTGCCGGCCGTGCGCCGCCTGGCCGTGTCGGCCCACACCGCGCTCGCCGAGTTGCGCAAAGGCGACCGGGTCGCGGTGGCCGATTTCAACACGACTGCCCGCCTTCTGGCGCCCTTCAACGAGAATCTGGACGAGGTCGTGCAGAAGGTAGGAGATATCGTGGATGTGCGCTTCGGCGGCGGCACGTTCATCCTCAAAGCCATCGACGAGGCGGCCCAATACTTCGCCCGCAACGCCGACGAGCACCGCCGCCACGCCATCCTGATCTTCACCGACAACGACGGCCAGTGTTCCGCCAGCGAAAAGAAAGTGGTGGATCATCTCTGGCAGTCGGACATCCTGGTCTGCGGCCTGATTGTGCCGACCGCGCCGATCGTGGCGACCAACTTTCCCACGCTCGGCTCCTGCGAGAGCATGCTGGGCGCGGCCGAAAAAACCGGCGGCGAGGCAGTGGACGCCAACGACCCCGGCCACGCCTTTCGCGAGATGGTGCGCCGCATGCGCAAGCGCTACAGCATCTTCTACGCGACGCCCGCGGGCAAAGCCGGTACCGCTCGCAAAGTCACCGTGGAACTGGCAGACCCCGCCAAACTGCGCTATCCCAACGGAATCGTTCTGGCGCGCAAAGGCTATCTGATTCCCAAGTAATAGCGTTCCCGTAGCGCGACGTGTTCGAGAGAGGCAAGCCCCAGCCTACAACCCAAGCGAGCGCAGGTAGTCTCGCACCTCGGTCTGCCCAGAGTGTGCCGCCCAGCCTTCGGGTGTTCCGTGGTGAAGATCGTCTTTGATAGATCGATCGGCGCCGCGTTCAATGAGAACCTTCACCATCGGCATGTGTCCACTTTGAGCGGCAATGTGGAGCGCGGTGATGCCTTGACCGTGCGTCAACCCGCCGAAAGTACCCTGCTGATTGACGTCGGCGCCATGGTCCAACAACCACGCGGCAGCCTCTGTGCGGTTGCATGCCGCGGCCCAAATCAGCGGAGTGCCCCGATATGGATCGGCTTTCAGCCGCGCACCGGCTCGTACGAGGCGCTCCAGCACGCTGAGGCGGTTGCTTTTGCACGCCCATACCAGGGCTTCGTCGACCACCTCCTGCGGATCAGTCGAGGGCTGCCAGTCCGGGAACCCGCTATGCGGGCGATAGAAGCCTCGGGCAGCCCCGGCTTCGGGCGTGAGGGTGCGTTTCCCGGTAAAGCAAGCCTCCACCAATTCGGGGATGCCAAGCCCCGCCGCAGTGCGAAGATTGCCTGGCGCCACTGCATGGCGGCCCAGCAAATCGGCGGCCTCGCGATGCCCCCAGAACAGCGCGACGACCAAGGGTGTGCCGCCTGAGCCATGCGCTTCCGCATCCAGAGCCGCGTCTTTCGCAAGCAAGATGACGGCAATCTCCGGTTTGTTCGAGTATGCGGCTTGATGAAGCGGCGTCCAGCCGCGGTCGTTGGCATCATTCACGCCTGCACCTGCCGCCAGCAGTGCCTCTATCGCAGACACACCGCCGTTCCACTCCCTCCTGCCGGCGAAGCTGACCGCGAGATTCAGCAGCGTGTTGCCATTCGTCCCGCGCTCATTCGCCAGGCGGGGATTCGCGCGCAACAACGCTTGGAAGCCGGCAACGTCAGCAGACTGCAAGGCGCTGAAGGCCGCCATGAACGGTTCCGTGGTTGCGGTCTGCGATCCCGATGCCAATCGATTCACCCGGTTGGTCAGGTCGTCCCAGGTCTCGAACCCGTGCTCCCGCGCGTAGACCAACTTGGCGTCCTCCTCGGTGAATCGAGCCTGTCGAATCTCCTCGTCCGTGCAATCCGCAAAGCGCGGATGCCATTCACGAATCTGTTCCAACGCTGCCGGGCCGGCCGACTGGCGCGTTCGCACCAGGCCATGGACCCGCTCCGCGATCCACGCCACATCGGCGACGAACAAACGCGAGTGCCGCGAACCCGATGACGGCTCAGCGTAGGCCTTCAACTTGGGCCAACTGGCGAACCCCTGTTCCCGAGCCAGGACGAACTGCGCATCGTGCAGCGCGGCCAGTTGACGGATGGTTACGTCGTCCACCGCCGCCCAGCGGCTATGCTGGCGGCGCAGGCGGGAGACCGCGTCTTCATTTCCGGCCCGGATCGCCCGCAACAGTTCGCGGGCCTGCTTCTTCTGTTGATCGAGATGCAAGACTGCCTCCTTCGTATGCCNNCCCTTTCCGCGGACAGGACGCGTCCTGCACGCGTCTAGAGTGAGTCTACCAGAGTCCGGGAATCCTGTGCTGGCGCGAACCGCCGCCGGGTGCGCGACATAGAAGTGAGGGATTTCTTAAAGCACCGGCCAATCGAGAGAATCCTAGC
>OKRF01000468.1:24265-37944 GCA_900290315.1 Candidatus Sulfopaludibacter sp. SbA3 | reverse complement strand
CCCTCCTCCCCCGCCTCCCCCGGCAGCCCCCACGGTCCACGTGAAGGTCATCCCCCGCCAGTTTGATGCCGGCAAGTTGATGGCGCCCAAAGTTGTCCCCAAAGAGATTGCCAAGATCACGGAAGAAGAATTGCCACCACCCTCCTCCGGCGTAGCTGGTGTTGTGGGCGGCGTGCCCGGCGGCGTCGCCGGTGGAACTCCGGGCGGCGTGCTCGGCGGCATTATCGGATCGGTGCCCTCGGCTGCTCCGNNNCCTCGGCTGCTCCGCCTCCGCCTCCGCCTCCGGCTAAGAAAGAAGAGAAGCCGGCCACCCCGCAAAGAATCCGCGTGGGCGGCAATGTGCAGCAGGCTAAGCTGATCCGGCAGCCTCGTCCTGTGTATCCTCCTTTGGCCAAGCAGGCGCGCATTTCCGGTGTCGTGCACCTGAATGCGGTCATTGCCAAGGACGGTACCATTCAAGATCTAAAAGTGATCAGCGGCCACCCGCTGCTGATCCAATCCGCCATGGATGCGGTGAGACAGTGGGTATACGCTCCGACCCTCCTCAACGGGGAGCCGGTCGAGGTGGTCACTCAAATCGACGTGAACTTCACGTTGAGCCAGTAACCCGAAGGTCCTGTTCGGACGTCGGAATAGAAGTAACACAAATCAACTCGCAGGAGAGAGAACAGAATGTTATTGCAATTGCACGTATGGTCGCTTTATTTGCTCCAGGACAACAGCGGAGTCGGCTGGGATCCGGTACACCTGTGGGCACAGATGGGAACACTCGCCAGGGCGGTTGTCATCCTGCTGTTCATCATGTCGGCGTATTCGATCGGCGTCATGATCGACCGCATTATGGCTTATAACGCTGCCCGTAAGCAGTCGCGCCAATTCGCTCCGGCCGTGGCCGGCGCATTGCGCGAAGGCAAATTGGACGAGGCCGTGAAGATTGCCGACCGCTACAAGAAGAGCCACCTTGCTAAGGTCGTGGTGGCCGGTCTGCAGGAATTCCAGGCACATCAGATCAGCTCGGAGATCCCGGGCGAAGAGATCGAGGCATCCAAGCGCGCCCTCGAACGCGCTGACGCCATCGTTCACGCCGAACTGAAGCGTGGTGTCAGCGGCTTGGCGACGATCGGTTCCACCGCCCCGTTCGTGGGTCTGTTCGGAACGGTCGCCGGCATCATCAACGCGTTCAAAGGCATTTCGACCGAAAAGTCCACTGGTTTCAAAGGCATTTCGACCGAAAAGTCCACTGGTCTGGGCGCGGTGGCTGGCGGTATTTCGGAAGCCCTCGTGACCACCGCTATCGGTCTGTTCGTGGCCATCCCGGCGGTCTGGATGTACAACTACTTCACCAACAAGATCGAAGCCTTCGACGTGGAAATGGGTAACTCCAGTTCCGAGTTGATCGACTACTTCTTGAAGCGTTCCCAGCGTGGCGCCGGCGCCCGCAAGTAGTCTGGTTTAAGGATCCGGCGAGTTGATTCAACCGGGGGCTCCCGCAAGGGGCTCCCGGCTCCTGCCGAGTCCCGGGGAGATATAGTATGACGGAAATGAAAAAGCGTAAAGAAGCGAGCACGCTCGCCGATATCAACGTCACTCCTATGGTGGACGTGATGCTGGTGCTGCTCATCATCTTCATGGTCATCACGCCCATGTTGTCCAAGGGTGTCAGTGTGGACTTGGCGAAAACCAAGAATCCGATTGCCATGCCCGCGCAGGACAAGAGCGATGCCGTGACGATCGGTGTGACCCGCGATGGCAAGGTTTATTTGAACAGCACCCAGATGCCGGCGGACGATCTGGCCCCGAAGGTGAAGGACCTGCTTACCAACCGGCTCGATNNAAGTGGTGCTGGAAGTCGTGCAGAACCTGCAAGCGGCTGGCGTGGATAACGTCGGTCTTCTCACCGAACAGATGCAGGAAAAGGGTAAAATGCCCGAAGGTGGCGTTGCAGCGCCGGCCGGCCAATAGATTTAAAGGTTCTTAGAAGGAGTAATTCTTATGTCAATGGCAGTTGGCGGGGCTAATGCTGGTCCCAAGTGCGACATGAATATGACGCCGATGATCGACGTGTTGCTGGTGCTCATCATCATCTTTATGGTGATTGTGCCTCTCACGCCGAAGGGGTTGGAGGCGCTGGTTCCGCAGCCACCGCCGCCCGGACAGCAAGCCAACCAGTCCGACACTCGTACGGTTGTGATTACCATCGACGGTAACCATACGGTCATGATCAATGGCGAAACCGACGACTGGGAAAAGCTACAGGGCCGTCTGGAAGACATCTTCAAGACGCGCGCCGAGCGGGTCGTGTTCGTCAAGGGTGATCCCACTCTGGAATTTCAGTGGGTCGCCAAGGCAATCGACCTCGCGCATGGCGCCGGCATCGACAAAGTCGGACTGATGCCGTTTAAGGATCTGGGACAATAGGAGGCTTTCCGAAACCATGCGCAAAGCAATACTGATCCTGTCCGTAGTCGCGTTGGCGATTTTGGGCACGAGCTGCACGCAGTTGAAAGCGCGCGATCAGCTCAACAAGGGCGTGGCCGCCTTTAAGAACGCCCAGTACCCGGAAGCAGTCGAGCACTTCAAGACCGCGGTGGATTTGGATCCGAACTTCCCCACGGCCCGCCTGTACCTGGCGACCGCGTACATGCAGCAATATATTCCGGGCGCTGAATCCCCGGAGAACAAGCAGTTTGCCACGGCAGCCCACGACCAGTTCCTTAAGGTTCTCGATCTGGACCCCAAGAACACCGTGGCCATCGCTTCCGTCGCTTCGCTGTATCTCAACCAGAAACAGTTCGACGAAGCGCAGAAGTGGTATGAAAAGCTGACGGTGGTGGACCCCAACAACGCCGATGCGTATTACAGCATCGGGTTCATCGCCTGGTCGAAATGGTATCCGGTGTACGGCACCTCCCGCGCCAAACTCGGCATGAAGCAGGAAGATCCGGGTCCCATCAAAGACAAGAAGGTGAAGGAAGAGCTGAAGGCGCAGTACGGTCCGATCATCGAAAACGGTCTGAAGTCCCTGGACCAGGCTTTGAAGATCAACCCGGACTACGACGATGCCATGGCGTATGAGAACCTTCTGATTCGCGAACGCGCGGATCTCGCCGACGACAAGGCCGGCTACGAACAGCAGACCAAGGTCGCCGATGACTGGGTTCAGAAAGCACTGGCCACCAAGAAGAAGAAGGCTGAAGAGAAGGAAAAGAAGGCCGGCGGCGGTANNAGGGCCGGGCGCAAACCCCCGGCCCTTTGTTTTGGTAACGCCGGCCATCTAATCGCCGGTTGTGTTGGCAAACCCCAACCCCCATTTTCCAACCCCGCCCCTGATACAATCGAAGTAGAGTGCCCGCCGAAACCCCGAGCGTTTCCGAATCTGCACCCGTTCTGCCGCCACACGATCCGGTGGAACAGTTGTATCACGAGTTGGAGGCCAAGGTCCGCGAATACCGGCCCAAGGACGATTTTGCGCCCCTCGAAAAGGCCTTTCAGTTCGCCCGGAAATATCACGACGGCCAGACCCGGGATTCCGGCGAGCCGTACATGGTGCATCCCGTCATGGTGGCCCATATCCTGGCCGATATGCGCATGGACGTTGTGGCTATGGAGACTGGCCTCCTACACGACGTAGTGGAAGACACCAGCGTCACCACCGACCAGGTGCGCAAAGAGTTCGGCGACGAAGTGGCGCGCTGCGTAGACGGCGTCACCAAGCTGACCAAGTTGGATTTTTTCTCCGCCGAAGAGCGGCAGGCCGAGAGCTTCCGCAAGATGCTACTGGCCATGGTGGAGGATATCCGGGTCATCATGGTCAAGCTGGCCGACCGCATGCACAACATGCGGACGCTGGGATACCTGAGCGCCGAGCGGCGTGAACGGATCGCGCGCGAGACTATCGAGATCTACGCGCCCATCGCCCATCGGCTCGGTATGGGAAAGATGCGCGGGGAACTGGAAGATCTCGCGTTCCAGCACCTGGAACCGGATTCTTACCAGGAGATTCTGGCCGCCATCGAAAGCCGCCGCCACTCCAATGAAGAGTTCCTCGAAGAGATCCGGCAGACAGTAGAGTTGGAGTTGCGGCGCGAAGGCATTCCGGCGCGCATCGATGGCCGCGTCAAACGTCCTTACTCGGTCTTCCAGAAACTGCGCCGCCAGAAGATTATGGTGGACCAGGTCTACGACCTGATGGCCCTCCGCATCATCACCGATTCGGTGAAGAACTGCTACGCGGCGCTGGGCGTGATCCACAATCATTGGCGGCCCATTCCGGGAAGAATCAAGGACTTCATCGCCATCCCGCGGCCCAACCTCTACCAATCTTTGCACACCTCAGTAGTGGGACCGCATGGCCAGACGTTCGAGGTCCAGATCCGCACCGAAGAGATGCACCGCATCGCCGAAGAGGGCATCGCGGCGCACTGGAAGTATAAAGAGGGGCGCAAGGGACCGGCGGCGGACGATCAGCGCATCGCCTGGCTGCGCCACCTGGTGGAGTGGCAGCGTGACGTGCAGGATCCCGGCGAGTTCATGTCCACGCTCAAGGTGGACCTATACCCCGAAGAGGCTTACACCTTCACCCCGCGCGGCAAGGTGATTGTGCTGCCGCGCGACGCTACGCCGATCGATTTCGCCTACGCCATCCACTCCGACGTTGGCGCGACTTGCGTGGGCGCCAAGGTGAACGGCCGCATCGTGCCGCTCCGCTCCACGCTGCGCAATGGCGACATTGTGGAGATCATGACGCAGCCCGGTCATCAACCCAGCAAAGACTGGCTGGCCTTCGTCAAGACCACGCGCGCGCGCAACAAGATCAAGCACGTCATCAATGCCAGCGAGCGCATCAAGGCCATCGAGATCGGGGAGAAGTATCTCGAAAAAGAGGCGCGGCGTCTGGGCGTGCAGATGGGCAAGGTCGCCAAGAGCGATCTGGAGCAGGTCGCCTCCGATTACGGGTACAGCAAGATGGAAGACCTGTACGCCGCGCTCGGGTACGGCAAGTTTTCGGCGCGCCAGGTGCTGACAAAGGTGGCTCCCGAGGTTGTCAAAGAGGAGCCCGATACCAAGCCAGCAGCGGAACCGGCCACGCCGGCGGGCGTTCCTGGAAGGCCCACCGACGGCGCCGACGTCATTAAGGTGCAGGGTGCGGACGATCTGATGGTATATCGCGCCAAGTGTTGCAACCCCATCCGCGGCGAGGCCATCGTGGGTTATGTGACACGCGGCAAGGGCGTTGCGGTGCATTCCCGCATGTGCCCCAATGTGCAGAACCTGATGTACGATGTGGAGCGCAAGATCGAGGTGGAATGGGCGCGCGCCACGGCGGATGCTTTCCCCGTCCGCATCGTGGTGCATACCGACGACCGGCCGGGTATGCTCAACCAGTTGACCAGCGTGTTCTCCGATGAAAACACCAACATCCGCAGCCTGGAGGCCAAGACCGATCTCGATCAGGGCGGCGGTATCGTCGAGATGACGGTGGATGTGAAGGATAAGAAGCAACTGGAAAAGCTGGTCTCCGCCATGCGCCGCCTCTCTGGAGTGCGCGACGTCGAACGCCTCTTCAACTGACAAATGCCCTTTTCTACCGACCCCGAACACATTGCCATTTCCAAGTCAAAAGGCGTCAAGATCGATTGGAAAGATGGGCACCGCAGCGAGTACGGTCTCAAGTACCTGCGCGATCGATGCCCCTGTGCGAGTTGCAGCGGCGCCCACGGAACGCCGCCGCGTGTGCCCGAACCGGATGAGCCGGCGCCTTCCGCGAATCCGTTTCAGATGTACAAACCCGCGCTCAAGATGCTGGGTGTGGACCCGGTAGGGAACTACGCCATCCGCATCAACTGGAGCGACGGTCACAGCACCGGCATCTACTCGTATGACCACCTGCGGCGCATCTGCCCGTGCGATATGTGCAAAGGCGGCGTTTGATCGCTGCCAACGCAAAAAGGGCGACCCGTTTCCGGATCGCCCTTCTGAATTCGACTTTCTTTCTTACAGCAGCCGGAAGTTCACTTCGATGCTGGCGGCCACGGTGACGGGTTTGCCGTCTTTAAGTCCCGGCTTAAAGGTCCACTGCTTGACGGCTTCGATGGCCTTCTCATCCAGGCCCAAGCCCAAGCTGTGGAGCACTTTGATATTCGTTGCCTTGCCGTTGGGGGCCACTTCGACGTACAGCGTGACCGTCCCCTGGTACTTGGCCTTGCGGGCTTCTTCGGAGTATTCCGGCTCCTTCTTGTAAACCAGGACCGGAGCCGTGACGCCGCCGCCGACGCGGAAAACGCCGCCGCCGAAACCGCCGCCCGAACCGGGGCCTACGCCGCCGCCTTCACCGGAACCTACGCCGCCGCCTTTACCGGAGCCGATACCGCCGCCCGAACCAGTGCCGTTGGAGGGTGGTCCGATCTTGCCAAGCGGATCGCCGTAAACCGACATGTTGACGTTGGGAAGAACCACGTCCGGCGGTGCCAGAATGGAAGGCTCCATCGTCATCTTTGCGTTCAGGTTAGCCTGAACTGCCTGGGGAGGCACAAACTCGCGTACCGCAGCTTTGGGGAGCCGGCCCTTGCTCGCCGGCAACAGCGAGCGGTCGCCGCCGCCGCCGCCGCCCTTCATCACCTGATTTTTCGGAGGCGCGACGGGGTCCATCAGGTCGACGGGAAGCACGAGCGTCGCCACCTGCTTGAGCTTGTCCTGAACGGGCTTGGCCGAGAGCACCGTGAAAAGCAGCACAACGGCGCCAATCTGAAAGCCCATCGACATCGCAAACGACTTCTTCTGCCGCCCGTACAATCCCCAGATGTCCTTGACGGCGACGGGCTTAGACGTCAGCTCAAGAGGTGGAAGCTTGGGCGGGTTGATGATGTCTTTGATGTTTTGGATGAGGGACTTGTAGAAAGGATCCTCAACCTGGTCTACCAACAAACGGGACAGATGGTCGTCCGCGTCGTGGCCTAACGGATTGTTCGATTGCGACAGATCAGCCATTTTGATCCACCCAGCCCCACAGGAGCCGCTGCCTTACCACTATTAACATCTATTGGACGCTCATCGCGGCCATACAGTTACAGGTTTTGGAAATACTTCACCCGAGGTTTTCAGCTCTCAGTCTACCACAAACGAGTATACACCTGCTGAAAATGAAGGAACATAGGCCTTTAGAGCCCGCCGGCGCGGCAAGGTGCGGAAAAATTCCATTATTAATATTTTTTGTGCGCCTCCGCCGGTTCCGGTTTGCAGAAGCGGTCCGGGTCGGTGACAATCGATACTGATGCAAATCTCAATCGAAAAGCAACCTGCCGCCGAGGTTCAGGCCGATGCTCTCATTGTCCCGGTTTTCGAAGGCGCCAAAGAGATGCGCTTCGGCGCCGCGGATCTGGTGGATTCCGGAGAAATCGCTGGGAAATCCCTGGAATTGACGTTGTTGCATCACGTTCCCGGCGTGGCCGCAACCCGCGTGCTGCTCGCTGGGGCCGGGAAGCCCGAGAAATTCACAGCCGCCGAACTGCGGAAACTGGTTGCCGCCGCAGTGCGCCTGTTGCGCGGCAAATCGGTGAAAAAGGTCGCATTTGAGCCGGATCCAGACCACTCCGGCACCGATTACGTTTCGGCCGCGGTGGAAGGGGCCATCCTGGGGAATTACGAGCCGGACCGTCTGAAGACTGCCGACCCGAAGAAGTCGCTGGACCAGTTTTCCGTGGTGGGCACCGGCGAGGGTGTGGAAGTGGCGGCGGAACGTGGACGGATCCTGGCCGAGGCGCAAAATTTTACAAGAGACCTGGTGAATGAGCCGGCCAACCTGCTGCCGCCATCGAAAATGGCTGCCGCAGCCCGGCAGATGGCGGCGGAATACGGCCTGCTGTGCGAAGTGCTGGAACAAAGCCAAATGGAGGCGCTCGGCATGGGGGCCCTGCTGGGTGTCTCGCAGGGGAGCGCCGAACCGCCGGCACTGATCGTCATCGGCTACCGGCCCGCCGAAACAACCTCGAAATCGCACCTGGGGCTGGTGGGCAAGGGCGTCACTTTTGACACCGGCGGCATTTCCATCAAGCCTGCCGAGGGCATGGAAAAGATGAAGTACGACATGGCGGGCGGCGCGGCCATGATTGGGGCGATACGGGCCATCGCGCAACTGAAGCCGCCGATTCCGGTCACGGCTTTCGTGCCGTGCGTGGAGAACATGCCGGGCAGCCGGGCGCAACGGCCAGGGGACATCGTGACGGCGATGTCCGGGAAGACGATTGAGGTGCTGAACACGGATGCCGAGGGCCGGCTGATTCTGGCCGATGCGCTGGTGTATGCGCGCAGGCAGGGATGCACCCACCTGGTGGACGCAGCAACTCTGACCGGCGCCATCGTGGTGGCGCTGGGACACCTGAACGTAGGACTGTTCTCCAACGATGATGCCATGCGAGACCGCGTGTTGCAGGCGGCGAAAGCGGAAGGCGAGCGCATGTGGCCCATGCCGCTGGAGGATGATTACAAAGAGTACCTCAAGAGCGCCTTTGCCGACTTGGGCAACATCGGCGGGCGGTGGGGAGGCGCCATTACCGCGGCGATGTTCCTGAAAGAATTCGCCGAGGAGACTCCCTGGGTGCATTTGGACATTGCCGGAACCGCCTACCTGGACGACGCCAAGCCATTTCTGGCCAAGGGTCCGACAGGCCTTCCCTTGCGCACTCTGGTACGGCTGGCGATGGAATGGAGAGACTGAATCTGGATTAGGCCCTTTATCCCTCGGCCGGGAGCGGCTGGGGAATTGCCGCTTCGCCCCAGCCTGACGGCGAGTTTACCCGGATCTTGATCTCAACGGGGTCTGTAGCCGCACTTTGCCAGACAATCTCGTAGCGGGCCAGCAAATTCAAGTAAGCCATTTCCAGGCTGCGCTTGATGGCCTCGTCGGATTCGGCGATTTGGAAGTTGGCCCGCGCGCGACGGCAGAAGTCTTCCACATGCGGGCAGCGCTCAGGCGCGATCACCTGCACCGTGGTGCGGGAGGTGAGTACTGCTGAAACCAGGCCGTTCCCGGCCGACCGGAATGGATCGTTCTGGCTGAAAAGGACTAAGTGGCGCCTGCCGCGGCTCTGGCCCTGATCACTGCGCACCGATCGCCAGATGGTACGCCAAAAGTCCGTGCACTCGGATCGGGCTACCGGCTGCTGAAAGGCAGTTTCCAGGGCATCGGCATTTGAGGTGAAGCGGAGGGGCTCGTCCAGTGGCCCGGTGTTGCCTTCGTCTCCCTCCCCTGCGAGGTACGTGGCGACGGCCCACAAATCCGAGGGGCGCTTCCAGGGCCGGCAGGCGAGGACGCCCCGGGACCACGGAGACTCGCCGGCGACGGCCGCACGAGGGACGGCAAAGACCACCGACATGGATTCGGCGACCAACCTTTCGAGGACCCGGTACTCCATGACGAGCCGGCCGCTCTCCGAGACGATGAATTGGGTAGACAGGATGTGCGGATGCCCCCGCGTTTCTTCGCCGGCCACGGACACCTGCATGCGCCGGGTGTTTTTTGCGGCAGCCCAATCCAGCATCAGTCCGCTCACCGCCCACTGCTCGCCTTGCCGCGATTGAGCCAGCGCGGCCTTAATACTTCCCAGCGCGGAGAGGGCGCGGGTGCGCACCGCCGCGTTGGAATCGCGCAGACATTTGGCAAGGTTTTCGGTGAACCGGGGATCACAACTTTCCCCCATGACCCATGCCGCTGTGGAGCGGAACAAAGCCGATTCATGGTCCGCCATCTTGACCACATCCGGAATCACGCTGTGGTCGCCAAGACGATAGAGAGCCACCAGGGCATTGCCTGCGACCCGGTTGTTGCCATCGCGTGTGGCCGTGAGCAGCAGGGCGCGGGCGTCCTCGCTATCCAAGCCCCAAAGGGCCTCGATGGCGTTGGCGCGGATGCGCGGGTCGGCCTCATTCAGCCGGTTTTGCACCCAACGAACACTGCGGCTGCCGCGGCCAATCATCTTGACCGCCTTGGAGCGCAGATACGGGTTAGGGTGGCGCAGCATGCGCATGAGGGAAGGCAGGATGCGGGTGCCGTCGGAGATCTCGCCCAGGATTTCCATCAGGCGGCCGGCATCGCGCTCGGAGACCGGCCCCTCGCCGGTGCCGGAGCTTTCCGCCAGAGCCTTGGCCAGCGACACGTCAGCCAGGGAATCGACACGCACGGCCGAGCGGGCCAGCGCCAGCGCCTGGTCTTTGGTGAGCGACGCGTCGCACAGAGCACGGAGCAGCAAGCCGTAAGCCACGAACAGGGTCACCAGGTACTGGCAGCCCCGCGAATCGTTTTGATTCTTCAGAATGTCTCGGGCGCAGGAATAGAAGGCCTCCCGGTCGCTATCGAGCAACTCGCGAATCAGTTTTCGATGCTCTACCGCGTCCCGGTCGAAGTGGCGTACCAGCGCCTGGAGGGTGCCGTTTAAGTCACCCGGCGGGAGCGGTGGTTTCGAAGCGGTAGCGGCCACGTAGGTTATATCGGCGGAACTTCGGCGAACTTTAGGACGCGGAGGGCCCGTATCCTTTGTGAGACTCGACGCAATATAGTATGTGGCCCGACCGGTCGACAGCGACGAGGGATTGTTGCAGGAAGCCCTGCGTGGTGACGAAGCGGCGTTCGACGCCCTGTACGGCCGCCATCGCACGCCGCTGTTCCGGTTTGCCTGGCGTCTGTCGGGGTCGGTGGCCACGGCCGAGGATGTGGTGCAGGAATGCTTTCTGGCGCTCCTCAACGGTGCGTCTTTCGATGCCGGCCACGGAACGCTGCGTACGTACTTGTTCGGCATCGCACGCCACCTTGTGATGAAGCGCGTGAAACTGGAGGGCCGGGCAACGGAATCGCCGGAAGCGGACGATGCACCCGCGGCCGCGCTCGATCCTTTAGACGGATTGATGGCTCGGGAACGGGCGCTGCTGGTTGAACAGGCGGTGATGGCGCTGGCGCCCTTGCAGCGGGAAGCGCTCATCCTCTTCGAATACGAAGATCTGAAGCTGGAAGAAATTGCCATCATCACGGGCGTCGATGTGGGGACCGTGAAAAGCCGGTTGCACCGCGCCCGCCAGGCTTTACGACGCCGGCTGGCGCCTTGTGAGAGGAGTTGCTCATGACGGAAGACGATCTGCGCCCACTCTTGCGGGAATGGGAGGCGCCGGAGCCCGCGTCCGCGATGGACACGAGAATACGCGTGGCGTGGAGAGCCTCCGTGACGCCCACGCCTAGAGGCCTGGGCTACTGGTTTACAGCGCGGGTGAGCGTGCCGGTGCCGATTCTCGCGGCGCTGGTGCTCGCGATTCTGGCGCTGTTAATCGAGCTGCGTCCGGTACCGCCCGTGGTCAGGCCGCAACCGGGTTACGTGACCCGGCTTGGGGCCGCAGGCTTCCAACCACTGCCGGACGGCGCGGCGCGGGCCGTTCCCATGAGCGAGGTGAAACAATGACGCGGTCGACGATTCTTCTTTTCGCCGCGGCCGTGCTGGCAGCGCCGGCGCAGACCAATCGCACAAAGTCCACCCGCGTGTGGTTCAAAGACGGCACCTGCGTGGAGATCTACACCGCGGCCAGCGGCAATGCCCCGCTCTTCGCCGGCGGCAGCGTAAATGTGGATAGCAGCAACACCATGCAGCGGCTGGTGCTGGACGACCACGACCACGCCCTGTTCGGGTACGACGTGGAAGCGCGCGCCTCTTCCACCGCAGGCGCCTACTCAATCCGGATCCGGCCCCTGGATGCCGCGCGGGCGCTCCCTGCCGGTGTTTTCGTAACCGCCGGTGGGCACATCCCCACCCTGGCCGCCGCCCGCGAATTTCCCGAGGTGAAGAGCGGGGTAGCAGTGATGGTAGACATTCTGTATAATCCGACCACCGGTGAAAAGATTTACGACGTTCTGCGGCCCATGAAGGCGATCGATGATGCTCTCGCGTTCGAGGAGTGTCGTGTCATGGTGAACGGAGCCCTGCTGGAGCAGGTGACCGTGCCACTCACGCATGGGAACTCGGCGCTGCTGCACGTTCCAGGCCGGGGCGATTACTTTCTGGCCCTGGAGCCAATTTCCGGGCACCCCTTCGAGAAGACCGGACGGGTGGAGCGCGATCGGTTATTCATCAAGGAGAATGGCGAGACCATTGAACTTCTCTCGACCGGCAACATTCTGAAAAAAGCGGAATCGCGCGACATCTGGGTGTATCACAATCGCATATGGTCGACGATGGAAGACTTGCTCGCCAGGGAACTGATGCAACTTCGGGTTATGCTCCTGGAGAAACAGCTCAATGAGCTTTCCAAGACCTACCAGCCGAATCATCCGTCGATCAAGCGGATCGAGAACCAACTGGAAGATCTGAAAAAAACGCCGCACAAGGACGCCGTTCTGGTGACGACCACAGACCAGTTGGAAGACCTGATTCAGCGGCGCAGCGTGCAGCCTCGCAAACAATAACACCCGCGCTATGATGGCTGCATATGGACACCACCTATGGGCAGGCGGTGGCTCTGGCAGTCCCGGTATTTGTTTCGCTCATCGCGCTGGAGATCGTGGTGGATCGTGCCCGCGGCACGCGCTATTACCACATGGCGGACGCCCTCAACAGCTTGAGCTGCGGCATTGTGAGCACCGGGATGCGGGTGTTCTTCGGCTTCATTGGTCTCTTCACCTACGAATGGACTCTCGCGCACCTGGCGCCGGTGAAACTGCCGGCCGACTATTGGCTCACGTGGGTGTTCGCGTTTTTCTTTTACGACCTCTGTTATTACTGGAACCATCGCCTGGGCCACACCGTTGGCCTGTTCTGGGCGGCGCATTCGGTGCATCACCAGAGCGAGGAATTCAACTTGACGACGGCGCTGCGGCAGCCGGGAACGGGCAGCTTCACCAGTTGGATGTTCTACCTGCCGCTGGCCCTCTGCGGAGTTCCGCTGTCCGTGTTTCTGTTGGTGGGCGTAGTGCAGCTCTTCTACCAGTTCTGGCCGCATACGCGCCACATTAACCGGCTGGGCGTGCTGGACCGCTGGATCCAGACTCCCTCCAACCACCGCGTGCATCACGCGCAGAACGATCTCTACCTGGACAAGAATTATGTGGGAGTTTTTCTGCTGTGGGACCACCTGTTCGGCACGTTTCAGGAGGAGCGAGACGACGAGCCGATTGTCTACGGAGTTCGCGGGCAGTTGAAAAGCTGGAATCCGGTGTGGGCCAACCTGCACTATTACTGGATCATGGTGCAGGATTCGTGGCACGCCGGCTCGTGGCAGAATAAGGTTCGCGTGTGGTTTGCCCCGCCGGGATGGCGTCCGGCGGATGTGGCGGCGCGCTTCCCGAAACGCCCGTACGATCCTCTGTGTGACTTCGCGCGCTTCGATCCGCCGCGCAATCTGGCGCTGAGCTTTTACGTGCTGGCGCAGTTTGCGGTGCTGATGGCCGCCAACAGTCACTTTCTGGCGCTGCTGCCTAAGCAGGCGGGCATTTGGAACGTGGCGTATTTTGCCTTCATCCTGATCAGCCTGGTAACGCTGGGAGGGGTGCTGGAGAATCGCCGCGAGTTCGTGAAGTTGGAGATCGCGCGCGCGGCACTGGTGTGCCTCGCGGTGCTGGTTTCGGGCTCCTGGTTCGGCGGCGTGCGCGACGCCCGCGTGGTCTGGACGGTGGCTGGGCTGGCGGCGGCGTCCGCGGTGCTGCTGGC
>OKRF01000468.1:1566-24255 GCA_900290315.1 Candidatus Sulfopaludibacter sp. SbA3 | reverse complement strand
ATTCGCCAAAAGGCGGCGAATTTCGAGCCTGGCACGGTTTGCGGCGGACACACGGTTCGGGATTTTCGAGCCTGGCACGGATTTGCGGCTTCTACTGAGACCTCAGGAAGTTCAAAACTGCCTGCTTGTCGGTATCACTGAGCGCGTTGAAATTCTGAATGACTCCGTTTGCTTCAGACGATGGGAACTGCGAATTGCCGCGGCTGGAATGAGCGGCGATGGCTTGCAGAAGATCGCTGGTCCGGCCATCGTGCAGGAAAAAGAGGCGATGTCCCAGCCCCCACAGCGGCGCTGTGCGGAATTCGTCTCCCACCGCCAATCCCTGGCTGATCTGGTCCGCCAGGCCTGGGCCCATATTGTGGAGCGCGAAGTCGGAGTAAGGGTGGATGGTCTGATTGCTCAGTGCCGCGCCAAACGAACTCGCTCCTGTTTGCAGGGTCGTCGTGTGGCAGAGGGCGCAGCCGATGCTGGCGAAAAGGCTGGAGCCGCGTGGCACGGTGGTGTCTGTCACGGCGCTGGCCGCTGGCGCTGGCGGCGCCAGGAAACGCATGAAGGCCGCGAAGCCAGTCACATCGTCGAACTCTGCGGTGCCTGGCGACCCCAGGTTGAAGCTGTCCTGCGGGCTGGCAACCGGCGAGCAGTTCGGCGTATCGTCGCGCTCATTGGGAAACAGCAGGTTGGTAATTCCCATCTCCACGTTGTAAGCCTCACCGGCGAAAATAGTGAGCGATTTGTTCTGGGCCTTCCAGCCGAAGCGGGTGATGGTGCCATCGTTGCCGCTGTGGTTGAATCTGCCGAAGATCCCCAGGTCGGCTTTGGCATCGGCATTGGCCGCCAGGTTCTGAGCCAGCCCTGCGTCGGAAATCGCTTCGATCAATCCCAATCCGAATGTCGGCGTGGGGATGCGCAGCGAGATATTGTCGGAGTCCGAGAAATCTTCCTGAGTGATACGGCAGCCCNNCAATCACGAAAAGATCGTGCACGCCTCCGTCGGGCGTGCCGTTTGCGTTCTTGATGAATCGGGCTTCGCGCACCGGTCCATTGCCGTGAACGAAAGGTGGCAGTTGATTGTGAGAGTTGGCGAACGCGACTTGTGGATTGCTCTGCGGAGAACTCCCCCCGACGGCCGGCTGGAAGTGGCACGAAGAGCAGGAGTTGGAATTGAAGCGCGGGCCCAGACCATTAGGTGTGACCGCCTCCACTTCTTGAAACCGCCCTTTCCCGTCGGTGAAAACCACGAGTTGCGCGGCCGACAGCCCGGGAAGCGGGTCGCCTGCGCCGGGTGCGCCACCGCGAGGGCCGGGGTCCGCGGGGAAGTCAAAGCTGCGAAGTCCGGTATTCTGCTGTGCGAGCGCGGCAGTGCCCAGGCAGAGAACGAAGAACAGACCTGGATTGACAATTGTACGGTACGACATCGATTTTGAGCCTCCTAAGCCCGAAACATCGGCAAGTTGCCGCATCGCCGGCAACTAGTGTCAACGATGCGAATCATGTGGGTTGCTTCGCGGACTATGGAAGCTGCTTATGCTAGAATCGCCGTGTGTCACCACACACTTGGATTTGCCCTAAACAGCGGTCCAAGTCATCGGCCCTCTCCCACGGCGGGGGCCGATTTCTTTTCAAATCATCTAAATTTCTCCCGGGTTGACGTTATAGTTTCGCCGCCTGAGTCAGCGTTCGGCAACGCTGTATTTAGTAGTCAGGGATATCATAACTGTGGCGGCGGAGTTATTGATTGTACTGAGCTTCCGACGGTTTTGGGCTGGGAGGAAGTGGACGATTCCGCACCGAGCGGGTAACGCCGGCAATGCCGGGGTGCGCTGACGTTCGGCAAATTCAGGGTGTCAGACTGCTGGTGGGTGGCCTGCTCCCGGCTTGCCTGCATCCTTAGTACTGGCGGCATCGGGAGAAGTACTCGCGCAATTGCCGCCACCTATCGACTGATAGGCGCAAAACAGCATTTCCTCAGTTGGTTCAGAAGATTAAGGGCATTCGGTGGGCCGCCGGCGCCGAGGGGAACTTTAAGACGAATCACGTTGAGGTACGGCGGCAACTGGGTTCGCAAACGGCGCGCCGCCGAGCCCGGAGTTATGTTGGGATCGCCCAAGTAGGGAAAGGAAAAGCCGCCTGGAATGTTTTTTGCTGCATTCGACGAAGGCGTTCATGGGCACACTCCTGTGTGGTGAGATACCAGGAGCATACCGCCGTGAACGCCTCCTGCTCCATGGCCATTTCGAAACCAGCCCGGACGTTTCAGGATCTGCTGGTCTGGCAGAAGGCTCACGGGTTTGTGCCGGAGGTATACGCTTTCACCGTGACGCTTCCCAAACAAGAGACCTGCGGCCTCCCGCTGCAGATGCGTCGTGCCGCCGTGTCCATTCCGGCCAATATCGCCGAGGGGATTCGTCGTCGCGGCAAAGCTGATAAGGCTCGGTTCATGAACATCGCCGAGCGATCCGTCGAGGAGTGCCGCTACTTTCTCATCCTCGCCAAAGACCTTGGATACGGGGAGACACAAAACCTCTCGGCGGTACTGGATCGGCAAGAAATTGAATCGGCGGTTGGAAGAACTGGAATCGCGCATCCAGCCTGTAGTAACGGAGCCGACAGTAATCCGCTTTGCCTTCGTCGAAGGGGACGGGACTGTGGTGGGCCACCAGGAGTTAATGTTGAGCGGTCCGGCGACGCACGATCCCTTCAAGAAGAAAAGAGCGAGGTGAATAAACGGAATCTGGCGCGGCGGTTGGAGGAACTCAAATCCCGGCTCCTGCCGGAAATGCCAACCGAGCCTCTCGTTGTTCAGATTGTGTACGTCTCCCCGGACGGGACTTCCGAGGACGGCGAGAGGATCACAATCACGAATCCCGGCCCGCGGGTTCCGTGCGGGAGGTGGCGTCCCTAAATAGTGTCCGATAATAGGAAATTATCTGGGTCAAACCGCGCTACCTGCCCGAGCTTGGGCCTCAGAAAACGCTCTCAGGGACTTTACATCTCGATCATGTTCTAATTTAGGAAGCCGTGGCCGGTGTCCGTCAGAAGTTGTCGATCATCCAGACGTTCGACGTGTTTGTCCATTGCATGAAAGCCAGACGTTTCCCGTCATGCGACGGTACTCCCAAAGTGTCCAGCGCATCCTGAGGTTGTTCAAAAAGCACTTGTGACTCTCCTCGCGGATTCACATGCAACAGGTTTTGCCCATTGCCGGGCGTCACGCTTGAAACAAACCATCCCTTTCCGTCAGCGGCCCAGAAGAGTACGTTCAATTCTTTGCGGCCCGGCACCTCGACTTCCGAAACATTGCTGCCATCGAGCGGGATGCGTCGAATACGATTTCCCATCCCCTTCGGATCCACCGCCGCGATTTCTGATGCGTCGNNGAGTCGAATTCCATGTGGGCGATCTCGCCGCCTTGTCCTTTGGCGTGGTCGAATCTGTAAAACGTCAGTACCTTGTTCCTGAGCCGCGCCAGCACGCATATTTCGGGCCGCCCGGAGGCGCAACCGACATCGATGCCAGCGTCCCGGATCACTTCGTTCGATACCCCTCCGTTCATCGCAATGCGGCGGACCGTCAGAGGCTGGTCCCAGGATAGGCTCCCGCGGGCCGGTACCGAGCGGAAGTAGATCCATCGGCCGCCGAACCGGGGATAGACGGCCTCGCCGGAGTATAGACGGCCTCGCCGGAGTCCATGCCGAGCAATTCCGGGACGGTTCCGTCGAGGCGCTGGCGGAAGACCTGGAACCTGCCGTTGCGATTGGAGGAGAAAACCACCGCCTGGCCGTCGGGTGTCCAGAATGCCGGCCTATTGTCACTTTCGTCCAAAGTCAAACGCCGGGTATTTGCCAGTTGGGTCCCGCCGGCACGCAGGTCGCCGACGTACACGTCCGCCTGCCACGATCCGCGCAACAAGGCCACCTGCTTGCCATCCGCAGTGGCTGAAATTCCCGAAATGCTAAGATTCGTCCATTCGGTGAGCTTTCGGGGTGGCCCCACAGGCTTCCCCAGGTCCGTGTTTACCGGCAGTTCCCAGAGGTTTGTGAAGTTCTCGGGGCCTTCCGCCGCTGCGTAGATCAGTCTTTCCTGGGGCAACAGGCGGAAAGCCTTTGCGCTGGCGTCCCTAAGCACAACGGTTCGGCTGCCGCCATTCAGGTCGCACGTTTCGAGTGTAATGGTCTCCTGCTCCTTGTCCCAGCGCACCCGCGCGAACCACACTCTTCGTCCATCGGGCGACCAGGACATGGCGTACACCCTGTCCTGTGCGTTGGCAGCCAGGACCCGCCGGGGATTCTCGCCGTTCCCGTCCATCAGCCAGAGCTCGTGGTTGCCTCCGTCCGCGTACACGATACGGGTACCATCCGGCGAAACTGCCGGATTCATGGCATTCTCGCGCAGGAGGCTCAATTTTCCGCTTAGGATGGAATACACAAAAACTGTGGCCGCATCGTTTACCCTCTCGCCGACTAACAGCCGGGTGGCATCGGGATACCAGATGACCCTGCCCGGAGCAACACCGGCTCCCAGGGGGATGGACCGGTTTTCGCCGGACGCCAAAGTCTGTATGGTGATGTTTTGAGAGTCGGTATAAGCGAGGTATTTGCCGTTCGGCGAAAGGGCAAACGTGGCCACCGGATTTTCCGCGGAATTCGCCGTCACGCGATGTGGCAAGGGAATTAGTTTGATTCGCTGAAGGCGGGCTCCGCCTGGGAGGATGATCAGCGCTGCGATTGCGGCAACGGTAATCACCGCGCCCATGGTGTACCAGAGGCCGTACCACCGATGCGAATGCATCGTCTTCTGGACGGCCGGCGCCGGCGCCGGCGCCGCCTCCGTCCGGTGGGTCGCGGCGTTGGCCGAAATATCCGGCTGGGTGGAACGCGGCGGCGGGATGTCGATTCGTTCCACCTCTGCCACAAACCGGTAACCGCGCCCGGGAACCGTGACGATAAGTTGGTTCTCCATCGACGGATGCGCCGACAGAGCCTTTCTCAGCAAAAAGACGCTTTGGGTAAGGTTGCCTTCCTCGACGATCGTGCCGCCCCAGACCGCCCTCATCAGCTCTTCTTTGGTCAGCAGTCGCTGCGCGTTACAGGTCATGTACAGGAGCAGATCGAAAGCGCGCGAAGGGATGGCGATGGGCTTGCCGCCGAGCCCGAAGACGCGATTCGTGGGGTCCATCTCAAATCCTTCAAACCGGTACAGAGTCTTCATTTCAAGACCCATAGACCTCCTTGAGAATTAATTGAGAACGAATTGAGGAGGCGTTTGAGGACGCAAACGGACGGTATATGGTTTTCTGAACCGGTAGCGGGCGCGATTGGCCTGAGGGGCACGCCACGGGTCAAATTATACCGAAGCGTGGCGGCGAAATCCCGACGGGCATAATCGAACCTGAAAAAGGAGCTTACCAAGATGAAATCCAAGACGCCGATATCGCTATTGAGTAGAGACCGCATGCAAACGACTGAATCGGCCAGGACAGGACGATCACTCGCGAATCGATTCCTGCGTTTGGCGCTGCTCGGCGCTTGCGCCATTCTGTTCCCTAGCCTGCAAGCCAAAGCCGATATCTTTGTCGATGCAGGGGTGAATTTTGAGCAATACGGAACCTTGGATCTCAACACGGGAGTTTTCACGCGAACCGGCTTCCCTGTGGGCATGGCGGGCTCTGGGGAAATCGGAGCAAATCTGTACGCGGGGGACGTGTCGGGTGATACCTATTCCGTCAATCCCGCGAACGGCCGTGACGCGATCATTGGCACCAGCAGTTCCACCTTCGACACGTTTGGTTCGACTAACGCGGGGGTAGACGCCGTGAGCCACCCATCTCTGTGTGGCGAGGACGTCACTGACGGCGCAATCGACACCCTGAACACGAGCCGCGGTTTGGCTACGCCTACGGGTGTGAGCATGTCCGGGCTGTCCCCCAGCCATATACTTTACCGGATGGCCGGGCTGATTACCCCCCAACCCGAGCCATCCGGCGTGCTCTTTCTGATTACAGTGGCCGCGGTGATGAGCTACGGGCTCAGGGGCAGATATTCAAGCCGCCGCACCCGGGGAGGCGAGATGCGAAGACCACGTTGGGCGACACTGTCCATTTTGACGGCCTTGGCCGGTATTCTGTTGGGCGCTCGGCCTGCCTGCGCGCAAAAGTACTATGCGCTCGAATACTGGGGCGGGCCGGTGCTGGAAACATTCACAATCTACCCGTTGTACTACGGCGCGTGGAGCGAGGCGGAGATCGACGCGCAGCAGGCATACCTCACGAGTCTCACTGCGTACATATCCGGCCAGAATGCGCCCGCGGGCCAGCAGCCGATGATCCGGCAATATGGTGTGAACTCCGCGACACTGGTCGCAGGGCAGACGGCGAGCCCTTCGGCAACCCCCAGAACGCTCTCAAACCAGGACGTTCTCAACATCATTCACGACAATCAAGCTACCGGGAAATTCCCGGCCTACGGTCCCAATTCGCTGCTTGTGGTGTTCCCGGCCCACGGCTTCACTTTGAAGGGCTGCAACGGATGCTCATACCACTCTTCAGAATCGACTTCGAAATACTATGCGGTGGTCCCTGCGGATACCGGGCCGACCTTAGCGCTGGTGACGGCTCACGAAGTGTTCGAAGCTGCCACCGATCCGGCTCAGGGCGACAAGGCGTCCTGGGGTTGGCTGACGGGTAACTACTACCCGGCGGGCGCTGTGCAGCCGGCAAATGACGAGATGGTGGATGAGTGCGGCAACAATACAATTACCCTCAGCAACCTGGGCATCCAAATCCCGGAGGGTACGGACAACACCGGCGGGGTCACCGTTGGCAATCCAGGCATGAAGCAGCCGCCGGGAGGCACGTGCTCGACCACCGGATACACCAGCATCAATGAAACCCAGGTGTATGGGTACACTTACTCGGATTACCGCGCAAAATATAACACGCTGTGGTCACAAGGCTGGCGTCTGTATTCCCTGCAGTCGTACGTATTGTCCACGGGCGCCGTGCTTTACAACGCTGTGTGGCGGCCAGGGGGGAATACGTCCGAGATACAGGACTACGGAGTCTCTTATGCGAGATTCCGGAGCGACTATGACACCCTTTATCCGCAAGGATGGCGTGTTTACATTCTTCAATCCTACGTTATGCCCAATGGCGACGTGCTTTATAACGCGGTCTGGCGGCCTGGAGATCTGGCCGAAAGGCAGCTCTACGGAGTAACCTACGCGCAGTTCCGCAGCGAGTATGACACCCTCTATTCGGAAGGCTGGCGGGTGAACATTCTTCAATCCTACGTATTACCCAACGGCGATGTGCTTTATAACGCGGTCTGGCGGTTGGGAGACAACGGTGAAAGGCAGGTCTACGGGTATACTTACTCAGATTTTCTGGCCAAATATAACACGTTGTTTCCGGAAGGCTGGCGTCTGTACATCCTGGATGCGTATGTAATATCCGACGGGACGGTGCGCTACAACGCGGTGTGGAGGCCGGGGACTCACGCGGAAACCCAGGTCTACGACTGGACTTACACGGACTTCCTAAATCACTACAATATGTTGTTTCCGGAAGGCTGGCGCCTGTACATTTTGAATGCGTACGTGCTGCCCGGCGACAACGTGCGCTATGACGCAGTGTGGCGGCTGGGAACTATCGATCGGCCCTTGTAAACCCGATACGAGCGCCGCCTGAAAAAGGCTCGCACGTGACCTTGCCATTCGATTGGAGCATCGCCATCAGTTCCTGCTGGATAGACGAAATGCTGGCGCGTCTCCACGGATTAGGCCTGATTGGCCGCAGTCCGAGGATGCAAACGACGTTAGCCATTGTAACGGGCCTGCAGAGGCCCCTCTAGCTCGCGGATGGCGGACTGGCAAACTATGGTTGCGTAGCACGCGCCGGCCCGGGAGGTCGCCCACCGGCGTAAACACCTTGAAGGAGCACTCTTCTCCTCAACCCGCAACCAGTCCGCTGGCATACAATTGGGGCTACGGTGAATTGCAAATCGTGATGAGAAAAACTCTGATTCTTGGATTCGCCCTCGGCCTGGCCGTGATTGCTCAAACTCCACGTCCCGCGAAGACCGGGCCGGCTGTGGGAGAGGTGGTGCCGGCCTTCTCCGCCACCGACCAGACTGGACGGACTCAGACCCTGGCGTCGGTAATGGGTGCCAAGGGCGCGNNAAAGCAACCTGGAAAAGATTCGGGCAAGGGGGCTCGGCGTGGCAGCAATCAGCTACGATTCGGTGGCGGTTTTGAAGAGTTTCGCCGAACGCCGCGGGATTACCTTTCCACTCTTGTCGGATCCCGAGTCGAAGATCATCCGCGATTTCGGCATCCTCAACGAGCAGGCGCAACAAGGCACGATGCAATACGGGATTCCCTATCCGGGCACGTACCTGCTGGACCGCACCGGTCGCGTCACGGAGAAATACTTCGAGGATGACTATACGCAGCGCTACACATCTGCCCAGATCCTGGTGAACCACTTTGGCGAGAGCGCGAGTGCGGCGCACTCCATCGCGGATGGCAAACACCTGCGGATTTCGGTCACCGCGAGCAACGAGCGCGTGCGCTCTGGACAGCGGATCTCGCTGGTAATGGATGTGCAACTCGGACCTCACTTCCACGTCTACGCGCCGGGTGTGAAGAGCGACTATATCCCAATCGAGTGGAGCATGAAGGAATCTCCGGCGATGACCGTACACCCAGCGGCGTACCCGAGTTCGAAGATGCTGCGTCTTGAGGCAATCAAGGAGACGGTGCCAGTGTACCAGGACACATTCCGCCTGGTGCGCGACGTAACAGTTGCGCGAGACGCAGCGCTCCGGCCGCTGCTCGACGCGGAGGGCCGGTTGGTCATTGAAGGCGGTTTGAAGTACCAGGCGTGCGACGACAAACTTTGCTACCCGCCCGAGACCGTTCCAGTGCGCTGGGCCGTGCAGGTGGAAGGACACGACCGCGAGCGCGCACCCGCCGAGTTGCAGCGCAAGGGGAAGTAAGCTCTGTTTAAGATCGAGTTGGCGTCCCTAGCCCCGACCGGCCGGCGATAACTACCGATATGTTCCGATACCGTTCGTCTTGCAACACTGACCCTGCCACTATTGGCGGAGCAGGTCGCGGAACGGATCAAGTGTCTTACGTGTGTCGGCAGAAAGGAATTGACGCGGTATGATCTACAGGTGGCCTCCGATTAAGACTGTAATCTACACGCCCAATGCATCACAGCTAAAACTCGACGGCATCATCTTCACGCGGGAACGTACACTGCGAAGTTTGAGCATCCAAGCAGGGACGTTCTTCAAGTCCTCGCACGCCATGCTTTACATTGCGCACTACTCGTTCATCGACTCGGATTCTCACGGCGTTCACCCCAACAACCTCGGGCGGTTGTTGTTCAGGAGCAGCGGCGATTTTTGCGTAAAGAGACTTAAGAAGCCATTAGATGCCGGGACTATGCTTCAAATCTGCCGTTACGCCCGTGCTGAAGTCGGCTAGTCGCTCTCGCCTATGCGCCGGTTGGCTGGTACCTTGTCAGAAATCCGATGTCCTCATCGCCAAGGAGGGTTTACAATTCTGATAAATTGATTCTGGTTCCGAATGTCCACACGAGAGCAGAACTCATTCAAAAGGAAATCGACGAGCTCAAAAAGAATACCTTCCTCCAGCGACAAGAGGACGCTATAAACAATCTGTTCAAGGACGTTCGGGATGCGACCAACTCGAAAGTCAGTTCAATGCAGGAACTGGCCGAACTGGTCATCCGGCGCCCGAAGACCGATCGGGCAGTCTATGCAATTCTCCAAGCATCACCATACTCATACCTTTGGACAGAAATGCGTCAGGGCTTTCCTGTGTGGTACTCCAGGGAGGTCTTTGAGCAGACCTTCCCGCCAGAGTTAAGAGTCCCAGAGGCCCAGCGCCAGTACGATGCTACGCTTGAAGCCGTTCATCGACATCAACATAATTCCAGCGTTTTCAGGGATGCTTATGAGAGAAGACCTCTTTCTACGTTAAGGTGGCTGATGGAACTGGAGCAGTCCGCCCGAGAGCAATTCACCGTCCAACTCATGAATTTGGACCTCTGGCGTAGAGAAGATCGTTGAGAAACGGGGGCTGTCGCCGGACTTAATTCAACGTCGTTGTTCCGGGTGCAGCGGCCGAAAGCGATAATGTGCTGACCGCCAATTACGGCGGTTCCACCCCTGTCGTCACGCTGATTTGAGTACAAAGATGAACTGAAGGCGGAGGCCTTCCACCGACGGATAAACCGCTTCCCGATTCTCGCCGCAAATGCGTTTTTCGCCAGTTTATAGCGTTAAAGAAGGCCCTTGACATCGTTTTGTTGCGTGATTATACTCTGGCTAATCTGGACATCCCGTTGTGTGATGTCTACGTTGCTGAAGGGAAGTGAATCCATGTCGAATCGATCTTTCGGCGCCGCCGCGCTGCTCCTGTTCTCTCTCGCCGTCCCCTTTACCGCTTCGGCTCAAGTCCTGTACGGCTCTCTTACCGGCAACGTCACGGATAAGACCAGCGCCGCCGTACCCCGTACCCAACGCCAAAGTGGAGGCCGTCAACGCTGCTACCGGCACTACTAAGGAAGCCGCTACCGACGAGCGCGGCGTCTTCCTCATTCAGGACGTTCAGCCGGGCGTCTACAAGCTCACAATCTCCGCGCCGGCGTTTGCCGCGCTGGTCGAAGACGGAGTCCAGGTTCTTGAAAACACGGTCCGCCGCCTCGACGTCCAATTGCAGCTTGCGGCTGTCGGACAGACCATTACGGTTCAGGCCGACGCCGCGATCCTGCAGACTGATCGCGCGGACGTAAACCATCAGATCTCGACGCAAGAGGTTGACGATCTTCCGATCACCGGCACCAACGGCATGCGTAACTTCGAGAGCATTTACGTGACCGTCCCCGGTTTCACGCCTCCGGTGGCAAACAGTTCCACGGCGTCGAATCCGACGCAGTCGATGGCGAGTTACGTCAATGGCACGAGTTACACTATGAATAACATGAAGCTCGATGGCGCCAGCGACGTCTATCCCTGGCTGCCGCAGATTCACAGCTATATCCCTCCGGCTGAGGCGATCCAATCGGTCAACATCGCGACGAACAGCTTCAGCGCCGATCAGGGCAACGCCGCCGGAGCGTCCATCACCGTGATGATGAAGTCCGGCAGCAATCAGTTTCATGGGGCTGCCTGGGAGTACAACACCAATGACGCGCTGGTGGCCCGCAACTTCTTTTACTACCAGCCCAACGAGGCGAAGAACATCCTCAACCAGTTCGGAGCCGACATCGGCGGCCCGATCAAGAAGAACAAGCTGTTCTTCTTCGGCATTTGGGAACGCAGCCTTCAGCGCACGCTCGATAACGTCACCGATTCGGTCGCGCCAGCTGGCATTCGCGGAGGCAGCTTCGCGGGCATCAGCACGGTGATTTACAACCCCACAACGGGCACCGCTTCGGGCACCGGCCGCACGCCTTTCCCGGGTAACATTATCCCTGCCTCGATGATCAGTTCCGCGGCCGCGACACTGACTGCTCTTATCCCGCAACCCAACCTCGGCGCCGCGGGCGCCGACTCGAATAATTACTTCGCGGCAGCCGATCTTCGCTTTACGCGCGATAACATCGACATGAAAATCAACTATAACGCCACCGATAGACTGGCGATCTTCGGCCGCTACAGCATCTCACCGAGCGATATTTTCGATCCGCAGGTGTTTGGCCCGGCGGGTGGCCCGTCAGTCGATGGCGGCCAGCCGGGCAATGGCACGGGGCTCATTCAGACTGTTTCCCTCGGCGGATCTTATACGATTACTCCCACTGTCTTGCTGGATGGCAACTCGGCCTTCACCAGGTTGAATCTCAAAGGCGAAAACACCGATATCAACACGAATTTCGGATTGACCAATCTGAACATACCGGGAACGAACGGCCCCAACATGTGGTACGGAGGAATCCCCGATTTCGCCATCTCCAATTACACGGCTCTAGGCAATACGAACGCCTCCAATCCGTTCTGGTTCCGCGACGGCCTTTGGGTGGAATCCGGCAATCTCAATTGGGTCAAGGGCTCGCACAACTTCCGCTTCGGCGCCGAGTACTTCCACTATTCCATCATCGATATCCAAGCCAACAGCACTACCGGGTTGCGCGGCGGCTTCGCCTTCACCGGCGGCCTGACGGCTCTTAGCGGCGGCTCATCGCCCAACNNTATCAGTACATCGACCCGGCAGCGGTGATCGAAAGCTCTTTCAGCGGGTATGCCCGCGATCAATGGCAGATCAGCCGTAAGTTGACGTTCACTTATGGAATCCGCTACGAGCTTTATCCGTACGCCCATGCCCAGCATGGCATCGATGGAATTCATTACAACGTCAACACAAACCAAGTGGAACTGGCCGGCACGAACGTTGCTACCGGCGACGGTTACATTGCTCCGCGCACCGGCGTGGCCTATCGCTTCGACGAAAAAACCGTGCTGCGCGCGGGTTTCGGAATTAATACCAATGCTGAGAGCTTTCGTAACAACGTGCAGACGTACCCCGAGGTCATCTCGGCTACTTACACCGGCGCCAACAGCTTCACTGCGGCCGGCAACCTGGTGACCGGAATCCCGCCGCTGATTGGGCCCAGTCTTTCCGCCGGCTCGGTCCCGCTGCCCCCCAACTACGCCACCTGGATTTACCCGACGCCGTACCACCGGGGCTACGCCGAGACTTACAACGTGACCTTGCAGCGCGATCTGGGCAGGGCTTGGGTGATCCAAGCCGGATGGGTGGGAACGCGCGACGTCCGCCCCAGCGCCGGAGTGAATCTCAATGCGGCGCCGCCCAACGGCGGCAAGGCCGGCCAGCCCTTCTATCAGCTTTACGGGAATGCCTCCAGCATCCAGGACATGTATCCCGTCGATGCATCCAAGTACGAAGCTCTTCAGGCCAGGGTGAACCACCGGGTGGGCGGCGCCAACTTCGGTTTTGCCTACACTTTCTCCAAGTCCATGGATGCCACCGACAACGAAGAAGGCAGCTCCATCACGTGGGAGTGGGCGCCCATTATGTACCGCAATTACGCGCTGTCAGGCTATGACCGTACGCATAACTTCCAGGCATTCGGAAACTATGCGCTGCCGTTCGGCAAGGGCCAGAACCTTTTGAACCACGGCTTTGTCTCCCCGCTGGTCAGCGGCTGGCAGACCAACTGGATTGTCAGCCGTGAAAGCGGAACGCCGTTCAGCATCAGCTCATCGGCAACGTCGCTGAATTCGCCGGGCAATTCCCAAACCGCCAATCAGGTACTTCCCACCGTCGCGATTCTGGGTGGCCATGGACCCGGAGCGCCGTATTTCGATCCCACCGCGTTTGCCGCCGTGACCACCCCCACGTTCGGCAATACCGGCCGCGATATTATCCGCGGTCCCGGCGTGTTTGACGCGAATGCCAGCATCTTCCGCAGCTTCTCCATCCGCGAGCGGTTCCGGGCCCAATTCCGCGCGGAGGCCCTCCACCTTACCAATACGCCCCAATTCGGCAATCCGAGCGCGACCGCGGGCAGTTCCTCGCTGGGCATCATTTCATCTGCAGGCGGCGCGCGCCAGTTTCGTTTTGGTATCAAGATGACATTCTGATCCCCGTAAAACGCCGGGGGGAGCAAATTCGTAGGGTTAATGCGTCGCCATCCGTCGGACGACGAACACGCGGAAGGCACTATAAACGGCGGACAATGATAGACCACGTAGCGCCGCGTGTGAGGTAGCTGGCGGCGGTCGAAAAGTAGACCACCCCGGGAGCCAGGCGACCCAGCCGGACAGTTGGAGTGTATGTATCTCTGCCACACGCCGGTTCGGTCGGCGGTACCTCATCTTCGCTTTTCCGCTTGCTGCCAGCCCGCCCCAGAGGTAAGGTCCTCATGACTACCGATATTTCACAATATGAGGACCTATAAATGACTGATTTAATTGTAGTTCCGCAGCCAAACCAATAGCTCCGGCTGAAGTCCCCTGGTGCTGGACGGCGTCTCGTCCCCGATCACGAAGCGCGTATATGATCTCGGGCTCGACGAGTTCTTCGCCTGGTACGGCCGGGAGCCCCGCGCTGGCTTCACCAAGGCAACGGTGAGCGCCTGGCGCGGTGCCCTCGAAGGACGCGGGCTCGGCGCCGTCTCGATCAATGTGCGGATCACCGCGGTCCGCAAATTGGCTGTGGAGGCCGCCGACAACGGGCTTCTGGCCCCCGAACTGGCCAACGGCATCACGCGCGTGAAAAGCGTCGCGTCCAAAGGGGTGCGCCTCGGGAACTGGCTGTCCGTCCAACAGGCCCAGAAGCGTCTCAACGCGCCGGACGTGGCGACCACTTAGGGTCTCCGCCATCGGGCAATCCTGGCGGTGCTCCTGGGCTGCGGACTGCAGCGGTCGGAAGTGGCGACGCTCAGCAGGGGGGCACGTCCAGCAGCGAGATGGCCGGTGGTGCATCGTGGACCTTCGACGCACTTGCAGTTCCAGACCCAGCGCCGTCATAGCGCTCGCGGACTGCATCCAATTACGAAGCATTTACATCCCGCCCGACGGTCCCTCTTGTGACGGTGATCAATGCGGCCGAGCCCGAATGGCGATAGACTCGGGGCGACAGTGTTCCAGAGCTTCCGCAAGGCGGCCAGAGCGGGTGCCTAGCTGCTGGACGCCGGTCGAGGCCACGTGCCAATCAGCAAGGGGCACGCTCCACCACGGATTCGCCATACTTCGATGGCACGGCCGCGGAGGGCGCGGTCTGCGCGTTCGGGCGTGGGCGGCTCCACAGCGGCGCAACCAGGGTCGCTATCGAAAGGCCGTACGGCACCATGGGGGAGAGCATGAACAACCCTACGCCGTAGCGCACCACTACGAACCAGAAAGCCACCACGGCGGCATTCAGTACGAAGCCCGGCGACTTCCATTCGCGCCGGAATGCCGACCGCACTGCGAGAGTGAAGGGCACCGCCACGACCAGGTCCACCAGGTAATGCCCGCCCGCCGAGAGTGCGTAGAGCAGGGTAAAGCCCGCGAAGGCCCACAGGATGGCGCGGAGCCAGCGGCTCATGGACGGAGCGCACCAGAGCAGGCAGAGAATCCAGGCGGTGTGCATGGAGGGCATGCAGTTGCGGGCGGCCAGCGGCATGGCCACCCAGACGACTGTGGCGTGCGGGGTTTTGTACGGGAAATCGGCATGGAAGGCACCTCCCGGACCCACCGCGGGACAGGCGAAGTACAGCGACGTTCCGGCAATCGCCAGATAGATGGCGAATTGAATGAAACGGTTGGCCTCGTGCTCGTTCGCCCGCCGCTGCAACACCAGGTACATCAGCGTCATGGCGATAGGCAGGTTGAAATAGCAGATCGCGCAGGTGTGCAGCAGCCAGGGATGGGCCAGCAGGAGTTGCGCACCCAAAAACGATGCCTGAAACCCGAAGCTGCCATCCACCGCGTAGAGATAGCGATCGAGCGTCATGGGCAGCAGCGACGCCGAAATTCCCAAAATGAAGGTGGAACCGATGGACCACAGCGGCGGGAACAACATCTGCGGCCAGTCGACGGGCGCGCTTTTGTTGGCCAGTTTCCAGACCAGCATCAGGACCGAAGATGCCAGGCAACTCGCAAAAAACGGGTTGCCCGTCAGGATCTCCATGAGCACACAGCGATTATCGGCCGGCCCCGGAAGCCGGTTCAATGATGTCTAACGATGTACGCCGCCTGCTAACCCTCTGAGGAACTTCTGCAGGTCCTCGAAAGATATGGCCCAGGCGATGCTTGGGTTTTCGTATCCCTTCATGGTCACCTGCCGCTCCACGAACGGGGACATGCCGGCAAGGTGCAGTTCCGAGTAAGTCCGCTCTCCCAGCGCCACCCCCATCCCCAGCGATTTGGTGGCCGTCTCCAGGCGAAACGCGGCGTTCACTGTGTCGCCCAGGGCCGTATACTCCGAGCCGCCGACAATGGCTGAACCGGTATTGATCCCGGCACCCACCTTCAGGGGATGCGGCAGCGGCAGAGTCTGATGGAGTTCGCCGGTGGTGGTGTTGATCTCGCTCACCGCCTGCAGTGCGCGCAACAGATCGGCGCCGACGCGGGCGGTTTCATCGTGGACCCACACCGCCATCACGGCGTCCCCGATGTACTTTTGGGCCCAGCTTCCATGCCGCTGCACAATCTGGCCCACGCGCAGAAACCAGGTGCCGATGGCCTGCGAGAGCAGCGCCTCGGAAACCGTCCGCGCGAGCGGCGTGAAATCGCGAATGTCCACTACCGCGATGGTGGTCAGGCTGTGGGTGTGCAGTGCGGTGGTGGGGTCGTTGCGCGTGCCAGTGCCCACCGCCGGGACCGTGATGGAGGAATTCGGTGGCCTGCGAAACACCAGCTCCTGATCGCCGAACGTGAGTCTGTCGGCATCTTTGAGGACCTGAGGGACACTGACGCGTTTGGAATTGACGAAGGATCCGTTGCGGCTGCCCAGATCCACGAGGCAGAAATCGCCATCGTCCTTTTTCTGAATCAAGGCATGCAGCCGCGAGACGCTGCGGCTATCGAGCATCACCGCGCAGCCCTCACCACGTCCTACAGCCCAGGAGAGGGCGTCCGCCAGAGGGAAGCGGCGAGCGCTGGACTCGAGCACCAGATACGGGGATGAGGTCCCGGGAAACACAGTCACTAATTTAGCAGACCATGCCCGCGAGGCATCACGAGACTGGCCAATGTTCGCTAAATCACTCATGGTGTACCAGTACCGGAGTTTCGCGCTGGTACATGCGGTACGAAGAGACTATCTTTTTTCCTCTACATTCCGGCTAAACTAGATCTTGGAAAAGGCCGATCCTATTACCGACACCGAGATGGCAATCACACAAATTTTCGTCTATCTTCAACTGCTGGATCTGTTGACCACCCTGATAGGGTTCCGGTTGGGTGCGGGTGAGGCCAGCCCGTTTATTCGCTTGCTCATGCACGTGGGCCCCACAATGGGAGTAATAGTATCCAAGATGCTGGCGCTGGGCTTGGGGGCGCTGTGCGTTCATACCAAGAGATACCACTTGATGGTGTGGGCCAGCTACTGGTACGGTGGACTGGTCGTGTGGAACCTGTTTGTTCTGCTGACGGCCCCCGGCGGCGGGATCCACTGGTAGGGTAAGCTCTTAGCTTGCCTACCTTTGTGCGCTTCTGGTTCATTCTCGTCCTGGTAACGAACGGCGTTGCCGCAGTCTATCCAGGCTCGACGGAGGATCTCCCCAACCCGGAGCGCGGGTTCTACGTGCAGACGGCGTACAACCCGGAGCGCGGCGCGGTGCATCCGCTGGATGCTGCCTTCCTGCGGCATGCCCGCGAAAACGGAATGAGCCCGCCTTGCCGCCGGTCGAAGAGGGTCACTTTCGCGAGGTCAAAACCGGTGTGCTCCTGCTGCCCACCGAACGGGTGGAAACCTCGCCCGGGCGCCGATCGGTAGTTCGTCGATTTCTGGTCACTTGTCTGGGGGAAGCCGACGAGATCTTTCGGCGTACGTAGTCCTCACCCGAGCCGTTGACCTCGGCTCGGCGATGCGTCATGCTCGGGCTATGGCTCGCCGCTCTCCGGAAATCCCGGCCGACCTACGAGCACGTCTGGAGAGAGCGAGCCCGACTCGATCTGTTGGCGCTATTCCGCGCGCTGGATCGCATGGACTTGTCGCCCGCGGAAATCCCGCAACGCCTGAAACACCAGTTGTTTGAGTTGGACGCCGACTATGTCGAAGCTCTCTGGGCCCTGGACCAGCCTCCCGCCAGTCTGGATCTACCCGCCATGCTCCGCGATACCTCAGCGGCACTCGATCAACTACCGGAAGCTTGTGCCAGGTTCCGCTCGCATCTCCCCCGCCGCGCTCATCCCCTCCTGGCCCAACTGGAAATCACCGTGCGCAACCATCTGGACCCAGCGGAGGCTGATAGTGTGGTGCCCGGTCGCAGCCCCCAAAACGGTTAAGCACCCGATGAAAGGAACACGTTTCGGGAGCCCCGCCACCAACGCAGGCCCCCGCAATACGGCTGGCTGGGAACGATCCCGGCCTGTCACTCCGATCTCAGCCTCGAGGATTCGCGGGTTAGTCAACGAGACTATTGCCCCTGATTTGCCAAGTTGCCAGTCGAACCGCAAAACCGAAACAGCATTCCCCCTAGCCTCTCAAATGCGCTTTCAAAAACCTTCCCGTATGCGACGCCTTGCAGGCAGCCACCTGCTCCGGCGTGCCCGTCACCACCACCTGCCCGCCCGCGTGGCCACCCTCGGGCCCCAGATCGATCACGTGATCGGCCGTCTTGATCACATCCAGATGATGCTCGATCAGGATCACCGTGTGCCCCGCGTCCACCAGGCGATTCAGCGATTCGAGCAGGCGCTGCACGTCCGCCAGGTGCAGGCCCGTGGTGGGCTCGTCCAGGATGTAGACCGTGTGCTTGGAGCGCTGTAGCTTGCTCAACTCCGTGGCGATCTTGATGCGCTGCGCTTCTCCTCCAGAAAGCGTGGTCGCCGATTGTCCCAGCGTCAGATACCCGAGTCCCAGATCGCTGAGCACTTCGATCTTCTTGCCCACGGCCGGCTCGCTGGCGAAAAACTTCGCGCCTTCTTCCACCGACATGTTGAGCACGTCGTCAATGGTCTTCCCGCGCAGAGTGACGTCGAGCGTTTCGCTGTTGAAGCGCGCGCCCTTGCACGCCGCGCACGTGACCTCCACATCCGGCATGAAGTAGAGCTGCGTGGTGATCACGCCTTCGCCCTGGCACTCTTCGCAGCGGCCGCCCTTCACGTTGAAGCTGAAGCGGCCGGCCTTGTAGCTGCGCTCCACCGCGAGCGGCGCCTCCGTGAACAAGTCGCGAATGGTGTCGTAGAAGCCGATGTAGGTGGCGGGATTCGACCGGCTGTTGCGGCCGATGGGCGACTGGTCGATGTTCACCACTTTGTGTACATGTTCGAGGCCCTCGACGCCATCGTGGTCGCCCGGCAGCGTGCGCGTGTCCACCAATCGCTTCCACAGCGCTTTGTAGAGGATCTCGTTGATCAACGTGCTCTTCCCCGAGCCGGAAGCGCCAGTGACCGCCACCAGGGCGCCGAGCGGGAAGGCCACGTCGACTCTTTGCAGGTTGTTCTCGCGAGCGCCGCGAACGGTGAGCACCTTGCCGTTGCCCTTGCGCCGCCGCGCTGGGGTCTCGATCTGCCGCTTGCCGGAAAGGAACTGGCCCGTGGGCGATGCCTTGCACTTCAGGATGTCGTCAATGACGCCCTGCACCACCACTTCGCCGCCGTGAACGCCCGGTCCCGGACCCATTTCGACCACGTGATCGGCCGCCCGGATGGTGTCCTCGTCATGCTCCACCACGATCACCGTGTTGCCGATGTCGCGCAGGCTTTCCAGCGTGGCAATCATCTTCACGTTGTCTTTCGGGTGCAGGCCGATGCTGGGCTCGTCGAGCACGTACAACATGCCCATGAGCCCGGAGCCGATCTGCGTGGAGAGGCGAATGCGCTGCGCCTCGCCGCCCGAGAGCGTGCTGGAGCGGCGATTGAAGCTGAGATAATCCAGCCCGATGCCGAGAAGCAGTTCCAGCCGGCCGCGCACCTCGCCCAGGACGTGGAGACCGGCATCGGCGCCGCGCCCGGTTGGCTTCACCGCACCCAGGAAGGTGTGCAACTCATCGAAATGAAGCTGTCCCATTTCGTGGATGGTCTTGCCCGCGACGGTGAAGCACAGCCTGGTGGCGCGGACGCGTGCGCCTTTGCAATCGGGGCAGGTGTGCTCGACCATCACTTTGTCGAGCCAGGCTTCCATGCCGGAGCTGGCTTCGCCCCGCTGCCGGTAACGGCGGTATTGCCGCTCGATGCGCCGTGCGATGCCGCCGAAGCCTATCTCCTTGCCCGCTGCCTCCTCGCGTTTGACCTTCGATTCCGGCGGAATGCTCAGCACGATCTTTTTTCCGAGCCCCTCCAGAATGGCGCGCCGCACCGCCTCGGGCAGCTTCTCCCACGGTGTTTCGAGCGAGAATCCGAGCGTCTTCGAGAGGCTGTACATCACCCGCCCATCCCAGGTATCGGGGTTGTACTTGAAGGCTTCCTTGACGAAGCATCCGCCGGCGATGCTGCGCCGTGGGTCGGGCACCAGCAGTTCCGGGTGGGTGAGTTTGTGCACCCCGAGACCACCGCAGGTGCGGCAGGCGCTCTCGGGGTTGTTGAACATGAAATATTCCGGCTGGATATCGCCGTAAACCAGATGGTGTGTCTTGCTGCACAGGCCGCGGTAGAATCGCTCCGCCTCGGCCTTCGCTGCCCCTTTCAGGATCTGCACCTGCAGCAGGCCGTCGCCCACCAGCAGCGTGGCAGCGATGGCCGCCTTGATGGCTTTTTCGTGCTTGCGGCCCACTACCAGGCGATCCACCACGGCATCCATGTCCTTGACTTTGGACTCGTCCAGTTCCACCTGCGCGGAAATGTCCACCGGCTTGCCATCGATGATGAGGGTGCGGCACCCCTTCTTGCGCACTTCCGTGAAGACGAAGTCCAGATCTTCGCCGTACTGCGGGAACACGGGGGCGCGCAGTTCGATCTCAGTGCCTTCGGGCAGCGACAGGATCGCTTCCAGGATCTGGCTGGCGCTGCGGCTGGGCGCGGGCTCGCCGGTGCGTGGGCAGCGCGGCTCTCCGATGGTGGCGTAGAGCAGGTTCAGGTAGCTGGCGATGTCGGTCATAGTGCCGACAGTCGATCGCGGGTTGTTGGCGATGGTCTTCTGCTCGATGGAGATCACCGGAGACAGGCCGTACACAAAGTCCACATCGGGCTTGGCCACCTGCGCCACAAAGCGTTTCGCATAGCTGGAAAGCGATTCCATGTACCGCCGCTGCCCTTCGGCGTAGATGGTGTCGAAAGCCAGGCTGGATTTTCCCGATCCGGAAAGGCCAGTGACGACGATGAGCTTGTCGCGCGGAATCTCCACCGAGATGTTCTTCAGGTTGTGGACGCGCGCGCCTCGTACCGCAATGGTGGTGCGGGCGGCCACACGAGCGGGCTTAGAAGTCATCCGGCTCGTCTCCCAGATGAACGAATGCCAGTTCCTGCACCTGCACCGTGCTTCGCTTAGTGAGGTGGACGGGCATAGACGCCTTGCCGATGAGTTTCTGGTTGGCCAGGTATTCGCAAGCCATGGTGACACCTTCCATATTGAAATTACGTTTAAAGTGGGCTTCCAATTCGGTACAGGACCGCGCTTCGCCCACCTCGCGCAGGTGTTCGAGTACCGGCGCGAACAGCGTTGCGGCGCGCTGTGCCAGGTAGCCGTCGATGGCATCCAGCGCCGACTGCACGCTCTTGCGCGTCTTCTTGGTATTGAGCATCGCGGTATAGATCGACTGGAAGAACTCGGGATTCAGCTTCATCGCCTGCGGGATCACCTCGCGATCGGCCAGCAGGCGCGCGCTCATCACTTCGATTTTGGCGAGCGGCGTGGCGGCATAGAGAATCCACAGCGCGCTATAGTCCAGGTCGCCGCGGGTGACGAACCATTTGTGGGCCTTATCGATGGATCCCACCGCCTGCGCCGCCGCGCTCAGAAGCTGCACCTGGGTATCGCGCTCGCCAATTTCGTGCAACCTGGCGCACAGGGCGGCAATGGTGTCGTCGTGCGTGTAAAGCAGGCGTCCCTTGGCCAGCAGGGAATGCAGGAACGAATTGCGTACCGCACCTTCCACCGTCTTACGGAACTGCGCTCGCGGCATTAGCGACGCGTGCACATTCACGCCGCTGGCATAGAGGGCCAGGCCCGACTGCTCCACGGTCTTATCGTCGATGGTGACCAGCACCAGGTCGATGTCGGACTTCTCCCAGACGGTGTCATGGGACAGGCTGCCGCATAGAATCGCCGCCAGAATCGAGCGGTCGTGCTTGATTTGCGCGACCAGTTCGTCGAGCGCTTCGGTGAATTGTTTCTGAACGGGTCCTGTAGACGTGCTCACTTCCCCTCGAATCAAACTGGGGGCCAATTTAGCGCGTTTCCCGCGGCGGAGTCAATTGGCTGAACGACCGCTCGCTGAAAATCCGTGAAAGCTAGCGCGCGCTTCGGCGGCGAGAGCGGATCAGAGTCAGCGCCGCCAGTCCCAGACCCATCAGGCCCAGCGCGCCTGGCTCGGGCGTGAACTCAGGGGATTGGCTGAATGCCAGAAAAGCAGGGTTGATGAGCGGGCCGGCGGAACCGTTGCTGGCAACGAAGTCGGGGAGTTCGGCGCCTGTCGTTCCGTTGAATAGGGCCACTCGCGCCTGGCTATCCGTCACGTAAAGATTTCCGTCCGGACCGAATGCCAGGTCGATCGGTGTCGAGAGCACGTTTGCCGGGACGAAGGTTCCCAGCAGATTGCCGTTGGTGTCGTATTTATACACGCCATAGGCGTTCCCACCGCAACCGAAGCCTGCATCGGAGACATACAAATTGTTGCCTGGCCCGAATGCCACGCCCTGTGGATTCGAGAATGGCGTTGGTGGACAACCGGCCGGAATGAGCGTGCTGAACACGCCCGTATTCAGAATGACCTTGTCTATTGCGTCGTTCGAGGAGTCCGCGATATACAGGTTGCCATCCGGTCCAAACGCGATCGCCCCCGGGTCGAAGAGGCCCGTACTGCCGGGAACAAACGGGGAACCATCGACCGGG
>OKRF01000468.1:0-1556 GCA_900290315.1 Candidatus Sulfopaludibacter sp. SbA3 | reverse complement strand
CATCGCCCCCGGGTCGAAGAGGCCCGTACTGCCGGGAACAAACGGGGAACCATCGACCGGGTTCCCATTCGAGTCGAACCGCACGATGTAGCTAAAGTTGCCGACGCCGTAGTTCGCTACGTAGAGGTTGCCATCCGGACCGAACGCCAGTCCACTGGGCTCGAACAGACCCACCGAAATGAACGTGCTCAGAAAGGTACCGGTGCTGCTGAATTGATCCACCACGTTGTTTTGGTTGTCGGCAACATAGACATCCCCATTGGGCGCCACGGCGATGCCGGAGGGCGTTCCCCACCCGCCCGGAGGTGTCAATTGGCCGATCTGTGCGCCGGTGCTCGAATTGAAAACCTTCACGGTAAACAGGCTCTGATCCGACACATACAAACTGCCGGCGGTGGCGGAAAGCGTCCACGCGACCAGCACGAGTAGACCAGCAAAGCTGCGAATACGCGCTCGATGCATAAAGTACTATATAGCATACTCCTTGCCGGTGAGCCACAAACTGCCTTACCTGCCTTACCTGCCTTACCTGCCGACTGTCGCCGTCTCAGCCAGCCGATTCATTCCGGTAGCCGCTTCCCACACCCCGTCGTTGGCAAAGCGGACCGCGTACTCGGGTCGGCCGCGCAGCGATTCCGCCGCATCGGGCAAGTGCAGCAGGATCTCGTACTCACCCGGCGGCGCCTTCGCCGTAGCGTGCACTTGCGTGGATTCGCCCAGCATCCAGCGGCGGGGATCCGTGGCAACTGTCACGCGTTCCATCCGGCCCGTGGCCCGGTCGCGCAACACAAGAATCACCGGGCGCGGGTTATAGAGATTGCTGAATCCCTCGTTGCGGATGGTCGCCGTCACGCGCTCGGCTCCGGCCTCCACTTGCGCGGACGATTCGATTAGGCGGAAACGATACCCCAGCCCACTGCCTTGGCGGCCATCTTCGGTCCTCCTTCCCTCGTCGGGACTAGCTGGGCCGAAGTTACCAGCTACAGCCGGGCAGCGTCGTGCAGTCTTACCGAAAGGACACCGTGAACCAGGCGAAGTCATCCGCCAATCGAGCCATGACGCCCTCGCCGTTACCCCCGAATCTGACAGTACCGCCCCGCTTTATGTTGTTCAAAGGAACCCAATAGAACGATCGGCCGTACAGGACGGTTGGCGTTGCCGAAACCGGGGACGGGGCGGTCAGCCGATAGCCACCGGAAAACGGAAGTCGGATCACAATCTGCGGCCACTCGCCAAGTGGCGCCCTGGCCAGCCAGCAAGGTCCGCAGTCCGGCAATTCAGTTGATGAAGGGATTTGGATTCGCTCCCACACGAAGTCTTAGAAAATGTTAGAATCGATCCCCTGGTTATTCTTCCGTGCGCCCTTAGTACTCTCCCGTTTTTCCGCGGACCGCCGATATATGCAGTAGCACATGGAGTTCAGCCAAGAAGTGGCAGTATCGAAGGCCCGGGAAGTGTTGGTGCTGGATGAGACAGCGCGCACCCTGTTCGCCCTGGCGGAGGCCGTGAATCAACGGGACGGCCATACCGCAGGCCATAGTGAACGGCTGGCATGC
>OKRF01000296.1:1435-11218 GCA_900290315.1 Candidatus Sulfopaludibacter sp. SbA3 | reverse complement strand
TCACCAGGCCGGTCACATAGTTCATGCCGGTGGCGATGCTGCCGGGTGGATGCTCGCTCAGGTCGCTGTTGGGGATGACCCAACTCACCTGCGGCAACGTGCCGTTCTGGGCATCGGTGTAGAACTGGGTGGCGTTGGTGAGGCGGCCAAACTGCGTGGGGTCGTTCTTCACCGCGGGAAATGCAGGCAACGGATTCCAGAACGTGTAGGTGGTCTCGTCGGAATCCACATCGGCCGCGCCACCATCGGCCGCACCGGCGGTCTTGCCGTGATTTACATAATATCTCCAGTCGATCTTGCCGGAGCCCAACAGCAGCGTAATCTCGGAAAAAGCGTATGACTGCGGCTCTGCCTGGCCCGTCCCGATATAGCCGCCACTCTGCGCCGCCACCATGTACAGATGCGCCGGCAGGCTATAGGACGTGATGGATTCAAAGAGGCGATCCTGCAGCACGTAGAGGCGCGCATAGTCCCAATAATTGGAAAGCTCGCGCGAGTCGTGCCAGCCCATGACATCTCCGGGGGGCTGCGTGGCACCCGCGATGAAGCCATTCATCAGTCCGCCATTGATGCAGTTCAGGGCGTTGATCCAGTTATGCGCTCCGCCCTGGTTCACCGCTTGCGAATCGTGGTACGACGCCACGCACGCCCCTCCGGCGGGATTGGGAATGCAAGCGCCGGGAGGCAGGCCTTCCGCGCCCGGGTAGGTCCCAAAGTAGTGATCGAAGCTGCGATTCTCCTGCATGATGAAAACGAAGTGCTGGATCTTTTCCAGACCCGGCGGCGCGGCAGGCGGTGGCGTGGTTTGGGTAGGCGCGCGGCCGGTGGCCAGGAGCGCCGCCAAAGCGGCCGGCAACAAAGCGACGCCGGCGCGCAGACTCTGCTTCCGAGACATCGCTTTTAGAAAACCGCCGCACGCCCGGTAGTTGCGGTACCCTTATTCCGGTCCGCAACTTCACGTACGTTACAGGGTTGATTCCAGCGTAGTATGAGGATTCTCTCCGTCTGGCTTCTGCTGGCCCTCGCCGGCATCCCTGGCGCCGTGGCACAGGTCTCCGCCACCATCGATATCGACACTACCCACACTACGCCGCTGCATGCCAGTTTCAGCGGATTCAACGACGAGGTGGTGTTCCCGGCCGAGTTCTTCGACTATCGCCTGAACAACGTAGCGGCACAACTTTCACCCGGGTGGGTGAGGTATCCCAGCGGCAGTTTCAGCAGCGCATTCAGTTGGCAGACCGGCCTCATGGTTCCAACCTGGGCTTCCCAGTTTCAAGGCACGCCGATCGCGTCGTTGGTGGCCGAGGGGGTGCCGTGGGTGAATGGGAAAGGCGGCGGCTCCTTTGTGGACGCGGCAAACCGGGCCGATTTTCTGGGCGCGAACCTGATCGTGTGCGTCAACGCCTTCACCGATACGCCTCAATCGGCGGGCCAGATGGCCGCCTTCGCCAAGGCCAATCACATCCCCGTGGCCGTGTGGGAACTGGCCAATGAGCCCTATGTCACGGGCGCGGCGTTCTTCTCATCGGGCGCCGACTATGTGGCCAAGATGAAGCCGTTCCGCGATGCCATCAAAGCGGCAGATCCGAATGCCACGGTGGCCATCTTCTACATCGACGCCGGCGACACCAATCCAAACCCGGCCTGGAACCAATCCATCGCGAACTATCCCGACAAATACTGGGACGCCGTCACCTATCACCAGTACCCGGCGCAAAGCACGGGAGCCTTCAGCCAGTGGATGGCGGACGAGAACGCCGTGCTGGCCTCCAAGACCTCGGCATACGTCTCCGGGTACCTGGCGACGGTGAATCCGCCAGGCACGAAGTTCCTCATCTCCGAATTCCTTCCCTCTAACGACGGCATGGGCACTGGCACTTCCTTGACGGATGGCACGCTCTACGGCGCCATTTACGCGGCGGAGTATGTCATGCGCATGTCCACCGTGCCCTCCATGCTGTACGTGGGCATGCACGCGCTCACCGGCACGCGCGGGGTCAACGCGGTGAACACGCACTACAACGACGTGCAGTCGGCTTATAATCAGGGCACCACCATCAACACCCTGACCCTCAGCTTTGGCTTTTACCTGGAGGCCCAACCGCTGGGCCTGGCGGTGCTCAATGGCGTCCTGAAGAACGCCACGCAATCCGACGCGGCCACGGTGACCGGCGGGGCCACCGTCCCCGCCACGGGCCTGGGCGCCATTTCCGCACTCTATGCGGAGGCGTACACCACCGCGGCCGGCCAACAAAGCGTGGTGATCACGAACAAGAGTGCGACCTCTCACCAGGTGACCATTCGGACCAACGGGACGCCGGTATCGGGAACGCTGCCGGTCCAGTACATCGCCGGCTCCGATCCCAGTGCGCAAAACATCGCGGCGAACCAGACGGCGGTGTCCGTGCAGATATCCACCACGACGAATCCGGTGACCGTGCCAGCCTACAGCGTGGTGCGGGTAGATCTGAATTCCCCCGCGGTGGTATCGGTGGTCAGCAGCGCCAGCTATGCAGCAGGCCCGGTGGCGCCGCAGGAAATCGTGACGCTCTTCGGAGCAGGGATCGCTTCACAAACGACGACCGTTCAGATTACGGACAGCGCCGGCAACAGCCAGCCTGCGCAGATCTTCACGGCCTCTGCCGGGCAGGCGAACGTGCTGATGCCAGCGGGCCTGGCGACAGGGCCGGCCAAGGTCGCTGTGCTGCACGGCTCTGCCGTGGCGCTCACCGGATCTGTGACCATTGCCTCTTCGCAGCCCGGTCTCTTTAGCATCAACCAGGATGGGGCGGGCGCGGCAGCGGCCGATGCGTTCCTTGTCACTGCCGCCAGTCAGAGAGTGAATCAGACACTGTTCACGTGCAATCCGCCGGCGGCGCGCAGTTGCCTCCCCGCACCACTGAGCCTGGGCGGCGCCGCAGACACTTTATATGTCGAGCTCTATGGCACCGGAATCCGCGGCGCCGCATCGGTACAGTGTTTCGTGGGCGGACAGAGTGTTCCGGTTCTGTACGCCGGGCAGACTCCTGGCTATGCGGGCCTGGACCAGGTGGACATCTCCATCCCGAAGACGCTGGCCGGCGCCGGCGACGTGCGGGTGTACCTGGTGGCCGACGGAGCGGTCTCCAACGTAGTCGTCCTGAAGATTCAGTGATCAGTGACGACGTCTGACAGACGACACAGGGCGATCGTCTGTCCCACCGTTGATTGCCGATTTCAATTCCACCCCCGCTGCGAAGCGTGGCACCCGTTTGGCCGCCACTTCAATCGCGCCCCCGCTACGTGGATTCCGAATGCGCCGCGCCTTGCGATGCGACACCCCAAACGTGCCAAAGCCCGAGATGATCACCCGGTCACCCCGAACCAGACTAGTCTGAATCCCCTCCAGGAACGCCTCCAGCGCGGAAGCCGCCTGTGCTCGCGTCAGCCGCGCTTCTACTGCGATTTTGCCAACCAGATCTTTTTTCGTCACGAGGCATCTCTCAATGCCAGCGAGTTTTATCAAAGCTGGAGGGCTATGTCAATGGTGCAGGACCCTGGCATTTTTCGTACAAGATGCTATACTGCCGATTCAGCATCACCGGGAGAGGAGTTCATGGACGCAAATTCTACAGTGAAGCTCATTGCGGCAATACTGGCTGTTGTACTGATCGCAATCATCATTCTGCGGCGCAAAAAGAAGAAAGATACGGACGACGATTTCTAGCCCTTCAGGTTGAGCACTTCGTTGAGCGAGCCCTGGCGGTATCCTTCCAGGTCCAGCGTGACGTAGCGGAAACCGAGAGTTTTGAAGATGGCGGTGAATTGGTGGGCCATCTCCAAAGTCAGCGCCTTGACCAATTCCTCAGGCGCGATTTCGATCCGCACCACTTCGCCGTGGAAACGAACGCGGAACTGGCGGAACCCCAGGGCTTTGAGGCTCTCCTCCCCCACTTCCACAGTCTTCACATTCTCGAGGGTCACCGGTGTGCCATAAGGAATGCGCGAGCTGAGGCAGGCCGACGCGGGACGATCCCAGGTTGGCAGATCGGCCCGCCGGCTGAGTTCGCGGATTTCGGCTTTGCTGAGACCGGCATCCGCCAACGGAGCGGCCACCTGGTGCTGGCGCGCGGCGCCCTGTCCCGGGCGGTAGTCCCCCAGATCGTCCTGATTCACCCCGTAGATGATGTGCCGGTAGCCGCGCTCTCCCGCCACCTTATCGAGACACGTGAATAGCTCATCCTTGCAGTGAAAGCAGCGATTCGGATCGTTGCGCACGTAGTTGGGGTTGTCGAACTCGTGCGTCTGAACATACTCGTGAGCGATGCCGAAGCGCCGCACAAACGCTTCCGCGTCGCGCTTGTGCGATTCCGGCAGCGATGCCGAATCCGCCGTCATGGCCAGGGCGTTGCCGCCCAGCACCTGGTGCGCGGCCCAAGCCAGATAGGCCGAATCCGTGCCGCCCGAGAATGCCACGATCACGCGTTCGAGCGCACGGAGATTCTCAAAGAGCTGCTGCTCCTTCTCATGCAGACGCGCCGGGTTGGCGATATCGACCAGTGACACAGACAGCCCCTTCCCAGTTTACTGAAGTGGCAGCGTCTCCGAACCGTTGCCATTGCCGCCTTCCGAATCCGGAATCACCGAAGCGGCGGCGACCTTGTCGCCGTCTTCCAGATTTACCAGGCGTACGCCCTGCGTGGAGCGGCCCGCCTGCCGGATGGTGGAAGACTCGATGCGGATGATCTTGCCGCTCTGGCTGACAATCATGAGGTCCGAATCGTCCTTCACGGAAAGAATAGCCACAACCTTGCCGGTCTTGCCGGTGGCCTTCATGTTGATGACGCCCTTGCCGCCGCGCGCCGTGAGGCGATAATCATCTAGCGGAGTGCGTTTGCCGTAACCGTTTTCGGCGATGGAAAGGATCAGCCCGTCCTTATCCACCACCTCCATGCCTACCAGGTAGTCGCCATTGGCCAAGTCCATGGCGCGCACGCCGCGCGCCTGCCGGCCCATGGGACGCACCTGGCTTTCGGCGAAGCGAATGGCCTGCCCGTTGTGCGATCCCAGGAAGACATAGTCTTCGCCGTGGGTGATTTTGGCGGAGATCAGCTCATCGCCCTCATCCAGCGAAACCGCGATGATGCCGCGCGACATGGGGTTGTCGAACTCGGTCAGTTCGCTCTTTTTGATGACCCCGTGTCTGGTGACCATCACGATGAACTGGTCGGGGACAAAATCCTTAACCGGCAGGAAGGCCTTGACCGTTTCGTCCGGCTGCAGGCTGATCAGGTTGGAGATGTGTTTGCCCTTGCCCGTAGTGGTAGCGTCGGGAATCTCGTAAGTCTTGAGCCAGTAGACGCGGCCGCGCGTGGTGAAGATCAGCAGATAGCTGTGGGTGGAGACGATGATTAGGTGCTCCACCAGATCTTCCGTGCGCGTGCCCATACCAATGCGGCCCTTGCCGCCACGCGACTGGCGCCGGTAGGTATCGACGGAGGTACGTTTCAGATAACCGCCGCGTGTGACGGTCACGGCGACATCTTCTACGGCCACCAGATCTTCGAGATTGATCTCGCCCGTGTCCTCGATGATCTGGGTGCGGCGTTCGTCGCCGAACTCCTTCTGAACTTCCTTCAGTTCCTTGATAATCACTGCGCGCAAGACCTTCTCAGAGCCCAGGATCTCCAGGTATTCGGCGATGCGGCGCTGGATTTCAGCCAATTCGTCCAGGATCTTTTGCTGCTCCATCCCGGTGAGGCGCTGTAACTGCAGTTCGATGATCGCCTGCGCCTGTTTTTCGCTGAACTCGAATCCGGCGATCAGCGAATCGCGCGCCTCTCTGGGCGACTTGGCGGCGCGGATCAGACGAATCACTTCATCCAGATTGTTCAACGCCTTCTGGAAGCCCAGCAAGATGTGCTCGCGGTCGCGGGCCTTGCGCAGCTCGTACTCGGTGCGGCGGCGCACGACTTCCACCCGGTGATCGATGAAATGGCGGATCATGTCGACCAGTCCGAGCTCGCGCGGCTGGCCATTGACGATGGAGAGCATGATCACGCCGAAGCCGATTTGCAACTGGGTGTGCTTGTAGAGGTTGTTCAGCACCACGTCGGCCTGTTCGCCGCGCTTCAGTTCCACTACGATGCGCATGCCCTCGCGGTCGCTGTGATCCTGCACGTCGGAGATGCCTTCAATGCGCTTTTCGTTGACCGCGGAAGCGATCTGTTCGATGAGTTTGCTCTTGTTGACCTGGTAGGGAATCTCTTTAATAATGATCTGCTGCCGGTCTTTGCCGACGGTATCGATCTCCACCTTGGCGCGCAGCTTGAGCGACCCGCGGCCCCTGGTATAGGCATCGAGAATCCCCTGGCGGCCCAGGATGTAGCCGCCGGTGGGGAAATCGGGACCGGCCACGAACTCCATCAACTTCGCAAGCGGCGCATCGGGATTCTGGATCTTGTAAATGGTGGCGTCGATGATTTCTGTGAGGTTGTGCGGCGGCACATTGGTCGCCATGCCGACAGCGATACCGGACGAGCCGTTGACCAGCAGGTTGGGGATGCGGGTCGGAAGGACTTCGGGTTCCTGTTCGCTATCGTCATAGTTGGGGCGAAAGTCGACCGTTTCCTTGTCCAGATCTTCCAGCAGCGCGGTTGCCACCTTGGAGAGCCGGGCTTCGGTGTATCGATCGGCGGCCGGCGGGTCGCCATCCACCGAGCCGAAATTTCCCTGTCCCGCCACCAGCGGGTAGCGCATCGAAAAATCCTGCGCCAGGCGCACCAAAGCATCGTAGACCGCCAGGTTCCCGTGGGGGTGATATTTGCCCATCACGTCGCCGACGATGCGGGCGCATTTGCGGGTGGGACGGTTGGGCTGCAGCCCCATCTGCTGCATGGCGTACAGAATGCGGCGATGGACCGGCTTGAGGCCGTCGCGGATATCGGGCAGGGCGCGGCCGATGATGACGCTCATGGCGTAATCGAGGTACGACCGCTTCATTTCGTCTTCAATATTGGTGGAAATGATGTTCCGGCCGCCACCATCACCCCCCGGCGTACCGGGTAAAGGAAGCTGTCCGCCGGGTGGCGGCGCGGGTGGGCCTTGCGGTGGTTGTTCCTGATCTGCCAAGCTGTCTCCTCTAGGGGTTAACTCCTATTTTACCAAGAATTTAGTAAGGCCGCAAAGGGTAGTGTCCTAAGGGTTCGTGGAGCCGGATTCTTGCTTCTCCGTTCCAGCAAAAATAACAACCCCCGTCACTTGGCTAATGGTGGGTTCAGCAGTTCATCCACATTTGGGCGGGCCGGGAGTCGAGGACGTTTCAGTTCTCCGTTCAGTTCTTCGTAGTTCTTTAGCAGGCTGACAAGATTCAGACACAGGAGCTTGGCTGTATACCAGGGCATTGTCACAGCGGCGTGCTCTAGTAGAATCCCATGCTGGTTATCCCAAGTGGGCCGTTCATCATCTGATTCCTGCGTCAGTTCGCAAAAGCGAATTTTCACATCGGTTAATGTCCAATTGAGCTGCGCGACATTAGAGAATGCGCGAAAGGCCCCATCCTCAGGCTCAAGCAGTGGCACTTTGCCGAGATCTACATTTGCCTCTGGAGGCGCTTCGGCGGTGTTGCGTCGTTGGTCTGCCATTTTTGGTGATTCCTTTTTTTGGTTAAGCTACCTGAGATTTGGGCGCCTTTGACGATCCGATTTCTACGTAGCCACCGGGGTATCGTAGATGCAGTTCTCGCAAGCCAACCTTATGCAGTTTGGCGTGTGACCCGCCAGCCTTGATCTTTCTGAAACGCTTGCGTGGCTTTCGTAGTCGAAATGTGCCCACTTCTAATTCCTGGTTAAAGGACGGAACACCGAACGAGTTAGGAGACAGGCTCGTTACTTCATCAAGGATACGGGAGTATGGGCAAAACCTAACGTCGAGTGCTACATCGCAGGCGGCAGCAACCTCAAGCAGGGTTGATATTTTCGGTGGAGGTTCGTTGGGGTCCTCCAATCGATATACCCAAGAAACCTTCTTACCGAGCTGCTCTGCAAAAGCCTTGTAATCCCATCCGCGTGCGTCACGAAGGGCCTTGATCTGGGCGGTTAATCGCGAGGCGATAGTCTCCTCCACAAACGCCTCACGATATTCCTTACTGTTGCTGAAACTATCGAGAACCTCTTGGCGAGTCGAATTTGTGCTCCCGAATCCTGCTATGGTCGGCCAGGACGATGCGCCTACGCTCATCTGCTACCTCCAATACCCGTACGGGCAATTTGCCTTTTTCGACCGCCCCGTGCACGAGCGTAAAATCGTGGCGCTGCGGGCCATAGAATCCCAACGGACGATATTGATTCCCGGCACACACGAGGCGTAATTCCACTATCTCAGGCCACCCTTTCAGCCCACTGGTATACTGTTCCGGCCATTGATGCATCGCCTGCATAAACAAGATTCTGGCGTTGATTTTCGCCTGGGCCTTCACTGGTAGACTGTCGAGCCAGAGCCGGATTAGGTTGACACCTCGACCATCGACGAAATCGTGGAATGTCCACACATTCATAGTAATTCAGAAAATCCTGAAAAAACAAGTCAAAAAGCTACTGGCTCATTTTCAGAAAAACATGAAAATCGTTATGTACATGAAAACAAAAGGCAAGCAGCCGCCTTCAGCCCGAAGAAAGTGCTCACCTCTTCGCGCCCTTTTCAAGACACCCGCACCGTCTTTACATTCACAAACTCGCGGAGCCCGTACGCCGCCAACTCACGGCCGTAGCCAGACCGCTTCACGCCGCCGAACGGCAGCCGCGCGTCCGAGGCCACCATGCTGTTGATGAACACCATCCCGGCTTCGATTTCTGCGATGCAGCGCTGCTGTTCGGCGGGGTCCTCGGTCCACGCGCTGGCACCCAGGCCGAATTCCGTATCGTTGGCCAGTTGGATGGCGTGGTCCAATCCCTCGGCGCGAAACAGCACCGCGACGGGCCCAAACATTTCCTCGCGATATGCCGGCGAATCGGGCGGCACATCCGAGAGGACCGTGGGCGCATAGAAATTGCCGGGGCGCGGCAGCTTGTGGCCTCCGGTCAGCAGGCGCGCGCCCATGCCGATGCTCTGCTGCACCTGCCGGTCGAGATCCTCGCGAATTCCGGGCGTCGCCAGCGGACCGATCTGGGTAGCCTCGTCCATCGGGTCGCCCACGCGCAGCGCACGCATGCCTTCCACGAAGTGGCCCTCGAACTCCGCCGCGACGCTCTGCTCCACGATGAAGCGCTTGGCCGCGATGCAGGATTGGCCGTTGTTGATGGTGCGCGCCTGAACAGCCACCTTGGCCGCGCGTTCCAGATTCGCGCTCGGCATCACTACGAACGGATCGCTGCCGCCCAATTCCAGTACGGTCTTCTTAATCTGCCGCCCGGCCTGGCTGGCCACCTGCGCCCCGGCGGGCTCGCTACCCGTCAGCGAAACGGCTTTCACGCGCGCGTCGTTGAGCACGCGCGCCACGTCCCACGAACCAATCAGCAGCGTCTGAAATGCGTCCTGCGGAAACCCGGCGCGCCGCAGGATGTCCTCGATCTCCAAGGCGCACTGCGGCACGTTCGAAGCATGCTTCAGCAATCCTACGTTGCCCGCCATCAGCGCCGGCGCGGCGAAGCGGAACACCTGCCAGAAGGGGAAATTCCACGGCATCACCGCCAGCACCGGCCCAATCGGCTCATAGCGCAGGAAGCTCCGCCCGCTACCCGCATCCACGGGCTCGTCCGCCAGTAACCGCTCGCCGTGCTCCACGTAATAGCGGCAGGCGGTGGC
>OKRF01000296.1:0-1425 GCA_900290315.1 Candidatus Sulfopaludibacter sp. SbA3 | reverse complement strand
GGCCCAGGCGGCCTTTTTCGGATTCCAGGATTTCCGCCGCGGCGGCGAGCCAGCGGGCCCGGTCCGCAAACGACGTCTGGCGATAGCTACGATAGGCGCGCTCGGCACGCGCCAGCTTATCGTCAATCTGCTCGCCACTCAGCGCGTCGAACGTGCGCAGCGTGTCTCCGGTGGCCGGGTTGATGGATGCAATCATCACCCACTATGTTGCCACTTTGTTGGCTCCGTTAATTCACCACTTCGAAATCCAGCCACTGGGCCACTTGCCTGCCCCCGACCGTCGCAATCACGCCGAAAACGTACGCGCCCGGCACCGCCGCCGCATCCAGCTTATACGAGCCGGTGATCGGCTCGCTGGGCTTCACGGCTCGCGGCGGGCTGGCGTAGATTTCCGATTCGCCGCGCATCAGCTTCACCTGCGCTTCGATGGGCACGGAGGGTCTGGCGGGGTCGCGCAGCAGGCGGAAAGTGAAGTTCATCGAATCGTTGGGACGGAACTGGCGGACCGCCGGGTCGCCGGCTTCCACCATGCGATAGTTGGTCCCCTCGATGGGTTGCGGCACAGCATGGTCCCCGGTCCACAAGGCCAGCCCGCCGATCGCGACTTCCTCTTTACGCAGATCCGCCACTTCCACGGTCTGCGCGGCGGACCCGATGGCGATGGTCTGCGGTGTTCCCGATTCGGGTGCGTAATTGCGCACCGCGGCCCGCACCTGGTAGTGGCCCGGCTTCACCGCGTTGCGCATCACCGCCACGAGACCATCCAGCATCACGTCGCGAGCCGTATCGCCGCAGACCGTGACCGAAACGTGATCGCCGGCGATCTTCTCTTTGCCCTCGGGACCCGCGTCCAGAGCCACTGCGGCGGTCAACAATTCCAGGCTCGCCGTGCGGCAGCCGCCGGCTTCCTGCCGGAATTCCACGCCTTTCGGCCGGATGCGCAGCAGCGATTCCACAGTCGCGGCACCGCCGGAATCGTACACCACCGATGGCGTGAGCTGCACGTCCAGCCCACCGCTGCGGAATGGCGAAAAAAGGGCGTCGCGCGTTTGTTCGGCAGCGGTGAGGGTGCGCTCGGGCTCGCCCGTTCCCGGCACCGCGAAAAAGCCCTGGCGCGACCGCACTGTGAGTCCCTTGCGCAGCACCCGCACTTCCAGGTCGTGGTACGGCGGCTCGGCACCCGGCTTGCGCTTGAAGGCATCGGTGCCCGGATACCAATCCAGCAGGTAGTAGCCGCCGGCATCTTCCATTGCCGTCTGGATCTGGCCGGCCATATCGTTGTTGTCGCGCTGAAACAGGCCCCCGGTCGATTCGGAAAGCAGTTGCAGATAGGTCTGACTCTCACGGTAGCTGCGCATCTGGCGCCCCAACTGCGCTCCGCCGCGGCGCGCACCGCCGCCCCGGCCGCCGCCATCGTCCGCGGCG
>OKRF01000374.1 GCA_900290315.1 Candidatus Sulfopaludibacter sp. SbA3 | reverse complement strand
TGGCGGGACCCACCAGGAGATTCCGCGACACTTCCGCCATCAGGTCGAGCCGGAACTGCGTCCAGCTCTTGTTTCCTTTGGCGCCGATATCGGAATCAGTTTTGCTGCTCGTGAAGAAGAAGTCGTCAATGATGATCTCGTCGAAATTCCTGGCGGTGTACTCCACAATCTCCTGAATCTTCTTGCGATGCTCGGGATTGGTGTAAACGAAGGTTTCGAAGCGATTTCTCTCGTTCACGACGGTAGCGATGCCGGCCGCGGTCTGGACGCCTTTGCTCTGGAAGAAATTCTTCACTGCGTCCAGAGTCTGCTGGTCTGGAATCACGCCGTCGCGATGAGTCTCCAGATAGATTTTGTCGACATGCAGGCCATTGGTAATGGTGGCCCAGCGCGATTCCAGCCAGGCCGGATCTTTCATCTGCTGCACTTCGTAGGCGCGGGCATAGACGGCCACGCGGAAATTCTGGTAGCCGGCCTCGCCGGCGGGAGCGAACAGGAGCAGGCAGGCAAACAAAGTTCGTGTCTTAGACATAAGCAATGCTGGGCGCATGGTAACTACAGTACAGCCCCGATGTCGCGAGTAACCGTTACTTCCGAGGGCCCAGCAGGCCGTGAGCGGCTTTGCGCACCTGCGGGTCGGAACTCTCTGCCGCCCTGCGCAGAACGGTTGGGCTTCCTCCGCCTTGCCCTGCTGGAGCAGACAGGCAACAGATTTCGCAAAAGGCGCGAAATCAATAGTCTGCCACCGCTTTGCGGCGTACTCGTGCGGGCGGCCGCAGATGGTAGCATGCACTATGCGGTTACCAGCATACGAGTAACGGTGACCTGGCCGTCCGGACCTGCGGTGGCCACCAGGACTTCCGTGGCCATCCCCAGGAACAGGCCGTGTTCGACTACGCCGATCACTCCGTCGAGTTGCTGCAGCAGTTTCGCCGAATCGAATGGCGGAAAGGCGCAGTCCAGAATGTAGTGCCCGCCATCGGTTACAAAAGTGCGCCCGTCCGGCGCGGTCCGCAGAATCCATTTTGCGCCCAGCGCGGTCAGCCTTTGCGCCGTACTCTTCCAGCCGAACGGGACCACTTCCACGGGAATGGGCTGAAGGCCGGAACAGAGGCGATCCACCAGCTTGCTCTGGTCCACCACAACGGCGAAGCGCCGGCTGGCGGCAGCCACCAGCTTTTCTTCCAGCAGCGCGCCTCCGCGGCCCTTGATCAAGCTCAGAGTGCCGCGCTCCACTTCGTCCGCGCCATCGATAGCCAGATCGATCCGGCCGTGTTCGTCCAAAGTGGAAATCGGGATTCCCAAGCTGCGGGCCAGCGCCGCCGTCTTATCCGATGTGGGAATGCCGACGATGTTCAGCCCTTGCGCCACCCGCCTGCCGATTGCCGATACCGCCGCCATCGCGGTGGATCCGCTGCCCAGCCCCATCACCATGCCGTCTTCCACGAGGGCTGCCGCAGCCTCGGCCACCGCCAGTTTCAGTTCGTCCTGTGTGGGCATACCCTTACTGTACCCGCTCCAGGATGACTGCCGTGCTATCGAAATCCCCACGCAGGTTCACGTTCAGGCCGGCGCGCATCAGGTACGCTCCGCTGAGCTGGGGCTGCCGCTCCACCAGCTTGTTGTCGGTAGCTTCCACTTTGTAGAGGGCCTTCTCCTCGAGCCCCTGCAGATACAGAGTGGGCGCGGCCGTGTTGTATTCCTGCGAGTGGCGGAACGCGAACACCACACTCTGTTTTCCGTCAGCGGAGATGTACTGGTTGGCGGTCACATCGCTTTCGCGCGGCGAAAGCAGGCGGTGCAGATCGCCCAACTGCACGGTGGAGCGGATCCGCTTGTACAGCGCGATCATTTTCGTCGCCAGCGCCGAATCGCTATCGCTCCAGCGATTCAGGTTGGCGCCGATGCCCAGAGCGCCCTGCATCGCCACCAGGAAACGGTACGCCAACGGCGTGCTGCGGGTGTTCATGTTGGGCACATCCGTCACCCATGCCGACATCACCTTGGCCGGATAGACTTGCGAGAAGCCCTCTTGAATGCGCAGGCGGTCGAATGCTTCGGTATTGTCGCTGGCCCAGACTTCGTCCACCCGCTGCAGAATCCCCAGATCCACGCGGCCGCCGCCCCCGGAGCAGGATTCGATTTCCAGCTTGGGATGGCGCGCCCGCAGCCGGTCGATGATCTCGTACAGGTTGCGCACATACTGTACCCACAGCTTCTGCTCGTCGGCCGCATCCGCTTCGGGCCATCCGGGCTCGGAGAACGAGCGGTTCATGTCCCACTTGAAGTAGCGGATGTTGTACTCAGTGGCCAGCTTGTCCAGCAGGCCGAAGATGTACTCCTTCACGTCGCTGCGCGCCATGTTCAGGATCATCTGGTTGCGCAGTTCACTGCGCGGGCGGCTGGTGAAATTGATTACCCAGTCGGGGTGCGCGCGATACAGGTCGCTATCCGCGTTAATCATCTCCGGCTCCACCCATAGGCCGAAGTCCATGTTGAGCTGGTTGACGGCGTCGATCAGCGGCTTGAGACCCTGCGGGAACTTCTGCGGGTTGACGAACCAATCGCCCAGGCCGGCGCGATCGTTATTGCGCTTGCCGAACCAGCCATCATCCACCACAAACAGTTCCACTCCGAGCTTGGAAGCCTTCTCCGCCAGCGCCTTCTGGCCGGCCTCGTTAACGTTGAACGTGGTGGCTTCCCAGGAATTGTAAAGCACCGGCCGCAAGCGGCTGGAAAGGCCGCCGGGCAGAATCTTCTCGCGGGTGAAGCGATGCAGCGTCCGCGAGGCTCCGCCGAAACCGGCGGCCGAAAATCCGGCGAAGAACTGCGGAGTGTCTAAGCTTTCGCCGGGCTTGAGCCGGTACGCGAAATCGAAGCTGTTCATGCCGCCGGTGACGCGCACCTGCCGGTAGGGCGTCTGCTCCACCGTGATGCGCCAGTTTCCGCTCCAGGCCAGCGCGCCGAACCAGACCCGCCCATGCTCTTCACCGGCGTTTCCAGCGTCGATGGAAAACCACGGATTGAAATTGTGGCTGGTGTGCCCCTTGCGGCTTTCCAGCACCTTCTGCCCTTCGTGAATCGGCTCGCGATTGATCTGCGTCTCCGCGGCCCACCGCCCGCTCAGATAGGTGAGACGGTAGCCATCGCCAGGGGGCAGATACCAGGCGGCGGACTGCGCGCTGTTGACCGTAAAGGCGCGAGTTGTGCCGTTGCGCACGGTAGCGCTACGCGCCACAATGCCGTAATCGGGATAGACGCGATAATGCAGCGTCACTTCAATGGGGTCATTCACATCTTTCAAGGTGATATCCAGGCCGTCTCCCTGGATGCGATGGGAGGCGTAGCGCAGCACCAGGTCGCGGTCGCCATCTTCGCGGGCGATTTTCACCGCCGGCTCGTAGTAGCGCGGTCCGCCCCAGCCGGGGAACTCTTCGTTTTCCAGCATCTGGCGCGGGTCAAACGAAGAGATGTCGCGGCGCGGCGCGGCGGCCGGGAGATCCTCCACTCGCCACAGCGGACCGCCCCAATAGAGGTTCCGCAGCGCGCCATCGGGACCCACACCCATGGCATACGACGATTCGCGCGTGGTCAGCAGCCAGATCTTGCGCCCTTCCGTATACCGGATGGACTGCGCATGCACCGCCGCGCAAACCAGGCACGGTACAGCCAGCCGTCCTGCTAGAATTCGTAAGGTAGTGGACCGCATGGTCTGAAATTATGGCACAAAAAACGCTGTCTCTCCTCATCCTGCTGGCCGCGTCCGTCTGCGCGCAAAACCGGGCGGCCTGGATGGGGGACCAGTGGGGCGTCATGACGCATTACCTGGCCGATTGGCAGGCGCGCACCCACCAGCTCACCATGAGCGTCGGAGAATGGAACCGCATGGTGGACGGCTTCGACGCCGAGGGCATGGCGAAACAGCTTGCCGCGGTGGGCGCCGGTTATTACCAAATCAGCATCGGGCAGAACTCCGGATACTACCTTTCGCCCAATGCCGCGTACGACAGGATCACCGGAATCCAGCCGAGTAAGTGTTCCCGCCGCGACCTGGTGGCGGACCTGTCCGAGGCGCTCAGCAAGCGCGGCATCAAGCTTCTGGTGTATCTGCCCTCCGGCGCGCCGGGCGGCGACAAGATCGCCGAGGCCGCCCTGGAATGGCAGAACGGCCCGCACCCCAATCGCGAGTTTCAACGCAAGTGGGAACAAGTGATTCGCGAGTGGTCCTTGCGCTGGGGCAAAAAGGTGGCAGGCTGGTGGTTCGATGGCTGCTACTTCCCCAACGCCATGTACCGCTCGCCCGATGCGCCGAACTTCGCCAGTTTCGCCGCGGCCGCGCGCGCCGGCAATCCGGATGCCGCCGTGGCGTTCAACCCCGGCGTGGTCTACCGCATGCTTTCCCTCACGCCTTATGAAGACTTCACCGCCGGGGAGATCGACAAACCGGAGATGGTCACGATCCGCCGCGCGGCCGATGGTAAGATCGACGGGACCCAGATCCAGATGTTGAGTTACCTGGGACAGACTTGGGGCATGGGTACGCCGCGCTTCACGGCGGACCAGGTGATCGAATATACTCGCAAGGTGCGGCAGGCGGGCGGCGCGGTCACCTGGGATGTCCCTGTGGAACTGAATGGAGCGATCTCGCAGGCGTTTCTGGATCAACTTATGGCCCTCGGTAAGGCGCTTGCTAAGTAAGTTACTTTGGAGGATCGATGAGAAACATACTTCTGACATTGTTGCTTTCCCTTTGCGCGCGGCTCGTGCTGGCGCAAGGCGCACCGCCCCAGGGGGGCGCGGATCAGCCTTACACCATGGAGTATTACTACAAGGTGCAGTGGGGCCACCAACAGGAATTCCTGCAGCTTTTCCTCAAGAATCACTATCCGCTGCTGCAGAAGAACGTCCAAAGCGGCCGCATGCTCTCGGTGAAGATTGAGACGCCTGCCAATCACATGACTGAGGAATCGCGCTGGGACTATCGCGTGACCATCCGCTTCAAGAATTCAACTGTGGCCACCACGGTAAACCCCGACGAAGACCGCCTCATCAAACAGCTCTGGCCGAACCAGGCGCAGTATCTGCATGAGGAGCAGCGGCGCTTCGAGATTCTGGTCTCGCATTGGGATCTGCCGGTGTCTGAGGTGACGCCGGCGAAGTAAGGCGGGGGCTGAGGGCATCCCCAGCCGGCCCCGGCTTCCCGCGTCTGTGGTACATTTACCCTAACCAGCAAAAGTGTATGGGGTAGAACGGGGCAAAAGTTTGAGAGGAAGAATTATGCGCGTACGACATTCGCATCACCGTTTCTCCAGGACGATTCTCGCCGTCTCGGCCTGTCTTGGCATCTCCGCGGTCATTTGGGCGCAGGGAAGAGGAGGAGCGGCACAACCTCAGACGCCGCCACTGAACGCATCCGCAGACCCGCTGCTGCGCGGGTTTTCGTTCCGTTCCATCGGTCCCGCCACGATGATGGGCCGCGTGGACGATATTCAGGGCTCCGAAAAGGATCCCATGATCGTCTACGTCGGGTTCGCCACGGGCGGCCTGTGGAAGTCTACCGACGGCGGCACCTACTGGAAATCGCAGTTCGACAACATGCCCAACGAATCGGTCGGCGCCATTGGCATTGCGCCGTCGAACCCCGACGTAGTGTACGTGGGAATGGGCGAGGCCAACAACCGCCAGAGCTCGTCCATCGGCGACGGCGTTTGGGGCACCACCGATGGCGGCAAGACCTGGACTCACCTGGGCCTGGAAGACACCCAGTCTATCGGCCGAGTGGTGGTGGATCCGACCGATCCCAACACCGTCTACGTGGCCGCTGTGGGCCATCTGTTTGGCCAGAATCGGGAGCGCGGCCTCTACAAATCCACCGATGGCGGGAAGACCTGGAAACTGTCCAAGTACATCGACCCCGATACGGGATTCAACGACGTTGCGATCGACCCCTCCAACCCCAAGATCCTCTATGCGGCCTCGTACCAGCGGCGGCGCACCTGGTGGGGATTCAACGGCGGCGGCCCCGGCTGCGCTCTGTGGAAGACCACCGATGCCGGCGCCACCTGGACAAAGCTCGACGGTTCCGGCTGGCCTAAGCCCAAGGACGGCATTTACGGCCGCATCGCGATTTCCGTATTCCGAGCGAATCCTAAGATTGTTTACGCGCAGGTGGAAGCCGGTGCCAGCGGCGGTACCGGAGCTGGAACGGGAGCCGACGGCCTCGCCCAGCGCGGTGGTGGCGGACGCGGCGGATTCGGTGGCCCGGCCACCGAATCGGGAGTCCCCGGCGAAGCGCCCAATGGCACGGCGGCCGGAGCTCCCGGAGCATTCGGCGATCAGGCTGGCGGCGGACGCGGTGGACGCGGCGCTGCGCCCCCCAATCCGGATGGCAGCGGCGTGTTCCGCTCCGAGGATGGCGGCATGACCTGGACGTACATGAGCAACCAGAATCAGCGCCCCATGTACTTCAGCCAGATCCGCGTCGACCCGATGGACGATAAGAAAATCATCGTCGGCGGAACCCCCGGCCAGATCTCGCGCGATGGCGGCAAGACCTGGACCGGAATCACCGCTTCCCACACCGATTACCACGCCTTCTGGATCAATCCCAAGGACCCGCGCATCGTCTTCACCGGTCACGATGGCGGCTTCGATGTCTCTAACGATGGCGGCGTCACCTGGGACTATCACAACGATATGGCGGTGGGCCAGTTCTACCAGGTGTCCGCCGACATGCGCCGTCCCTATTGGGTCTGTGGCGGTCTGCAGGACAACAATGCCTGGTGCGGTCCCAGCGCGCTCCGTTCCACCACGGGTCCCACGAATACCGATTGGTTTACGGTGGTGGGCGGAGACGGATTCTACACCCGGCAGGACCCCATGGACTGGGCCATCGTCTACGGCGAATCGCAGGACGGCAACATGACGCGTCACGACCTGCGCGCAGGCACGCAGAAGAGCATCCGGCCCAACGCCGGACGCGGCAATAATGCGGGCCCCGGCGCGACGGAAACTCCAGCCGCGGCGGCACCGGCGGCTGGCGCGCCGACTCCCCCCGCTGGTGAGACTCCCGCGGGCGCCCAGGCGGCTGGTGGACGGGGCGGTGGCGGAGGTGGCGGAGGTGGCGGCGGACGCGGTGGCGTGCCTAACATCATCAATCCTCCCGAAAAAATCGACGCCTTGCGCTTCTATTGGAACGCCCCCATCGAGATCTCGCCCCACAATCCGGCGGTGATCTACATGGCCGCGCAGTATTTCTTCAAGTCCAACAATCGCGGCGACACCTGGTGGATGAATCCCCAGGACCTCAGCAAGAACATCGACCGCTGGTCCCCGGAAATGCCCATCATGAACCTGGCCGGGAACAAGCCCATGGCCTCAAAACATGACGGCTATGCCGCCAGTTCCACCGCCACGCAGGTGCGCGAATCTCCTTCGCGTCCCGGCATCCTCTGGGTGGGCTTCGAAGACGGCAACCTGCAGTTGAGCATGGATGGCGGCGAAAGCTTCACCAACGTCTATGGCAACATCCAGGGCGCGCCGAAGGGCTACACGCACATTGCCCGCATTGAGCCGTCCCGCTTCAATCCGGGCACGACCTACGTGGCCATCGACAATCATCGCTACGACGATTGGAAGCCCTACCTGTTCAAGACCACTGACTTCGGCAAGACCTGGACGAGCGTGGCCGGCAATCTTCCCGCCAAGGGTAACATCAACGCACTGCGCGAAGATTACGACAATCCCAACCTGCTGTTCGTAGGCACGGAATTCGGCCTCTATGTCACGCTCGACGGTGGCAAGGAGTGGAAGAAATTCATGACCGGACTTCCCAGCGTGCGCGTGGACGATATCCTGATTCATCCGCGCGATCGCGACCTGATTATCGGCACGCACGGCCGCTCCATCTGGATCTGCGACGATATCAGCCCGCTCGAGCACATGAAGCTCACTTCCACAAGCGACGTGACGCTGTTTGATCCTCGTCCGGCAATTCTGTGGAAGAACGATGCGCAGGCGCAGCGGCACGCCGCCAACCGGGAATTCAAGGCGACTAATCCACAAGGCGGTACAGCCATCAACGTCCTGGCGAAAAGCGACCTGGGCGCTGGTAAGCTGGAATTCCTGCTGGGCACTACCGTAGCCAGCACCATGGACGTGGATATCAAAGCGGGCATGAATCGCTTCCAGTGGCCCATGACTAAGGTTGCGCCTGCCGGAGCGACTACGGCCAACGCTGGTGGCGGCGGCGGAGGTGGTGGGGGCAGGCGCGGTGGCGGACGCGGAGGCCAGGCGGCTGCCGCTGCTGCTGCCGGTGCGGCACCCGGCGCCGC
>OKRF01000284.1:21148-23217 GCA_900290315.1 Candidatus Sulfopaludibacter sp. SbA3 | reverse complement strand
ACGTCCGCGGCCGCCGCTGCCGATCAGGCCGAAGCGAATCCTGTCGTTGGCGCCCTGCACGCGCGTGGCGCTCAAGGCAGTCGCGGCGCCCACGGCAAAGGTGGCGCGCAAAGCATCGCGTCGATTCATGCGTCTTGGCTCGTGCACAATCCTACTCCATCCAGGGTGCTCGTATCCAGGTACCCGTTTCTCACGTCAAAGATCCCGGGGAAGCGTTTTTCCCATCCCTTATTGGCCGCCGGGACGTACTCGCGCGCATTGGCTTCGAGACCCGTCACGCCCGGAATGTGCGAGGCGATGCCCGCCGAATGCACCAGGGCCGCGCCGGGACAGGTCAAATCCTGCACACAACGAAACATCTTGTATTTTTGCGCCGCCGCCGCCATCAGCAGCGATTGCGATTGTCCCTTGCACGCCTTGAGGGCCACGCCCGTGTAGCCCATCTCGCGCGCCAGTATCAGCGTATCGAGCCCAGTGAGCGATTCATCGATTACCACCGGGCGCAGTTTGGCGGCCTCGAACATCGTGTTCTTCAGGTTGGCCGCCAGGTCACGCGCGGTGGGCTGCTCGATATACTGCACTTTGTCGAACGCCGCCGGCGCCTTGCCCTTCAACTGGTGCTCGAAATCCAGAAGGTATTGCACGTTGGGGCAACGCTCGTTGAAATCCAGAGAGTAAATCCATTCGGTGACGCCGCGCTTGGCCTGCGACGCCATGGTGACCTGATCGATAGCGGCGACGCGGTCCACATCCCACCCCAGATCGGCTCCATTCAGTTTGATTTTGATCGCTGTGACGCCGCTGTATGGGATCCAATCTTCCAGCGTCTCGGGCAGGCCGTCGTGAAGCGGCTTCTTCAGTTCCGCCGCGCTCAATGCGTCGGAAGCGCCTACCGAGTGGTACATCTGAATGCGCGGCGTGGCCTTCTGCTGGATGTAGCGCTCCAGCGATTCGCCGCGAAACTCCGAGTTCAGGTAGCGGGACAGGTCATAGCGCAGAAACTCCGGTCCGCACATGGCGAAACTGTTGCGCCCGTGCAAGCGGCCGAACGCATCGTGGAACGCAGCGTCAATGGGGCTGGCGGTGACCAGGGTGCAGAGCTTTGGCACCCGGGTGGGCAGGCGCATCTCCGCCGTGACCTCCGAAGCGAGCCCGAAGTACGCAGGTTCCAGCGCGCGGTTGGCTTCCACCGGATGGGCAAAATCGGGAAACTCGCGGGTCGTCTGGGCGATTTTTTGCGCCAGCATCTTCATCGCCGCCAGCGTGGTGGCATACGGAATGTCCGGCGCCGGAAACGACCACACGTTGCCCAGCGGCATGGATGCAAAGCCCGATGCCGATTTTCCCGCCTTCGTGTGGATGCGGCAATGGACGTTCATTACCGTGACGCGGTCCACTTCCCGGCCGCCGAACTTGTAGGGTGCGCGGTAGAGGAAATCTTCGAAGTCCAGCCGCAGTTCCTCGATGCGCGCATCGGTGGCGAGCGGCGCCTGCAGGAAAAATGGCATAGCCAGGAACTCCCGGCGTCCCAGTTTCATAAGCCGGCCTGTCCCATGAGTCCGTGCAGCTTGCCCAAGTCCCGTTTCATCGCGGTGAGAACTTCCTCGCGCGGCATGCTGAGCATCTTCTTGCCGCCATCCGCGCCGCCCAATGGATATTCAAAGTGAAGCTGCAGCGGTCCGTCGAAGCCCGCCTCCTTCACCATTCCGAAAAACTGCGCCAGGTGGACCATACCCTCTCCCAGCGGCGTCCATTGCGCCTTCCACGCCCCTTTGGCGTCCTTCGCCCAGTAGAAATCCTTTACCGCGATGCCGCGCAGATATGGCCCCATGATGTGAAAGCTGTTGATCCATCCGCCCATACCGCCTTCGATGGTGGCGTGGCCCACGTCGTAGTTCACGCCGACGGCCTTGGGGTCCAGATCTTTCAGCAGCAGGTAAATATCCCACAGGTTGGCGCCCACGAATCCGACACCCGAATGGGTGTGCCACATGGCGCCCACTTTGTATCGCGCGTTGAGCGCCGCCAGTCTGGCGATGCGCGGCTTGAGGCGCTCGAGCTGCGGCGGG
>OKRF01000284.1:0-21138 GCA_900290315.1 Candidatus Sulfopaludibacter sp. SbA3 | reverse complement strand
GCCAGTCTGGCGATGCGCGGCTTGAGGCGCTCGAGCTGCGGCGGGTAGGGCTCGGCGTAGTTGTATTTCAGCGCGCCCGAAGGCATCCAGCGGTAGCGCGGAATGGCAAGATCCGCCATAGTCTTCAGGATGTCTTCGGTGCAGGGCGTGTCCGCATCCACAATGTCGGTGGTAATCATGGGGACCTCCAGCCCCGACTTGCGGATGATAGACACCAGCGGCGGCAAATCCTCGCGGACGCGCTCCGGCTCCACATGGCCGCCCTTGCGGACGGTGATATCGATTCCGTCGAAACCCACCTCTTTGGCGGCGCGCGCCAGTTCCGCTCCCTGCAGGAAATGCAGGTGCTTGGAAAAGATGGCCACCTTCAATTTGGGCGTGGGTTTTTCATCGAAGGCAAGGGCTGAGGCTGCCCATACTGTGCCGGCCCCCAGAAGCGCCCGGCGAGAGACTCCCGTAAGCATAGATAACAACCATATATCACATTCGGGCACCCGCCGATTTGGGATAGAATCAATCCCAAGCCATGCGTAACCGAAAAACCCTTTTGCCCGTTGTTTGCGCTGTCGCGGCGCTCTCCCTGTTTACTGTTGCCCGAGCCGTTACCTACAACCCGGCGCTGTGGGCGGGAATGCGGTATCGCTCCATCGGGCCCGATCGCGGCGGCCGCGTGACGGCAGTGACGGGCGTGCCTTCGGAACCCAACACGTTCTACATGGGCTCGACCGGCGGCGGCGTATGGAAAACCACCGATGCCGGCCACGCCTGGGTCAACATTTCCGATGGCCAGATCCCGCTGGGCTCCATGGGCGCGGTGGAAGTTTCGCTCTCCGACCCGAACGTGATCTACGTGGGCACCGGATCGTCGAAGATTCGCAGCAATGTGTCGATCGGCCGCGGCATCTACAAATCCACCGACGCCGGCCGCACGTGGAGATTCTCGGGATTGCGCGATAGCGGCCAGATCGCCACCATTCGCGTCGACCCGGCCAATCCCGGCCTGGTGTATGTGGCCGCACAGGGCAATCCCTTCGTACCCAATAAAGAGCGCGGTGTGTATCGCAGCAGCGATGGCGGCAAGACGTGGAAGAACGTCCTCTTCGTTTCCGACCTGGCCGGCGCGGCCGATCTGGAGATTCAACCCGGCAATCCCAAAGTCTTGTTCGCCTGCATGTGGCATGCGCAGCGCAAGCCGTGGACCATCATCAGCGGGGCGCGCGAGGGCGGCATCTACAAGAGCACTGATGGCGGCGACACCTGGAACAAACTGGGTGGCGGCCTGCCCAGCGAACTCTTCGGACGCGCCAATGTGGCCATCTCCGCAGCCGCACCCAATCGCATCTACGCGCTGATCGAGGCTAAGCCGGGCTCGGGCTTGTACCGCTCGGAGGACGGCGGCGCCAGTTGGACGCTGGCGAACGGGCAGGGTAACCTGATCACGCGGCCCTTCTACTACACCACGCTCGGCGTCGATCCCACCAATGCGGACGTGGTCTGGGTGGGCGACGAAGGCTGGTTCAAGAGCACCGATGGCGGCAGGAGTTTCCGCACTTCGCCCGTGCCTCACGGCGACAACCACGACGTGTGGATCAATCCGCGGAATTCGCAGATCATGATTCAGGGCAACGATGGCGGCGCCAATGTGTCGCTGGATGGCGGCCGCACCTGGAGCACCCAGCTCAACCAGCCCACCGCGGAAATCTACCAGGTTTCGGTGGACAATCAATATCCTTACCGGGTCTACGGCGCGCAGCAGGATGACAACACCGTGATCGTGCCGGGTCTTCCGTTGGGCGATGGCCAGGGCTTTCGCAACGGCCCCGGGTGCGAGACCGGACCCATCATGCCGGACAAGGACAACCCCGTGATCGTGTACGGCGGATGCAAAGGCCAGTTTAGCCGGCTCAATCTGGCCACCACCAACGAACAGCGTTACTGGGTGGGCGCGGAGTCACTCTACGGCAACGGCGGCGATACCTTGATGTACCGCTTTCAACGCGTTTCTCCCATGGAAGTTTCGCCCTACACACCGCACACCGTCTACTACGGCTCGCAATACCTGCATCGCTCTTACGATGGCGGCGTGACGTGGCAGAAGATCAGTCCCGATTTGACTGCGCATCCGGAAGGCACGCAGGGCGCGAGTGGCGAACCCATCACGCGCGATGCCACGGGCGAAGAAGTCTATAGCACGCTGTACGCGATTCGCGAATCGCCGCTGCAGAAGGGCCTCATCTGGACTGGCTCCAACGATGGCCCAGTCTACGTGACTCGCGACGACGCGAAGACGTGGACCAACGTCACGCCCAAAGATCTGCCGCCCGGCGGCCGCATCCAGAACATCGAGCCCAGTCCGCACAAACCCGGCACCGCATACGTGGCGGCCTATCGCTTCCTGCTGGGCGATTTCGCTCCGTACCTTTTCCGCACCGACGATTTCGGCAAGACGTGGACGCGCCTCACCGACGGCAAGAACGGCATCGCTGCCGACGAACCCACGCGCGTGGTGCGTGAAGATCCCGACCGCGCCGGCCTGCTCTATGCCGGCACCGAATTCGGCATCTACATCTCCTACGACAACGGCGCGCAGTGGCAGAGCTTCCAGATGAACCTGCCGAACACCCCGGTGACCGATATCAAGGTGGCGCACAAGGACCTGATTCTCTCCACGCAGGGCCGCGGCTTCTGGGTGTTGGACAACTTGACGCCCATCCATCAATTGCCGGAGTTGCCGACTACCGCGGGCAATCACCTGTTCACGCCGCGCGATGCCATTCGCACCACCGGTGGCGGACGTGGCGGCCGCGGTGGACTGCAGCCCGGTGCACAGATCGATTATGCAGTGTCCGAAGGCGCCGGCGACATCAAGCTGGAATTCCTGGACGCATCCGGGAAGGTGGTGCGCACCATCTCCAGCGCCGCGCAGGCGGTGGATTCTGCACCCGCCGATTTCGCGCCGGCCGATGACGAGGAAGGCGGCGGGGGCGGACGGGGCCGCGGGTTCGTGGCGCGTTTGGACAAGAACCCCGGCGCGCATCGCTTCACCTGGGACCTCCGATATCCGGGACCGTGGGCGAGCGCCGCGCGTCCCGAGGGTCCCAACGGGCCGGAGGCTGTTCCCGGCAAATACTCGGTGCGCCTGACGGTGGGATCCTGGACGGCGACCAAGCCTCTCACCATTGTGGAAGATCCGCGCATCGTCAAAGACGGTGTCACAGAGGCCGACCTGAAGGAGCAGCTCGAACATAACCTCAAGGTGCGCGACCTGGTCAGCGACGTCAACAAACTGGTGGCGCGGCTGCGGGTGGCGCAAGCCAGCGTGAAAGACCCGGCCAAGCTGGCGTCGCTGAAGGATCTTTCCGCGGACCTGATCACGCCGGCCATCCGCTACAGCAAGCCGCAGCTGCAGACTCACATCACGTACCTGTACACCGTCACGAATTCCACCGATCAGAAAATCGGCCGCGACGTGATCGAGCGCTACCAGGTGCTGCGCAAGGCCCTGGACCAACGCATTCAGCAACTGAATGAGATTCTGAAGTAGCGGAACCATGCGCTTCCGACACTTGATTGTGGGTGCCCTTGCCGCTGCAGCCGTCCGTGCCCAGACTATGCCGGCGCCTGCCGGACCGGTGCAACCAGCGGCTCTCACCGCCCTGAATGATGCATTCCGCGCAGCCTATGCGGATGCCAGGCAGCGCGTGCTGGCTGCCTCAGGGCCCACCCTGATCGTCGCCGGCGATAGCTTCGCGCTTCTGCGCGGCGGCAAGCGCGTGGAAGCCAACGTCGCCACTGCGATCTACGATCCTGTGAAGACGATCGCCCACATCCCGCTGGCGATCTACGTGACGCTGACACCGGGTGACGGAGCGATCGGCGACGATCGCCTCAAGACCCTCACCAGGTTGCGCGAGCTGATCCCACCGGCCGGGAAGAGCCTCGACCTTGTGAAACTGCCGGCCAGCACACTCGCCCGCCAGAAGCAGTTAGTGGCCGCCTGCCTGGCTTTCCTGGACCACGTAGCGGGCACGCGCCGGTTCGCGCGCACGGAACTGGTGGCGTTCACGCGCCGCATGGCTCCGCTCGTGATGCAGAATGTCTCCGAAGCCGCCCGCGCTCAGTTGGACGCCACCCACGCCCAGGTCTCCGCCTGGCGGCGCGACTTGAGCCCGCAGGAATGGAGCCGGCTACACGTGGTGATCATCGGCCCGCACATGCCGCGTGAGGACCTGGTGGTGACGCAATACTTCCTGCGCCTGTTGCACGAGCCGCGGGAGGGCGGCCGGGTGGTGTACGCCGAGTCGCTGTGGCAGGAACCGCAGGCGCTCGACCTGCTCGGCACGCATCTGCTGGATGGCGGTATCGGCGAGGCCTTCTTCGGGGACGCCATGCGGATGCACCGCGACCTGCTGGGCGATGCCGCCAAACAGTATCTGGCCCGGCTGTTACCCCAGTAAGGCTGTTGCAATCCGGTCACGAAGAAAGGAAGGACCGACGAGTGGATGACAGGGCATCGCGTCCGCGCAGGCATTCCAGTGCAAGCAGTGCGCGCCGACGGTGCACCCGCAAGCCCGCCGCAAACCCGTGCCACCCTCGAAAATCCCAGGCCGTGTGTCCGCCGCAAACCGTGCCAGGCTCGAAAGTGCCAGGCTCGAAATTCGCCGCCTTTTGGCGAATCTTCGTGCCTGGCTCGTGTTTGCCCCTTTACGAAATCCCGACGCGTTTTCCCCGCCATTTTCCTCCCACCGTGAGCCTTCGCCTCATTAGCCGACTCTCTCGAAAATGCTCGGTAACGCCGGCGCCCGCCGCCGCAAACCTGTGCCACCCTCGAAAATCCCAGGCCGTGTGTCCGCCGCAAACCGTGCCAGGCTCGAAATTCGCCGCCTTTTGGCGAATCTTCGTGCCTGGCTCGTGTTTGCCCCTTTTTCATCCCACCGTGTGAGCCTTCGCCTCATCAGCCGACTCTCTCGAAAATGCTCAGTAACGCCGGCGCCCTCCGTCGCAAACCTGTGCCACCCTCGAAAATCTCGCTAGCCCGACCGTCCCCATTTTCATTTTCATCGTTGCCCGCTGCCGCAGGCTTATGAACACCCTCGAAAATCCGGCCCATTCTCGCGAAAATCCCGAGCCGGTGTCCACCGCAAATCCGTGCCACCTTCCCTCGAAAATGCAGCACACCGCCGCAGGTAAGTCTTTTATTTTGATTCCCAGCGTTGCCCGCGCGCGGGCACCCCAACAGGCTCGAAATTCGCCGCCTTTTGGCGACTCGTGGATTATCCGGGTACCACCAGCGGATTCGAGATCGATTGGGACGGCGCGCCCGTATACGTTCTTCAGAGCACCATCGCCTCCTGGACTCAGATCTCTTTTGGCGTGACTGCGACGGGATCGGACAGCCTCACGTTGCAACTCGCAGCCGTCCCCTCCGGGTATAAACTTTTTACTTCGCTGACGTCTCTCTGCAAGGCCCGGCAGGTGCGCCCGAGCCGGGCGGCACAATGTTGCTGGTGACGGGTCTGGCCGCGTTAGCCCTCCTGCGCAAGCGCGCCTGATCCACTTTGAGAATCGCCACTGTTTCCGGCCCGGAAACCCGTCGGAGCCAGAAGTACAATAAGGTCCCTTTCATCACAACTCTCTGAGCGTTTTCTCGCTGCCAGGGAGTTGTCTGGTACTGATTCTGGTGGAGTGGCGTCCCGGCGCAACGGCGCGCGACGTGGGCCAGAAGAAAGCCGCCGTCGATGTCCCTGGCGATTCCAGCGCGCGCCACCGAGCGCAATGGTCACCATGGAGACCCCACAACGGCGCCGGCCAGTGCCTCTCTGGATAATGTGGCGCTGCGCGATCCGAGTTCGACCGGCCACAAGATGAGCTTCGCGCAACTGCAGCAGCTTACACCACATTTCGACTGGACGGCATACTATCGGAGCGCTTCCTGGAAACCGCTCGTCGGCGCCTGTGGACCGCGGCCGGTGGGGCATGACGCCGCCAACTTCGAACCCCTACTATTATCCGCTGATGAACGAGATTGTTTTCCCGCGGGAATTCTGCAGCCTCCTCCGTTCAGCGTCAAGAATGCCGATGCGGTGAACTCTGGCACGACTGGTGTGATGATCGGGCACGAGATCAGCCGCGGGTGCGACTCGTAGGGGACCCTGAGTAACTGGTGGACACCCGAAGACTACAAGAAGTTTGAGGCGAAGGCCGCCTGTGTCGCGCGCCAGTTTGATGGCTACACGATCGATGGAAGCATCCACATCAACGGCAAGCTGGTGCTGGGCGAAAGCATCGGCGACCTGGCGGGACTCAAGATCGCCTATCTCGCTTTTTTGAAATCGCAACAGGGTAAGCCGGCCAAGCCGCCCATCGATGGGTTCACTCAGGGGCAGCAGTTCTTCATCGCCTGGGGCCAGGTCCGTGGCGATGAAACGCGCATGGAAACGCAAAAGCTGATGGTGCAGGGCCGCATCCGGTGGCGAAGTCGCGCGCCCTGGGTCCGCCCTCCAACTTCGAGCCTTTCCGCAGGCATTCCAGTGCATGCAGGGCGCGCCGATGGTGCGTCCGCAGGCCTTATCGCTGCGTGGTGTGGCAGCGCCTGCCTAGTGTTTCGCGCGCTTCCTGCGGCCGATCACGCCAAGAGCTACTAGTCCGCCGCCCAACAGCGCCATGCCAGCCGGTTCCGGTGTCGGGCTGCCGTCGCCCGGAGTGTAGTTGTAAACCACGGTAGCGACAGCGCTGGCGACGTTCGTCTGAGTGACATTCACATTGTTACCGCCAAAGCCGGTAACTTGGAACGAAGATTCCGTGGAGAACCCGACGCCGAACGTTCCGCTGCCGGTATACGAAGCGGTGGTGCCGCTGACCACGCCCGTGTCGACCGACACAGTTCGCGGGAGATTGCAGGGAGCCGAAGCCGTACAAGTGAACATGGCGCCGATCGCAATCGCCCCGGCATTGATGTTTGCTATTGTCGCGAGGGGGTCGCCCTGATTGCCACTGTTCGAAAGCGCGGCATCCAGATTGGTGGCGTCGGTCCCATTCTGCGTGTCGTTCGCGTCGAAATTCGCGGAACCGACGTAGTGTGTATTCGATGTGTCCGCGCCCCCAATGTTGTGGAGAGTCAGCCCAGTTAGCGATTCATTGATCACGATCTCGAGGGTGACGCTATTCAGCGTGGAACCCACGGGCGCGGCGGTGCTCCCGAAAAGACTGAAGACTCCCTGGGCGTTGGAGACGTCTGTAGGGAGCGTCCCGCTAAGCGGGATATTCACGGTCTGTGTGATGGTAGCCGCCGATGCAGTCGCGGCCAGTATGGAGGCGGAAATGAACAAAACCTTAAGAAGTCTCATGTTGTTATTTGTTCAGCTCTAAGTTCACTAATTGGATCTGTAAGTATCCTCACACGGGGCATTGCGGTGGGTCAATTGCTAGAGGTACCACGCACGGGTACCACTCGCAGGCACCACTCCCAGTACCACTCACAAAATACCGGCGCCCAGATGCTGCGGGTTCTGCTCACTTATGCTGAACACGATCTTGTAGCGTGCCACGGAAAGACCCAGGGCGCCGCTGCCGAGACCGGACAGGGACCGCCGGATAAGTGGAAGGACTACTCCAGTGTCACCATCACGCGCGGCGGATACTCCAGCGATGTCCTGTCATCCACTCGTTTCCTGGTTGCGCATGACCGGGCCACGATCAGCAAGCCTGTGGATCGCGGCCGGTGGGGCATGACGCCGCGTACTTCGAATGCTTACTACAATCCGCTGATGAACGAGATCGTTTTTCCCGCGGGAATCCTGCAGCCCCCGGCATTCAGCGTCAAGAATATCGACGCGGTGAATTATGGCGCGATCGGGGTGATCATCGGGCATGAGATCAGCCACGGGTTCCACGATCAGGGCTCGCGGTTCGACGCGCAGGGGAACCTCAGCAACTGGTGGACGCCCGAAGATTACAAGAAGTTTGAGGCGAAGACCGCCTGTGTGGCGGAGCAGTTTGATGGCTAGGCGATTGATGAAAGCATTCACATCAACGGCAAGCTGGTGCTGGGCGAAAGCATTGGCGACCTGACCGGACTCAAGATCGCCAACCTCGCTTTCTTGAAATCGCAACAGGGTAAGGCGGCAATCCGTCTGGCCCGACGCTGGATTCCGCGGGTCGTACTCGACATCGCATTCGCGAATCCACCGCCGCAGCCGCCCACGCGCTGTTGCGAACCGCGTCCCGGTTCCGCCCTGCAACTCCAGGCCGTTCGAAAACAGGAGCGTGTTGAGGCCAAGGAACGGCGGATTCCAGCCGATGCCGCGCCGCCCTCGGCCGACGGCGTCGAACGGGAACGTCCCCATCGCGCGGGTGCGCGGCACGCGCGGGACAGGGATCGGCATTGGCTCGGGCCCGGCCTGGCGCGCGAGCGTCATCAGCGCTTCAACCTAGATCCGCAATTCCGGTTCCTTTGTGACGATCTCCAACCGCTCCGCAGCTTCACCGTTTGGGTAACGCCGGCGGTCTTGCCGCTGGTATTCCGGACCGTCCATTCCTCGTGCCCAAGACTGCTTCCAACTGGTGCGCAGCTTCACCATTTAGGTGAGAACCAGTTTGCTTGCAGGCGCCTGCGTTTGCATGGGATGGCGATCCCCGGCGTTGGCAACTGCAGTTTTTTGGTTCAATTGGCACGCTGCTTTAGTGGCCCCAACCGTTCGTGGAGTAGATACGCACCTGGCGAATTGCTGCGGCCCGGACTGCTGGGCGATGCCGTCGATATTCAGGGCGGCATCCTCGGCAAGCTGGAACGGGCCCCCCTCTACTGCGAGTCCGCCGTGCTCTCTTCCACAGGGCCGAACTTCTTTAGCAGTTCGCGAATCTTCGCGCCGTCTCCCACGGCGATGATCTGCACATTGTCATAGGGGACGTATTTCTTCGCCACGCGCGCCACTTCTTCGGCGGTCACGGCGGCGATCTTCTCGGTGTAGGTGTCCCAGTAATCGGCAGGCAGGGCGAATTCGCGCTGCTGCATCCAGCGCTGCAACACGCCAGCGGGATTTTCCAGCCCCAGCGCGAAGCTGGCCACCAGGGTTCGCTTGGCGCCTTCCAGCTCTTCTTTGGGTACCGGGACGTCGCGAATTTCCTTGAATTCCTTCAGCAGGTCCGCCAGGGCCGGCTCGGTGACTTCCGTCCGCACCAGCATGGATGAGCTGAAGTGCTGCAGATATCGTGTCGCGGTGAAACTGGAACTGACGCCGTAGGTATAGCCCTTCTCTTCGCGGATGATGCGGAAGAGGCGCGCAGCCGGTCCCGACCCCAGCACCTGATTCATCACCAGGCAGGCGATGTAATCCGCGCTGGTGCGATCGATGGCGCGATTGGCCAATACCAGGTCCGTCTGCACCGATCCGGGCCGCGAGACCAGGTACACCTTCTTCTCCGCGATGGGGGGACTTACCGGTAGAGTGATCTTAGCCACCGGGCCGCCTTTCCACGCGCCCAGCGCCTTCTCCAGCGCCGCCACCGCATCGCGCGGCGTGATGTCGCCCACGATGCCCGCCAGTTCGCCCGACGGCACGTAGAACTGCTTGTAATGCTCCAGCAGATTGTCGCGCGTAAGCTTGTTTAACGAATCGCCGGTGAGCCGGGTGAACTGGCGCGCGTCGCTGGGGTACAGCACCTTCATGAGCATCTCGCTGCCCAGACCAGTGGGCGACGTGCGGGCCTGCTCAATGGCGCTGCGCTGGCGCGTCTTCCACTTTTCAAACTCGTCGGCAGGGAACGAAGGATGCAGCAGGACATCGCTCATGACGGCAAGTGCGGCGTCGAAATTCTCGGAGAGCGCGCTCACCGAAATTGTCCCGCCGCCCTCTCCGCCGCCACCGCCCCGGCCGCCTCGGCCGCCGCCGCCGCCGGCCCCGGAACTGAAGGTGACTGTCGCTCCCAAATCGGCCAGCGTCTCGGAAATCTGGCGCGCCGTCCGGGTCTTCGTGCCGGTCATCATGAGCGCTGCCGTAGCCTCGGCAACACCCGGCAAGCCCGCCGGATCGCGTAGCGGCGAGGACGGCATCGAGATGGTCAAAGTCACCGTAGGCCCGCGATGACTCTCCAGAATGAGCAGCCGGATTCCATTGGAAAGCTGGCGCTCCACCGGACGCGGCAGCTTCACCTTCAGGACTTCATTCGAAACCGGCGCGCGATTCATGCGCGTCATGCCGCGGAAACTGACGGCGGGCTCCTGCGCCATGGCCACGAAGGCGAAGAGCGTACTGATGACGAGTGGCTTCATGATGGCGGCTCCCTTACTGCTGCTGACTTCTCGGCGCGGGCTGCGTAATCACCACACTCTTGTTGGCGTTGACCAGATCGGCCTTGGCCGCGCGCATGATGTCCGGGGCGTTCACCGCCAGTTGGGCATCCAGTTCCGCGTTGATGCGATTGGGGTCGTCATAGACGGCCGCGGCATCCGCCAGGGCCTGCGCCCGGCTGAGCGCGGTGAGCCGATTCTCCGCGCCGCGCCGCACGGCCATGCGCACGCGCTTCAATTCCTGTTCGCTCACCGGCTGCGAATGCAGCTTGCTGATCTCTTCGGAAATCAGCCCTTCCACTTCCTGGGCGCTCTTGCCCTGACGAATGGTGGCCGAGATGCGGAACATACCGGGACCCGCGCGGCGATCCGCATTGGCGGAGACCTGCACCGCCAGTTCCTTTTCTTGCACCAGCAAGTTGTAGAGCCGCGACGTGTTGCCACCGCCTCCACCGCGTCCGCCGAAGCCGCCACCACCGCCTCCCAGGATGGACGCCGCCACGCCCAATGCGCGCGTGTCCGCATCGCCCGCTGGCGGAATGCGATAAGCGATGTCGATCCGCTGCAGGCGTGCCAGCGGATCCTGCACCACTGCCCGACGCTCCGCCGTTTTGGGCGCCTCGGCGAGATTCACCAACGTGGGGGGCGTCTCGCGCGGAATCGCCCCGAAGTACTTCTTCACCTTCGCCAGGGTCTCTTTGGTATCCAGGTCGCCCACCAGCGCCAGCACCGCATTGTTGGGCGCGTAGTAGGTCTTGAAAAACTGCTTGACGTCGTCCACCGACGCCGCATCCAGGTCCTGCATCGATCCCACCACCGGATGATGATAGGCGAAGTTGTCGTAGACCAGCTCTTCCAGCTTCTCGGAGGTCTGCCCGTAGGCCTGGTTATCCACGCTCTGCCGCCGCTCTTCCTTCACCGCCTGGCGCTGGTTTTCCAGATTCTCCGGCGTGATGGCCAGGGCATGCATGCGGTCGGCCTCCAGGTAGAGGCCCAGATCGAGCTGATTCTTGGGCAGCACTTCGTAGTACGAGGTGCGATCGGTGTTGGTGGTGCCGTTGGAGTTGCCCCCGTTGGTGTAGATGAGGAAATCCAGTTCGCCCACCCCCACGTTCTCGGTACCCTTGAACATCATGTGTTCGAAGAGGTGCGCGAAGCCGGTGCGGCCCGGACGTTCATCCTTCGAGCCCACTTTATACGCCACGCAGATGGCGTAAACGGGGGCGTAGTGATCTTCGGAGACGATCACACGCAGGCCGTTATCGAGCCTGGTATCGGTAAACTTCACCTTCGGCAAAGTGGACGGGGCATGCTGGGCAATCGCCAGGCCCGTGACAGCGAGCACTACAAGCGCGGACAACTTCACGCCGACTATTGTGACACACGGCGGTTCTGCCGGCCTGGGGCGGAGAAGTGATCATCACGCATCGTCGCACAACCGGTTAGGATATGAAGGGATTTGATGCCATGGGCGTGACACGGGACGGAGTGAAGAAGATCGACTCCAACACGTTCGAGTGGCGCGATGCCGGAATGTGGGCGCTGCTGGCGTGCGCGACCCTGGTTGCTTACCTGCCGGCACTTCACGGAGGACTGCTGTGGGACGATAGCAGCCACGTGACCAAGGCGGATCTCCAGTCGCTGCACGGACTGTGGCGCATTTGGCTCGACCTGGGAGCCACCCAGCAATATTATCCTCTGCTGCACACCGCCTTCTGGCTGGAGCACTGGGCCTGGGGCGATGCCGTGCTGGGGTACCATCTGGCCAACGTCGCCATGCACGCGTTATCCGCTTGTCTGGTGGTGATGATTGTCAGGCGCCTGTCGCTGCCGGGCGCGTGGCTGGCAGGCTTCGTTTTTGCTCTGCACCCGGTATGCGTGGAGGCGGTGGCTTGGATCTCGGAGCAGAAGAGCACCCTCTCCGGAGTCTTCTACCTGGCGGCTGCCCTCACTTATTTGCAGTTCGACCAGACGCGGAGGAAGTCGCGATACTTGCTGGCGCTCGGACTGTTTCTTTTGGCCCTCATGAGCAAGACTGTTACGGGCACGTTACCTGCCGCGCTGCTGGTAGTCTTCTGGTGGCAGCGCGGCCGGATCGAGGGGAAGCGCGATGTGCTGCCGCTGGTTCCCTGGTTCGCGTTGGGCGCCTCAGCGGGGCTTTTCACGGCGTGGGTAGAGCAGGACTCGCGATTCATCGGTGCGCAGGGAACGCACTACGCGCTCACCGTGGTGGGGCGTCTCCTGCTTGCCGGCCGCGTGCCGTGGTTCTATGCCAGCAAGGTACTCTGGCCGTGGGACCTGATGTTCATCTATCCCCGTTGGAGGATCGATCCCGGCCAATGGTGGCAATACCTTTTCCCGCTAGGAATGGCGGCGGTGGCAGCCGTTTTGGTTGTGCTCGCGCGCAGAACCCGCGGGCCTCTGGCCGGCTTTCTGATTTTCGCCGGCACGCTGTTTCCGGTGCTCGGTTTCCTGAATGTGTATCCTTTTCGCTATTCCTATGTCGCCGATCACTTCCAGTACCTGGCCTGCCTGGGCATCCGGGTTGACGCTTTTGGCAGGGCGGATTGCGCCGCGGAAGATAGGGAGGATCGCCTTACCGGCGCTCTTACTGACGACGCTCGGGGCGGCGAGTTGGCAGCGGAGCGGCATCTATCGCGACTACGAAACCCTCTTCCGGGAAACTCTGGCGCGCAATCCCAACAGCGCTTTGCTCCACAACAATCTGGGGGTGGCGCTCATGCTCACGCCGGGACGGATACCCGAAGCTATGACCGAATTCGAGGCAGCGGTGCGACTCGAACCCGATAGCCCCGACTATCACGACAATCTGGGACTGGCACTGGCGTCGATGTCCGGGCGTGTGCCGGAAGCGATCACACAGTATCAAACGGCCTTGCGGATCAACCCCCACTTCCAGGCGGCACACCTCAACCTGGGACTTGCCTGGATGTCGATCGGCGGCCATCAGCAGGACGCGATCGCGGAATATCAGAAAGCCATTTCAGAGTATCAAACGACGTTAGAGAGCGCACCCGATTACTGGCAGCCGCACCTCAATCTGGGGATTGCCTACGCGCAGATGCCCGGCAGGCAGGCGGACGCGATTGCGGAGTACCGGACCGTCCTCGCGATCAAGCCGGATTCCGAGTTGGCCCACTTCCAGTTGGGAAACACTTTCCATACGATGGGCCGGCTGGAGGAGGCCATTGCGGAATACCGAACCGCACTGCGGATCAAGCCGGATGCCACCGATGCCCGCTACGAACTGGCGTATGCGTTAGCGCAGATCCCCGGGCGCGTGCCGGAGGCCATCGCTGAGTGCCAGGCCCTTTTGCGCCTCAGCCCCAATGACGGACCAGCGCGAGAACTGATGGCGTCATTGCTGGCATTTCAACAAGGCCGGCACCAAGTTCCATAGGCTCCGCTCAGTGAATCTATTGAAATCCATAGGGCTTTGGCCGCTTGCACGGCCATCTAACGGTGTATCACGTTGTTTTTGGCGTCGCCTGGGCGTACTATCCATCCGGTCCCGAAATGGAATCTGGATTCCCCCACGAGGAGAAAATGAGCAATCGCATAGTAGCGCTAGCGGTCCTTGTCCTTCTGTTGACAACGGCCACATTTGCCCAGAATAATACGGGCATTATATCCGGCAGAATTACGGATCAGAGCGGCGCGGTGGTGCCCAACGCGCAGATTACAGTCACCCAAACCGACACGAACGTGGACAGCGTCAGTCAGAGCAATTCTGAAGGTTTGTTCCGCGTTCCGGGCCTGCGGGATGGTCCCTATAAGGTGACCGCCATCGCCACCGGGTTCAAGAAGGCAGTCCGCGAAGGCTTCAGCCTCCAGATCGGCCAGATTCTCGACTTGGAAATGAAGCTGGAAGTGGGCACCATCACGGAGTCCGTTACAGTAGTTAACTCAATCCCCTTGCTGGACACGCAGACTTCGTCGACCGGCCAGGTGATGGAGGGTTCGTATTTTTATGAGTTGCCCAACTATCAGCACTGGGAGAAAGGGGTCCTCTACTATACACCTCAGGTAGAGAGCAGCAACGCCCCTTGGCCGGGCTCACTGGGCAACTGGAATATCAATGGCGCCAACAGCTATCAGACCGCGCAGTATGAGGATGGGATGCTAGCCACCAGCATGGACGGCGGCACCACCATCAATTCCGTCTCGGTGGCCGATGAAGAAGTCAAAGTCCTGACCAGCGCCATGCCGGCCGAATACGGCCACGCCACCTCGGGAGCCCTGATTGTGGTGAAGAAGGGCGGCACGAACGATTTCCACGGCGAGGGTGGAGAACTGTTCAAGAACAACCCCCTGGTGCACCGCCGTTTCTTCCAGTTGCAAACCAATCCGCAACAGAATATTTCGGACATGTTCCAGATGCCCGATTTCGTGCTCAGCGGACCGGTAATCATTCCTCACCTTTACAATGGCAAGAACAAGACTTTCTTTGAGATTGGCGGATCGTACCACGTGGACACCTCGTCCAACGCGAGCAGCTATTCGGTCCCCACCGCTGCCGAGTTGGCCGGCAACTTCAGCGCTTTCTCGAATACGATCTACGATCCGGCATCCACCAGCGGGACTTTCGCTGTTGGCAACCTTTCGCGCACCCCCTTCCCCGGCAATATCATTCCCACGAACCGGATGAGCGCCATGTGGAATGCGCTCATGGCCAACAATCCATTCCTGCCGCCCCAGGCGGGCGCCGGCAGCAATACGCCTACGGGGCCCCTCGGGAACATCGTGGCGTCGGGCTCGGGCAGTTATTTCAATCTCACCAATCAGGTCCGCATAGATCACAGTTTCAACGACAAAATGAAGATTTTCGGCAGTTTCACGTGGGGCAACCAACATCAGCCCCAAAACAACGCCGACATTAGCTACAAGCCGTACGATCAGTACCAGGTGCTGACGTATACCGTCCAGAACGTTGCTGCCGTCAATTTCACTTACACCATCTCACCCCACATTGTCAGCGAGACCAGGGTGGGTGAATACCGGCGTACGGGTAACCCCCGATCGCTCAGCGGCGAGGATTACACCTATGCGATCGCCAAGACCGTCCCCAACCTTCCGGCCAATGTGTATGTCAATCCGATCGGCTTCGGGCTGACCGAAGGTAGCAATGGCAGTTCTCAGCTTGGCGTCGGCACCCTGAGCGTCGCGGTGAACAACAACCACCAGTTCAACCAGGACTTCACCATGGTGAAGGGCAGGCACGCGTTCAAGTTCGGGTACGAATGGCTGTGGGAAAACGAGGTGTCGCACAATATCGGCAACCCGCGATTGACCATTGGGTTCGGCCAGGGTGGTAATGCTCAAACCGATGGAACCACCGGCATCGGCCCGACGGGCACCCAAATGCCCAATACGGGAGGTGTTCAGCTAGCGAATATTATGTTGGGCTACGTTACCAGCTATAGCTATGCGCAGCAAGGGGCGAGTCTGCTCCCGGTAGACTCCAACCAAAGCCTCTATTTCCAGGACGACTGGCGGCTCCTGCCAGACCTTACCCTCAACCTGGGTGTGCGCTACGAGAATGAGACACCGGCGCACAGCAAGTTCCCCGGCCAACTCAGCGTGGGGAGCCTGACGGTACCGGACAACTACTACACCAACGGATCGGTGCCCGGCCTGCTGACGTGCCCTGCCGGCGGGTGCATGGGCGGGTGGATCCAGCCCAAAGGCTTTCTCTGGAACCGCGACAACCTGAACTTCCAGCCCCGCTTTGGACTGGCGTGGAATGTCAAACCCAATACAGTGGTCCGCGCGGGCTTCGCGTGGATGACGCTGGATTGGAACCTCGGATATACCAATCAGAGTGAGATCGGCGGCGGCAGCTTCTATAACCAATCGGTTTCTCAACCGGCGAATTCCTACGTACCGCTCTTCAACATTAACCAGGGCGTACCGGCGTTCGTATCGGTGCCGCAGTTGGCGAACGGCGAAATTCCGACTTCGGCCTCCACACCCTCGGCTCGCCCCACCATCACGGTAATTCCCGCCAACTACCACCATCCGTACACCCTGAACTGGAACGTCAGCATCCAACACCAGCTTAAGTCGAACTACCTGGTGGAGCTGAGCTACGTAGGTCTGCACAACATCGGATTCAACGGCAACTACAACTGGGAATCCCGGCCATACGGGACAGGCATCGACGCCAATGGGAACGTCATCGACCTGACAAATCCGGCCAACTGGGCCTACCGGAACATNNGGCATTAACTATCAGTGCAACTGCGTCCGCATGATCTACCATTCGGGGACCATTAAGCTGCAAAAGCGGTACTCGTATGGCCTGACTTTCCTGGCGTTCTTCACCATGCAGAAGGGTATACAGAACTCGCCGGGTAATCTCTTCCTGAATCAGCAGGAACAGCGGGCAGTCACGGGGTTGACCCAGAAGTACCGCTTTGTCAGTTCCATGACCTACGAGATGCCGTTCGGCCACGGCAAGAAATGGATGAACCATGGGCGTGTAACGGACTGGCTCTTTGGCGGCTACAGCTTCGCGTGGAACTACTCCATCTGGGCCCCGACCCCCGCGGGTATCGGCTACTCGGGTGGAACCTACCTGAACCCCGTGACGGGCGCCTTGGGAGGCCGTCAGGATTACCCAAGCTACGAGCCGGAGCCCGGCAGCGCGATCTACCTATTAAAGGACCCGCAACTCCGGTCCGGCTGGCAGGACATCGGAACCAACCGCTTCGTGCAGGCGGCGCAGAACCCGATCGTCACCAACTGCGGTACGGCCCCGATCATGCAGCCGAATGGAGCCACGTTTGGCAACCTGTGCGAGGCCGTAGCTCCGTCGTTCACGAACGGCAACCTGCCCGGAAACGAGTGGATCGAGCAGCGCATCATCGGCTCCAACGCATCGATGTACAAGGACTTCCGGATCAAAGAGAAGTTCAAGGCGCAAATCCGGCTGGATTACTTCACGCCGTTCAAGTGGTTCAACTGGAGTCAATCGAACACCACCATGACGCAAACCAACCCGTTGACGTTCATGACTCCCGGGCTCAACGACAACGGAGATTCGACGGAAGGCGGACCTTCGGAAATGCAGCTTTCGTTCCGCATCAGGTTCTAACCGGCGGCAAAGACCGCCGGCGTTACCTGAGGCCGAAAGCCAGGATGTTGGCGCCGGCGGCCACGGCGATGTATTGTTTGCCGTCGAACATATAGGTCATGGGCGATGCCTTCCAGCCCTGGTTGGTGGGGAAGCTCCATAGGGCCCGGCCGGTGACGGCGTCGGCGGCCATGAGGCTGCCATCCTCCGCGCCGAAGATCACCAAGTTGGTGGCGGTGGCGAGGGTTCCTCCCCACGATGTGGCGGGACCGGGCTGGGGCAGTTCCCAGGAAACGCGGCCCGTTTTGAAGTCTATGGCTTTCAGGACTCGCTCTGGCTTGTCGCCGGGGGCGGTGCGCTGCGAGCCTCCCAGGTATTCCCTGCCTGCTTCCCACAGGCCGGGATCGCGCTTGGTGTAGGTGCTGCACTTTTCGAAAGTCTGCACGTAAAACAGGCCGGTGGCGGGGTTGAAGGAAGGCGAAAACCAGTTGGTGGCGCCGTCCTGGGACGGGCAGACGCGGGTGCCGGCTTCGGTCGGTTCCTGATTCGGGTTCTGAATGGGGCGACCGTCGGGAGCGATTCCGCTGGCCCAGGTCAGGTTCCTGACGAACGGCTTGGCCAGCAGCATCTTGCCGTCCGTGCGGTCCCAGACGTAGAAGAATCCGTTGCGATTGGCCTGGAGCAGGAGTTTGCGCGGCTGTCCCTGCCAGGCGGCATCGACGACCACGGGCGTTTCGGTGGCGTCCCAATCCCACAGGTCGTGCGGGGTGGTTTGGAAATACCATTTCAGCTTGCCGGTGCGGGCGTCCAACGCGAGGATGCAATCGGCATAGAGATTGTCTCCCAGGCGATCGTCGCCGTTGTATTCCGCGCTGGGATTGCCCGTGGGCCAATAGACGGTATCGAGCTGGGGGTCGTACGTGCCGGTGAACCAGGTAGGTCCACCGCCGTGCGCGATGCCTTTGCCCTTCCAGGTTTCGGAGCCAGGGCCGCCGGGCTCGGGGATGGTCCAGAAGCGCCACACCTCTTTGCCGGTGGCCTGGTCGAACGCCGCGAGGAAGCCCCGGGAACCGAGTTCGCCGCCGCCCACGCCGCCGACCACCAGGTTCCCGGCTGTGAGGGGCGCGGAAGTGGCGAAGTGCGCCAGTCGGCCATTTCGGTGTCCCACAGCAGTTCACCGGTGAAGCGGTTCAGAGCGATCATGTGGGCGTGATCGGTTTCCATGAAGACGCGATCGGCGGCCACGGCGACGCCACGATTGATTCCGGCAGCGACATCGCCCGCAATTCCCGGCGTGCGCGGACGGCGGTAATGCCAGATCTGGCGGCCCGTTCCGGCGTCCAGGGCATAACATTCGTTGGTATTGGAGACGTACATGATGCCGTCCACCACCACCGGTGTCACTTCCAGATGGCCGGTGTTAGGGACGGTGACGATCCATTGTGGCGCCAGCTTCGCGACGTTGGCCGGGGTGATTTGGGAAAGAGTGGTGTAGCGATTGCCGCCGGAGTCGCCGTTGTAGCCGGGCCAATCGGTCTGGGAGGTGACTTCGCGATAGCGGCCGCCGGTGCGGCGCAGCAGGTGGACACGCTGATCGGCGGTGCGGAGTTGCAGATCGTCGAAGCCCTCGTTCAATACTTCGCCGTCGAGGTCGCGGTTGTCTGTGGTGCGGACCTTCAGACGGACTGCAGGAGGGCCGGAGGCGCGTGGCTGCAGCGAGCGCAGGAAGCGGACGAGAGCGGGCATTTCGACGTCGCTCACCGGGATGGGCGGCATGCCTCGGTCGGGGAGTCCCTGGTGAATGAGGGTGGCCAGTTGCGGGTCGGTGTGGGCGCGGAGTTTGGTCGCGATGGCGGGTCCCAGTTCGCCGCCGTTGCCGTCGGCACCGTGGCAGCGCGCGCAGCGGTTCTCGAAGAGCAGGCGTCCGGCGCCGGTGTCCTGAGCGGGTAGGATTTGGACCAGGAGGGCGGCGAGGAAGAAGGCGGGGAAGCGCATGAGTTTCCTAATGGTACAGCGGGCGAAAATCCGTCAGGCCGCCGGCGGCGATGAGCGACTCTAGCGCCGCGATGTCCTGGTAGTAAGCCCGATCCCCCGCGAGCGGTGGGCTCACGGCGCGAATTCGCTCCCGCGCCTCCTCCAGCACCACACTGGACTTCAGCGGCGCCAGCAGATCCAGGGCCCGCGCCGCCGTGAGCGCCTCGATCGCCAGCACCGCGCGCGTATTCCGGACCACTCGCTGGAGCTTCAACGCGGACGTCATGCCCATGCTGACGAAGTCTTCTTTATTCCCGCTCGTGGTAATGGACCCCGTACACGCCGGGTACGCCAGCACCCGATTCTCCGCGACGAGACTCGCAGCCGTCACCTGCACCATCATCAACCCCGATTCCAGCCCCGCGTGTCCCGCCAAGAAGGCCGGCAGTTCTTCGTTGAGCGCGGGATTCACCAGGCGATCGATGCGGCGCTCGGAGATGCCGGCGAGGGCGGAGAGGGCGATGGCGAGGAAGTCGAGTTGGAAGGCCAGGGATTCGCCGTGGAAGTTGCCTCCGGAGATGATCTCTTCGTCGAAGACGAGGGGGTTATCGGTGGCGGAGTTCAATTCGATGGCGAAGACGCGGCGGGCCTCGGCAATGGCCTCGCGCACGGGGCCGTGGACCTGCGGGATGCAGCGGAGCGAGTATGCGTCCTGCACGCGGCCGCAGCCCCGGTGGGACTCGCGGATCTCGCTGCCTTCCATGAGGCGGCGGAGGTGGGCGGCGCTTTCGATCTGGCCGGGATGCGGGCGGGCGTTGTGGATGCGCTCATCGAAGGCGCGGGGCGTGCCGCGCTGCGCGTCGAGCGTCATGGCGGCGAGGACTTCGGCGGTGTTGGCGAGGATCTCCGCAGCATCGAGCTCGAGGCAGGCGATGGCGAGCATGGCTTGCGTGCCGTTAATGAGGCTGATGCCTTCCTTGGGGTGCAGGTCGATGGCTGCAATGCCTGCGCGGGTGAGGGCTTCAGCCCCGGGCAGGACGGCGCCTTCCCATTCGGCTTCGCCCTCTCCGATGAGGACGAGGGCCATGTGGGCCAGGGGCGCGAGGTCGCCGGAGGCTCCCACGCTGCCTTGTGAGGGGACCACGGGGGTGACGCCGCGATTCACTAAGTCGCAGAGGCGCTGGGCTACCAGGGGGCGAATGCCGGAGAAGCCTTTGGCGAGCACGTTGGCACGGATGAGCATCATGGCGCGGACGGCTTCGCGCCGCAAGGGGTCGCCGACACCAGCAGCGTGAGAACGGATGACGTTGCGCTGGAGCTGGTCGAGGTCCTCGCGAGGAATGCGGACGTTGGCAAGCAGGCCCACGCCCGTGTTGACGGCGTAGATGGGGGCGTCGCCCGCGGCCAGACGGTCGATGAGGGCGCGCGAGGCGTTCATGCGATCGATGGCGTCTGCGGAGAGTGTGATGTTGCTGGTAAGAGCGCGGGCCGTGGCGACTACGCCGGAGATGGTGAGGGTGTTGCCGTCGAGGATCATGAGAAAAGCGGGGCCAGGGGCCAGGGGCCGGGGGCCGGGGGCCAGGGGCCAGGGTTGTGTGCGGCTCGCTCCGCTCGCCGTAGCAGCGGCAAGATTGCTGGCGGTACCCAGAGCCGATTCTTCATGAAGTTTCGCGGGCGGAACGCCCCACGCGACAGACGACAAAAAACGATCGTCTGTCCCACTCTCTCGAAAACGCCCGGCCGCTACTGCACGGCGAGCGAAGCGAGCCACACAACCCCG
>OKRF01000489.1 GCA_900290315.1 Candidatus Sulfopaludibacter sp. SbA3 | reverse complement strand
ATGCATGTCTGCACAAGGATGCCGCCCGAGAAATGCAATTTGACAACGGTCCGAAACATCATCACGTGCTCGAATGATGAGGATTTTTGGGGGCTTGTCCTCGATGTGAAAGAGAACGGCACCCCCTATACCCAGCAAAAGCTAGGGCCATATGCGGAGCTAGATGAGAACGGAAATCTCATAGCGCGATCGAGCAAAGAGGTTGCTGACGTACTGGCTACGGCCTCGCGCTATACCCGCTGGTTTGGAAACGAAGACATCGGCCCAAGTCTTGAAGAAGATGGTTTTCGTTGGGAGCCGCTGAAGGACGAAGCGACAGCAGTGGCCCTGGTCTGTCCGCTGCAATACCTGCACGGCGCGGGCGGGAAGTGGCTGAAGCTCATGTTCACGTCTGCGATTCAAAGGCTCTGGCGCAATGGGCGGGGCAAACTGCCGGTCTATTTCTTCCTCGATGAGAGCGACCAGTACGCTGACCCGATAATACACGCGGCCATCAACACCGCCAGAAACTTCGGCATTGTCCTGATCGTGATTGTCCAGCAGATCTCGGACATCGATGCCCGATATGGCAAACAGGCCGGTGCTTTCCTGAACGGGACAGCCTGGAAAGTAGTCTACGCCTCCGATGATGAACGCACCCGAGCAGTCGTCGAAAGGCTCGGTGGCACTAAGGCCGTCATGGTGCCTAGCTTACGGGTCGGACCGGATCGGACCGCTATGGAACGGTCCCACGCCGTGAATCAGGAACTTAGACGCAACGGGACTGGCGGGACCGCTCGAAATCTGTTTGAGGTGCTAGCGGGAGCAATCTCGTGGGGTTCAAGTCCCCCTCTCCGCACCATAGATTCTAAATTAGTCAGCTGAAAGCGGCCACCGGAGATTCTGGTGGCCGCTTCTGTTTTTGGACCTTATGTTTCCCGGGACCGTTGTGGACCTTGTCCGGCCGCTCCGGGCCGAAGGCCACAGTCCACAAGCCGAGCCCGTCGGGCGAGCCCGTCGGGTTCGCTTCCTGGCAGATCTCCCCGATGATGCTGACCGCTCGCATTCTGGTCTCGTCCATCCACTTGGCGGGGCACCGGTCGTTAATGCAGTACCACTGCCGTCGTGGCCGACACGGGTAGGCGTCGGGTTTGCGGCGTCAGTTTGCGTTTGCGTTTGCGCGTCACCCCTTGACAGCGGGCTTGGACTGCGCTACAGTTTGTAGCGATATCATGTTTGGATCTCGCAAACCGCGGAAAGCTCTTAGCGAATTGGAACACCTGGTGATGGGGATCGTGTGGGCGCGGCCGTCTGTTACGGCGGAAGACGTCCGCACGGCGCTGGCCGAGGCGCATCCCATGAAGGAATCGACTGTACGGACCATCCTTACCCGGCTGGAAGAGAAGGGGTACGTGCAGCATCACGTGGAGGGGCGCACCAATGTGTACGCGGGGATGGAGGCGCCGCAGAACGTGGCGGCGAAGGCCGTGCGGCAGATCATCGAGCGGCTGTGCGGCGGCTCGGTGGAACAGCTTCTGGTGGGCATGGTGAACAACGACGTGGTGGATGAGCAGGAATTGCAGCGGCTGGCGCAGAGGATCGCGCGGCGCAAGAAACGCGAGGAATAGTATGGACTGGGGTGCCGTGGTTTTCTCATACCTTACCGGCGTGACGGTGCGCACGCTGGGCTTGGTGGTGTTGGCCTGGGCGGGTATCGGTCTGTTGCGGGTGAAGACCGCGGGGGCGCGTCACGCCGTGTGGACCGTGACGGCGGCGGGCATGCTCCTGCTGGCGGCGCTGGCGACACTGATGCCTCCGTTGGCGGTGCCGCTGCTGCGGGCGTCCGCGCCGGTGGAAGTGGCAGCGATTCCGGATGGGGCCCTGCCCCTTTCTGGCGCACCCGCGGGCGCCATCGCGCCGGCGCCGTCCATCCATCGGCCGGCCGTCACGTGGCAGCGCGCGGTGGTGGCGATTTATCTGGCCGGGGTGGTGGTGTTCCTGCTGCGTCTGGTGTTCAGCTATCTGTTTACGGCGCGCCTGGTGCACGCCAGCCGTGCGGTGCGCGAGGTGTGGGCGGGCGATGTCTACGAATCGGACTGGATCAGCGTGCCGCTCACGATTGGGTGGCTGCGGCCGCGCGTGCTTCTGCCGGCGGGCTGGCAAAGCTGGGACCGCGCCAAGCTGCACGCCGTGCTGGTACACGAGCGGACCCATGTGGAGCGCGGCGATTGGGCCATTTCGCTGATGGCGGGGTTGAACCGGTGCGTCTTCTGGTTCCATCCGGCGGCGTGGTGGCTGGAGCGGGAACTGGCCACTCTGGCCGAGCAGGCGTGCGACGATGCCGCGCTGCTGCAGGTGGATGCGCGGGAGAATTACGCGCAAGCGCTGCTGGATATGGCGGCGGCGGTGAAGCGCGGCGAGGGGCGTTTGATGTGGGAANNTGGCATGCAGTCTGCCTTTGATCTATGTAGCATCGGTAGCGCAACTGGTTCCGGCGCAGGCGCAAGAGCAGCAGCAGACGGCAGGGGCGGCAGCGCAGCAGCCGGATTTCGCGCAGATGGAGCAGTTCGTGGCGGCCCATCCCGACGATCTGGAAGCGCGCAGTAAGCTGGTGCGCGACTACTATCTTTATTCCATCAAGCAGCCCCGGCTCAACCATATTTTCTGGATGATCCAGAACCATCCGGAGTCGGACCTGACCAGTCTGAATTCCGTGGGCATTTCGCCGCGCACTACGGCGTTGAACGATGAGAAGGATTACCAGACCGCGGCGGGATTGTGGCGGCAGCAGGTGGCGGTGCACGGCGGCGATGCGCACGTGCTGGCGAATGCGGCGCGGTTCTTCGGGCAGGCCGGCGCGGATGCGGATGAAGCCGAGCGGCTGCTAGCGGCTGCTGATGGCGGCGCGCTCTCTCGATAGCCGGAATAACGCATACACGCAACAACTGGGGCGGCTGTACGTGCAGGCAATCCTGGCGAGTTCGGGTGACCCGTTGTATCCCGCGGCGTCGGCCAATCCGGGTTTCGCCGCTAAGGCCAGCAGCGAACTGGAAGCCTCCAGCGACGGCTCGCTGCTCTCGTACGCCGGCAACCAGTTGGCCGCGGCAGGCCGCACACAGAGCCCTTACGGATCCGCGCCCCTGGATGTGAATGCGCATCCCGCTCTGGTTTCCATCGTGGACTTAGGCAACAGGCTGGTGGCCCGGTCGCAGAGTATCAACAGGAGCCAGTTGCCTCCGGGAGCAGTGGTTCGGATGGGGCCTCCGCCTCCACCTACTCCTGAAGGGTTTGTCAATCAAGCGCGAGCGCAGGCTTTGGCGGGACCGCCGCTGGTGCCGGCACCGGCGGTGGTGCACCAGGTGGCTCCTCCCGTGTCTCCGTTTGGGGGCGATGTGCATTTGATTGTGACCATCGGGACGGATGGCCGCGTGACGGATGCCAGCGTGGAGAATGGCTTGCCGATGTTAGCCACCGACGCCGTGAATACAGTGAAGCAGTGGACGTTCACGCCGGTGCTGCAAAATGGCGTTCCCACGGTAGTACGGGCGCGCGTGGTCATGCCGTTCCGTCTGGAGGGTCATACCAGCACGCTCGATGCCGCTACCGCCGAACCGAAGCCGCCGCAACCCTCGCTCATCCGCGTCGGCGGCAATGTGCAGAGGGCTAAACTGCAGCATGAAGTCGCGCCGGTGTACCCGCAGGCCGCGAAGGACGCCGGCATTTCGGGGACGGTGGAGTTGCAGATCCTGATTTCGAAAGAAGGGACCGTTGCGAGCACCACGGTGATTGACGGCCATCCCCTGCTGGCGGCAGCGGCACAGCAAGCGGTGATGCAGTGGGTCTACAGTCCTACGTTACTCAACGGAGACCCGGTCCAGGTATCTACTACGGTGAGCGTGCCATTCCCGCTGCAGTAGGAAATTGGCAGGCGCCGGGATCTCGTGAAGGGGCAAACTAGAGCCGGGCATTTCGAGCCTGGTGGGGTGCCCGCGCGCGGGCAACGATGGGTATGAAAATAGGCGTGGTAACGCCGGCGATCTTGTCGCCGGTACTGGATTTTCGAGGGAGGGTGGCACGGATTTGCGGCGGACACACGGCTCGGGATTTTTGAGCCTGAAGCACGCGGGTTTAGGGTCAGACCGCTCTGTCCGCGACGGCGCAAAAGCGGCGCCGCGGGACAGAGAAGTCTGACCTGCGGTGCACGCTTTCGCCCGTCGAGCCGGACACTCTAGAAGTTGACTCTCATTACAAACTCCAGGGTTCGGGAGCCCGGGTCGTTGGTGTTGTTGAAATCACGGAACGCCTGGCCCGTCTGCCCGAAAGCGGAACCGACCGTGCTCGCGACGCTGCCGCCCGTAGCATTACCGACGGGGCTGAGAATGTTCGGATGGTTGAAAACGTTTAACGCCTGCACGCGGAACTCAACGTTGAGCCGCTCCTTGATCTGGGTCCTCTTGACCATGCTCACATCCCACTTGGAAAGCCACGGGCCCCAGATGAAAACGTGGTCGCAGACCTGGCCCGAGGTGCTGCATGGTCCCAGGTAAGGCGCATTGGGATCGAGCGTGCCGCTGATGCCGAACGCCGCCAGCGTGTTCTGTACGAACGACTGCGGCAGATAATAAGCGGTCCCGGTAACTGACCCACTGGAGTTGACCTGGCTGGTGAAGTTCAAACCCATCAGGCTCTGTAACTGGCCGGTAGTGATGTTATGCAGCACCACGCCGCCATCGTTTTGATTGAACGTGGCCCGTCCACTCTGGAAATTGACCGGCGTTCCGCTCTGCAGGCGTCCCACCCCGGCCATCTCCCACCCGCTCACGATTCTGCCGACCACACCATGCGCGCTGGAAAGGAAGGAGCGCCCGGAGCCGAAGGGAAGCTGGTAGACCCAGGTCGCCTTGATGCCGTGGCGGATATCGAAGGCGGTCGGGCCTTTTTCGCCGCCCCAGTTGCGCAGCGTGGGAGTATTCGCATCGGTTAACGACTTGGAGAAGACGTAGCTGCCCTGAACCTGCAGGCCGCTCGCCAACCGCCGCCGGATTTCGATCTGTCCGGAGTTGTAAGTGCTCGAATTCCGATTGGTCAGCATGGTGGACGCGCCGCCGTTATTCGGATTCACCTGGAACAGATTGATGGGATAACCGGCCTTCACCAGGTTGGCCATACGGGTAGCATTGCCGGCGATGCCATTGGCAGTGGCACCGGCCTGACCCTGGAAAAGCTGAGTGGCGGTGGTTTGATCGGTGCTGGTTCCCAGGGCGGTAGTGAGCATCGGCACGGCCACTTGTCCCGGCAGGCCAGAATTGCCGAAGTTTATGACCTTGATCAGCGAGGCGTTCCTGGGGTCCAGAAGTTGCGGCACGGTGAGGCCGTTGGCAATGGCCAGATTGTTCTGAGCCGCCTGGAACTGGCTCAGGAAGCCGCTTTCCAGGATGTTGGTCTCATTGAGATTGACGGTGCCCCAGAGGTCCGCGCCGTGGTCGGCCACATAACGAAGTTCCACCACGGTGTCCTTGCCGAGCGGCCGTTGGAACCCGAGGGTCCAGCTCTCCACATATTCGGGCTTGATGTTGGGATTGTAATCCTCCACGTTTTGACCGCTCTGTACCGCCAGTGGGAAAGTGGGATTGGGGAAGCTGGGAACCAGGCTGGTGGGCGCCAGCGAGGGCAAAACCGGATCGCTAAACAGCACATTGCCCGCTCCAAACACGCTCGGCGTGGTGGAAGGGCTGGTGCTGGTGCTCAAGCTGCGGCCCTGGTTGCCGCTCCAGATTCCATCCAGGAAGCCGATGCCCTGGCGATTCGTGGAAACGCTGAAGCCTCCGCGCACCACCGCCTCATCGCCGGTCAGCCAGCGGAGCAAGCCGCCCTTGGGAATCCTGTACGCAATCCCCACAGAAGGACTAAAGTGGCCGGCGCCCGGGTCGAAACCCCTGCCGTCCCCGGCCAGCGAGAAGGCCGGCACGGAACCGTCCAGAACGCCCGGCTGGAAGAGATGGCCCACGCCCGAAACTCCATACAGGCCGGCGAATCCCGGCCGGGTGTACAGGTTATCGAGGTTGGCAATCGGATTCTGCCGGTCCCACCGCACCCCCAGCGTCACCGTGAGATTCGAGGTGGCGCGCCAGGTGTCGGAAGCGAACAGGGCAAATTCGCGCATGTGATTGCGATCCACCGTGTAATTGGGGCCGTACGTCCTGGTCTGCTCGTTGAGCACGGCGGAACTGGTCACCGAAGAGACCCGGCCCGCCAGGATCGCGTAGAGGTTGGACGCGTCGCTCAGTTGCGTGGCGCTGGCGCCGGGGAAGTTGGCGGTGGTGAACAGCGACGTAGCGCCGGTATTATCGGGATCGCCGGTGGCCTGCCCCAGCGCCACCGTATTGAGCAGCGACGAATTCGATGAGGCCGACCACGCACTGACCTGAGTAAAGTTGCCACCGAAGTTGAACAGGTGATTCTTCTTCAGATAAGTCACGTTATCGTTGATCTGATATACGGGGGCGCTGCGCGGAGCGTATCCCAGGTAACTTCCGGTGTAAGGGTTGGTCATGTATCCGGCAAAGCTCACCAGTCTGCCGTTCCAGATACTGTAATCGGCCGGGGACATGCCGGCGCCCAGCGCGTTAGTGCCGCCTTGGATGCCGCCGGTGAATTCGTTGGTGACGTTTGGCGTGATTACACTCCGCACACCGAGGCTTCCTGTCCAGTTGATGCCGTACTGTCCATCCAGGTCGGATGCGCCCAACTGGGTGCCAGTGCCGGGCAGAATGGCCAGGGTGCCATTCAGGCCGTCTGGAGCGCGATCGTTAACCTGATAGTTCCACACAAAGTTGATGTGGTGCTTTTCAGTGAGGTTATAGTCGACGCGCGCGGTTTCGAACTTCCGGTTATTGACCGCCTTGGGTCCCCAGGTGAAATTCTGGCGGTTGTAATCGTTATTCGTGGCGATGCGGTTCGCCAGCGAACCACCGCTGCTGGTGAGCTGGTTGATCAGCGAATAGGTCTTCGCCAGCGTTGGGTCGCCCGCAGTCGGGAAGGCGCGGACTCCGGCCGGCAGCGAAGCGTCCGCAGCTTGCGCGAGCTGGTAAAGGTTCACAGTCCGCACCGCACCAGCCGCGCTGTAGGTAAAAACGCCCGTCCCGGCAGTCGGCGTGAGCCATGTGCCGGTCTCACCAAACGACTGGGGCAAGTCGAAAAACTCGAAGGAATGGAAGAAGAAGAGCTTGTTCTTTTTCACCGGACCGCCGATGCTCCAGCCATATTGGTTGAGGTTCAGACGGTCTTTGGCGATGCCGGCGAGGCCATTGAAAAAGTAGTTGGCTTCGAATGCGGCGTTGCGGTTGGTCTCAAACAGCCCGCCGTGAAACGTGTTCGATCCACTCTTGGTGACGAACTTGATCTGCACCGCGCCTTCACCGGAGCTGTCGGCGCCGGCCGCCGCTGTGGTCAAAGTCATCTCTTCGATGGCTTCGGTACGCGGCTGCACGGCATTGAAGATCGCATCCGGATTGCTCCGGGTGGTGTTGTCCTGCACGTTGATGCCATCGATGGTGATGTTGATGGTGTTCTGCGGCAGGCCATTGATGGTCGAATAGCGAACTCCGTCACTTGCCTGCGTCCCCGGTTGCGTGGCAATCAACTCGGTCACGTTGTGGCTGGTGAATGGCAGATCGTGGATCTGGGTGCCTTGCAGGTTGCTGGTGATCGTGGCCGTATCGGCCTGCACGATATCGGCGCCGGCCGTCACTTCGATGGTCTCGCTCAAGGCGCCCACTTCGAGTGTCACATTGACCGTGGCCGGCACACCGGCATCGAGCTGGACATTCTCCGCCGCCGCCGTTTTGAAGCCCTGGCGAGTCACGGTCACCTTGTAAACTCCGCTCGCCAGACTGGGAATGGCCCAGTAGCCTTTTTCGTCGGAAGCCACTTTGAAGGCTTGATTGCTGCTGCCCAAAACGACTTGGACCTGCGCGCCCGGAACAGCAGCGCCCTGGCTATCGGTCACCGTTCCATCTAAACGGCTGGTTGTGGTGACCTGGGAAAATGCAAGCGCTGTGAATAACAGCACGAGTAGACACGTCGCGAAAGATTTCATAACCTCTCCACCTGAGAATTTTGAGTGATTGTGAAGATGGTATAACAAAACGGCTGGCGAATCCAATAGCTCTACCGCTGGCGAACTGTTAATTCGAAGCGGAGCTTCGGATAAAGGGCCTCTCTAGTTTGTGTTTCGCTGCTTTTTGCAGCAGTTTCCGCATTCGCGGGAGATCTGTCGATCACGCGCAGCGTCATGAGATTTCCGCTGACCATCCGCACCTGCAGCCAGTTCGCAAGGGCGATCTGCTCGCTCACCTGGAATGGAACGGAGTTTGTGAACGCTTTCGACCACGGACGCGAATTGCATTCGGGATGGCACGGCACGCGCCAGTACCAGCGCTCTCCTGCGAGCCACCCTCGAAAATCCCGAGGCGTGGTCCGCCGCAAATCCGTGCCAGGCTCGAAATTCGCCGCCTTTTGGCGAATCTTCGTGCATGGCTCGAATTTGCCCCTTCGCGAAATCCCGACGCGTTTTCCAGCCGTTTTCATCCCGCCGGGTGAGCCTTCGCCTCATCAGCCGACTCTCGCGAAAAACTCGTGCCACCCTCGAGAATCTCGCCCATTTTCGAGCCTGTTGGGGTGCCCGCGCGCGGGCAACGATGGGTATGAAAATAGGCGCAGGTAACGCCGGCGATCTTGTCGCCGGTACTGTATTTTCGAGGGTGGCACGGTGGTCACGGTCAACGAAAACACGTTTCATACCCATTTGCGATTTGACTACCGCGTGGAAACTCCGCTATTTTGAATGCGCGCCGTAACTGATGCCGTCCCTCGCCAGACACACAGTGACTCTAACCATTTGCGCGCTGGTTCTACCGTTGGTACAGGCTCAGGAAGCGGTAGAGCGCGGCGCCCTCACGATTCACCTGATTCTTCACACGGTGGGTGAGGAGCGGTATGAACTGGCGCGCACCCCCTCCGGCGGGTTCGACCTGAATACCACTTATGAGCTGAGCGATCGGGGAACCAAACGCTCGACCACCGGCGCCCTGCGCCTGCGGGCGGACCTCACGGCCGAGCGCCTGGAAGTGAAGGGACGCCCAAACGTCACGGCGGTGATCGAGGGGAACACTGCCACGGTGCAGGAAGAGGATGTAGAGCGGTCCATCGCCCTTCCCTCACAATATTTCGTGGGGGCCGGGGCCGCACCTTTCGCCGTGCAGATGATGATGATGCGGTATTGGCTCGCTCACGGCAAGCCCGCACAGTTGCCCATCCTGCGTTCCAGTCCCCACGCCGAACCGGTGCGCATCGAACAGGCCGGCCACGATTCCATAACGATTGGCGGCAGAGCGGTACCGCTGACTCGCTACACCATTGCCAACCTGGTCTTCGGCCGCGAGGTGGTGTGGCTCAACGATCAGGGACAACTAGCAGCGGCCATGACCTTCGCGGCGGGACTACCCCTGGAGGCTGTGCGTAGCGAGTACGAACCAGAACTGGCGCACCTGTTTCGCCTGGGCGTGACTCAGGAGATGACGACGCTGGCCGGGCTGGAGCATCTCGCGCCGCCCGGGAAGACAGGCGCTTACGCTATTGCCGGCGCGACTCTGGTGGATGGCACGGGCGCCGCTCCCGTGCCCGATTCGGTGGTGATCGTGCGCGGCGGGCGGATCGCCGCGGCGGGTGCGCGCAACCGCGTCGCCATCCCCAAGGGCATGGCCGTGGTGGATGCCACAGGCCAGATGATGCTGCCGGGACTCTGGGAAATGCACACGCACTACACCGGCGTGGAGTTTGGTCCCGCCTATCTGGCCGCCGGAGTCACCACGGCCCGCGATTGCGGCGGCGAGTTCGATTTCCTGGTGGCCGTGCGGGACCGCATCGAGCGCGAACGCGGCCTGGGTCCGCGGCTGTTGCTCGCCGGACTGGTGGATGCATCCGGACCAACTGGATTCGGTCACGTGTTCGCCGATAACCCGGAGGAGGCCCGCGCCGTAGTGGCCCGGTATCACGCCGCGCGTTTCGAGCAGATCAAGCTCTACACGTTCCTGAAGCCGGACGTAATTGCCGCCCTGGCGGCTGAGGCGCATCGAGTGGGCATGACTGTGACGGGCCATGTTCCCTCCGCGCTCAACGCTTTTCAGGGCGTGGAAGCAGGGATGGACCAGATCAACCACTTGAACTACGTGTCCCAGATGATGCGAGCGCCGGGTGGCGGACGAGGCGCGCCGATCGACCTCAACAGCGAGCAGGCTCGCAAGGCTGTCCAGTTCTTCCTGGATCATCACACGGTAGTCGACCCCACCGCCTCTTGGGGCGAAATGGCCGGCAGGTCGCGTGAGATTGCAATCGCCTCCTTCGAGCCGGACATCGTCAAAGCGCCGTTCACCGTGGCCTCGAAGTTTACATCGCTGGGTTCCGCCACGGACGCGGAACGGTTTCGCGCGCGCATGGCGGAAACCACGGCGGTGATCGGTGCGTTGCACAAAGCCGGAGTGATCATCGTGCCGGGCAGTGACACCGGCCTGGTCGGATATGGCTTACATCGCGAGTTGGAATTGTACGTACAAAGTGGCATGACCCCCATGGAAGCAATCCAATCCGCCACTATCGTTTCCGCTCGCGCCATGAAACTGGATGGTGAGAGCGGCACGGTAGAAGTGGGCAAACGCGCCGACCTGATCCTGGTCAACGGCAACCCCCTTCAGGACATCCACGACATTCGTAAAGTCACTCGGGTAATCGCCGCCGGGCGTCTCTACAACTCCGCCGGACTCTGGCAGTCCGCCGGCTTCAAACCTTGAGTAAGTCGACCGCTGCCGCTAACGCATACAAAGCCACGCCGCAATCCACGCACAAGAGCCACTCCCAGAATGCCAGACCGGTGAGCAGATGATCGTTCTGAAACTCCACCGGGCCATAGCAGAGGAAGATCACGATCAGCACCGCCCCGAACTGAAAAAAGAGCAAGGACCGTGCGGCCCGCGCCGCCAGCAGGTGAAGCCAGGTACCCGCTGAGATCCCGATGAATGCGGCGGACGCCAACTGGATATGCAGCGGCGTGTAGCCGTGGGTAACGGGAGCGAGAGCACCAATCGCAACGGCCGACGCCAGCCCCACTCCGAACCCGACGCTGCCTGCGAGTACGAGCCCGGGGTTCTCTTTGCGCAAACGCTGGTGAAACACCAGCGTCGCAGGAGCCAGTAGCATGGCAAAGACCGCTGTGCCGACTGCGGACGCGACGTATCCATGTGGGTTGTCGTCGGGCGATTGCAGGTCGGAGAGGACTGCTGCTTTCGCATCGAACGGCCTGCCCCTGTAAAAGATCTCCGCGGAAATCAGCGTGCCAAAGAGGAAAGCCAAATAGCTGGCGGGTAGCAGCACGCGGCGCACGAGCCGCGGGGTAAGCCTGGGCATCTGTCTGTATCGTAGCCCAGTCGCTCACGGGCAGTAACGTCGCGGAAGGTTGGTTGCTCCCGGCTGGAAAGCCGCGCTAGCAACGGCAATGGAAAGGCCGTAGGTCAATTGTGGGCTGACAACGCGCAAGTAATCTACTCGAAATGTGAGACCCCCCAAAAACCCGTTCACAACTAAAGAAAATAAGCTGTAAGGCGCTATCCCCTCAGCCACTTAACCCAACTTAGCATACCCTCCCAGACCCTGTTGTTGACCACTCGCCTGCTACAACTGAAGTGTGGAAGGAATTTCGATGGAAGATACGCAAACACCGACACCGCGCGATCCCCGCGCTTTCAATGCCTACAGGCACGGCCTGACAGGCCAGGTCATGATCATGACCTCAGACGACGAGGCGGCCTACACGGCGCACTGCCAAGGCTTTCACCAGTCCCTTGCCCCGGAAGGCGCAGTGGAGAAAAGCCTCGCCCAGTCCATCGCCGACGACCAATGGCGCCTCGCGCGCTCGGCCGCCATCGATCTCACCCGCTTCGCCATGGGCATGGCCGAACCCGACCATTACTTCGCCCACCACCCCGAAATCGACGCCGCTTTCGCTCAGGCCGTCACTTGGGCCTCCGAAGCCAAAAACCTCAACTTGATGTCCCTCTACGAAAGCCGCGCCCAGCGCCGCGTGGAACGGAACATGAAAATACTCAAGGATCTACAAGCCGAGCGCAAAGCCGCCTTCAACCAAGTCGTGGAAGATGCCACCCTGCTCGCCCAATTCGCCGCCAGCCAGGGCGAAACCTACCACGTCGAACGCGACTTCCCGCCCGAAGCCCTACCCCCACAATTTGGTTTTTCGCTCCCCAAAATCGCCCGCCTGGTCACCCACAATCTCCACGTTGCCGGCGCCAAAACGCACCTCCCGGCCGCCGGGCAGTCTTTCCGCCGGGCTGCCTAAGGCGTTTTCACCCGTCCACCGCAACCGATCTTTGACAACCCGGAGCACTACTAAAAAGAAGACGCGCGAAGCGCATCCATCCCCCACCCCTAACCCCCATCCCCAACCCCCGCTTTTGCCTGTGGCGGAGTAACTCAGAACGACCACAACAAGCTGGTATACCCCGTGTGTGCGTGGTAGTTCTGCGAATAGCTGAAGAGCTGGAACTGCTCGCCATACCCGTAATACTGATAGCCCGCGTTCCAGCGCATCTTCGGCGTGATGCGGACGCTGACTCGCGCCATGGGCGATTCGAACGTCAGAGGGAAGGTCTGGAATGCGCTCAATTGCGCCTGCACGGGATCAGTTACGCCGGCGGGCACCTGGCTGGACCGGCCGTCCCCAGTGTCTTTCGTGATGGCATAGCCGATGAAAAGATCGGCGCGCTTCCAGGCGCTGAAGCGGACTCCCAAGTTTCCGGCGTGAATGTTACTCACGTAAATGGACGAGTAGCCGGTCTGCAGTTGCGAAAAGCTTGTGCCCGCGAAGAACTGCAGCGCGCCCACCGTATCCAGGTGCAACTTGGTGTAGCTGGCGTCGAAAGACAGCCAGTTTCGCGCAGCCCAGGATGCCGAAGCGCTGGCGGTGCGCGACCGCGAACTATACGACAGAAGGTTGAGCGGAGCGTTCTCGTTATAGATCTGGCGATACTGCGCGGCGAGCTGCAATTTCTTGGTGCGATACTGCACGCGGCCGCCCAGCGTGTGATAGTTGCGATCGCTGATGGTGGCCAGCGGATGGCTGGCGTGCCCCACTTCCCCCTCCAGATTGATGGTGAGAGCACTCAAGGGACGAATGCGAATTCCCAGCCGCTCGGCGTTGAGGTGGCTGTCCTGCTGGTAAGAATCGCTGGCCGCGCTGCCGGCAATCTGCGGATAGGCGAACGCCTCCTGCAGGCGAATCTGGCGGTCGGAATAGACATAGCCGGCATAGAAACCCAGCCAGTTCTTCATCCGGTAGTTGATATCGGTGGAATTGGCGATGGTGCGTACGCCCAGGAAGTCGAAGTTCAAAGTGGTCGTCTGGCCGGTGCCGTTGTTGTACTGGGTGAGGTAGGAGTCTCCGTCAATCCGCGTGTTGTGAACCGTGGTGGTATTCACAATGGTGAGCCTGTCAGTGGGGAACAGGCTGGCGCTGAAATCGCCCGCCATTACCGGCCGCTGGGCGTTTCCACTCATCAGAACCTGCTGATTGGTGGCGCCGCCGAAGCGGCTGAGGCCCGTAGCCACTTCGTCCATGGCGAAGTCGCGGCTGCCAGAAACGTAAGTCATGCGGGCGTTCATTCCCCAAAGCTTGTGGCTGGCGTGCAGATTCCCCAGCCAGCCGGGGTTGGAGCCATGATAGGGCTCGGAGCGCTGGAACGTCTGCAGCGTGGTGGAATCGAACGGCGCGGTGGAGGCTTCCGATCCGTTGAAGCTGTCGGTCGAGTCGTCCTTATAGAACTCCCAGGTATGGCGGANNTCCCGCCGCACATCCATGAAGTAGGGATAGGCGAAACTGCGGTTGTCGAATACCTGGAGGGAACTGAGGGCGGGGCCGGTCTGGTCGTTGCGGCTGTAGCCCAGGTCGAAGCGTATGCTCGATTGCGGGAACAGGGTCAGTTCGTGATCCTGCAGGCGGCGGCGCGTGTCCATCTGGTGCAGGCCGCCGGAAACGGTGAGGCCGGGATTGTAGAACTCGTCCAGCCGCCAGGTCATGTCGTAGCGGTACAGCCGGTTTTTTTGGATGCGCAGGGTCACGGCCTGGTACGGATCGTTGCCCAGCCCGATGGTGTTGAGCACGATTTCATCGAAGTACTTGCCGTGCCCATCTTTGGAATTTATGGTGAAGTTGCTGCCCAGTACGCGCAGGCCGTTACGGTAGTTCACGTCGCTGCGGTACATTCCCAGGTCGCCGCCCACCAGGCTCCAGCGATAGCCGGTTTCAATGGAATCGGTGATGTTGTAGTTGCCGGTGTTTTCCCCGCGCGGCGAGCCGACCTGCTCCGGAGTCGGCGCCACCACTTGCTGCGCTTCCAGCATGCCAAAGGCCGCGAAAATCAATAGGGTTCTCAGCATGGTGGTTACCTTAGGAAGAAGACGTTGCTGTTGGATCCGTGTATGCGCACGTGACAGGTGGTGCACTTCTGAAATTTGGGATCCAGCAGGTTGTGCGTGCCCGATTGCAGATCCACGCCGGCGTTGCGTACGCCGAAACTGCTGCCGTTGTGGCACTCCAGGCAAAGCGTGGCTGTCACTGGCCGTTTCAAGAGCCGCGCGTTGGTGGACCCGTGAGGGTTGTGACACGCCTCGCAACCCTCCACGCGCACCGAGGGGTGCTTTGTGGCACTTCAGGCATGGCTCTTCGTTGGTGACTCCGGGCTCCATCATGCGCGGCCGGTCCGCCATGCGGTTGGCGGCGGCGAAAGAGCCGTGCGGATTATGACAATCGGAACACTGCATGAAGCCTTCGTTGACGCGATGCTTCGAGGGCATTTCAAACTGGGCCCGGATATTGGCGTGGCAGCCGTAGCAAAGCTCCGCCTCTTTCTTGGCCAGCAGGTACTTGGGAGTGGCGGAATGGTGCACGGAGTGGCAACTGGTGCACGGCACATCGTTCTGGGTGTGTTCGGAGCGGCGGATGTTGGCCTTGTCGAAATTGCTGGCGTGGCAGGTGAGGCAGGTTTCCATCACGGCTTTGGGCTGCATCAGCGAAAACGCCCGGGGGATGGTGGTCTTGCCGCCGCGCGCCGCCACATGCGCCTGCGCCGGACCGTGGCAGCCTTCGCAGCCAGTGCGTTCCGGAGTTTCCTTTTCGGACGCGATGCTCTTGTAATGCGGGTTCTTGTAGAAGTTGAGCCAGACATCCACGTGGCAGGTCTTGCAGACCTCGCCGCCCACATAGCTGGACGGCTGCGGTCCTCCGGCGGACGCGGCCGGAGTCTGCGCACCGGCGGCGCCGGCCAGCAGAAAGAGCAGCACTGTACGAATGAAGAATCCCCGCACCATACTCAGAATCATACTGAACCGCGGCCCGTAACTGAATCAAAAAAGAAGAGATTTTACGTTGGTGCAAACCGGCTGTGTGGCGTAACACTTTTCCCTTGCGGGGGCGAGACCGGATGCGCCATATTGGAAATGGCGTCGGAATTCCGTGTAGAGCGCACCTGCAGGGCCCATGTCGCATGCTGTCCCGGATTTGCGCTCGTTTCTTCCGGCGCGCGGGACGTATTCGATGGCGGACAATTTACTGTTCTTTACCGAACTGCTGTCCATGCCGGTCCACGATGTCAGGGGACGGCGCATCGGGCGCGCGAAAGACGCTGCCTTAGTCCCGTTGGTGCACCCTTCGCGCATCGATCGCGTCCTGGTGGGCGGCGGCGATGCCTGGCTGACCGTCCGCTACGATCAGATCCGGTCCATCGTTCTGGGCAAGGGCATCTTCCTCAGCGACGAACGGCTCATGCCTTATCACGACGATGAGTACATGCTGCGCATCGGGCGCGATCTGCTGGATCAGCAGATCATCGACGTCACCGGCCGCAAAGTAGTGCGGGTGAACGACCTGACAATGACGATCCAGAACGATGGCGAACGCGATATCGTCGCCGTGCTGGAAGTGGACATCGGAGTGCGTAGCGTGGTGCGACGCCTGCTGCAGGGCGCCCTTTCGCCGCGCTGGATCCGCAAGCTGCAGGAGCCCATCCCGCCCCATTCCATTGCTTGGGACCTGTGCAACGTCGTCGAACCAGACCCGCTGCGGCGCCTGCGGCTCAACATCTCCTACAGCAAGCTGGAGGCCATGCATCCAGCCGACCTGGCGGACATCGTGGAAGAACTGGGACCGGCCGAACGCGAAGCCATCTTCGAAACCATCGACAGCGAGGTGGCTGCCGAAGCCCTCTCGGAAGTGGATCCGCGCATGCAGGCCAGCATTCTGGAATCCCTGGAGCCGGAAATCGCGGCCGATATCGTCGAAGAGATGTCACCGCACGAAGCCGCCGATGTGCTCAACGAAATGGAAGCCGAATCCAGCGAGGAGATCCTGGAGGAGATGGATTCCGCGCCTGGGACGGAAGTGCGCGAGTTGCTGGATTTCGAAGAGGACCGCGCCGGCGGCATGATGAACACGGAGTTCGTATCCCTGCACCAGAACGCTTCCGTGATGGACGCCCTGGCGGCGCTGCGCGGCAATGAGGACCTGCTGGAGAACCTCAACACCTTGTTTCTGGTGGATGAAGAGGGGCGCCTGACGGCCTCTATTCCCCTGGCGCGTCTGTTTCTGGCGGCCAGCAACGCCAGGCTGAAGGAACTGGCCAACGAGACCCTCATCCAGGTGAACGTGGACGAAAAGCAGGATCGGGTTACCGAGTTCTTCGATAAATACAATCTGCTCACTCTGCCCGTCGTGGACGAAGACGGCAAGCTGGCCGGCGTGATTACCGCCGACGAGATCATCTCCGTTCTGAGGCAGAAATAAGGGATGCGGAGCCTCCTTAGCCGCTTCCGCTACCAGATTGCGCTGTTCCTGGCCGTACTGGGGCCGGGCTTCATCACCGCCGTGGTGGATAACGATTCCGGCGGCATCTACACGTATTCCGCGGCGGGCGCCAAGTACGGATATCTGCCGCTGTGGACGCTGCTGCCCATCACCGTGGTGCTGATCATCACCCAGGAAATGTGCTCGCGCATGGGCGCGGTGACGGGCAAGGGGCTGAGCGACCTGATCCGTGAGGAGTTCGGGCTGCGCATCACCTTCCTGATGATGACCCTGCTGGTGCTGGCCAATTTCACCAACGTGGTGGCGGAATTTGCCGGCATCGCCAGTTCCCTGGAGCTGTTCCATATCAGCCGCTATATCTCGGTGCCGCTCTCCGCAGTGGGGGTCTGGTTCCTGGTGGTGAAGGGGAACTACCGCAGCGTCGAAAAGATCTTCCTCTTCGCCTGCGTGTTCTACGTCACGTACATCATCTCCGGATTCCTGGTGAAACCGGATTGGAAAGAGGCGGCGATCTACAGCGTGAAGCCGGTGCTGATGCTGGATGGCGGCTACATCTACATGCTGATCGGCATGGTGGGCACGACGATCGCACCGTGGATGCAGTTCTACCTGCAATCGGCCGTAGTGGAAAAGGGCGTCAGCGCCAAGGAGTACGCGGCCTCGCGGATTGAAGTGGTGGTGGGCTGCATCATGACCAACGTGATCGCCTTCTTCATCGTGGTGGCCTGCGCCGGCGCAATCTATAGCGTGGCGCCACGAGACATTCAGGACGCCAAGGAGGCGGCGCTGGGGCTCAAGCCTTTCGGCGAATATGCCTTCCTGCTGTTCAGCGCCGGGCTGTTCAACGCGTCGATCTTCGCGGCCTGCATTCTGCCGCTTTCCACGGCGTATTCGGTATGCGAAGGCCTGGGCTTCGAGGCTGGGGTGAATAAGCGAATTCGGGAGGCTCCCGCCTTCTATTTTCTCTACACGTTGTTGATCGTGGCCGGCGCCGGCGTCATCCTGATTCCGGGATTCCCGCTGGTCAAGATGATTCTGCTCTCGCAGGTGCTGAACGGAGTGCTGCTGCCGTTCGTCCTGATCTTCATGGTGATCCTGATCAACAAGGCGGACCTGATGGGCGAGTGGGTGAATCCCAAATGGTTCAATTTCACCACATGGGTGACAGTAGCGATCATGATCGGCCTCACGCTGGCGCTGGTGGGGATTTCGGTGCGGGGCATGCCGTGACGGTAAGCTGCTGTCATGCGTTGCATATACAATAGGAAATGCGGTGTTCGACTGGGACAAGAACAATTTGCGAAAGGTTCGGGCCCATCGAATCAAACCTGCAGAGGTGGAACAGGGCCTATCGAACGGCCCGATCCTGATCTATGAACTGCGAAACGGATGCGGGGCGAATGCTGGCCGTTATTCTGATCGAACGCGGCGAGAAGATCCGGGTCGTCACCGCGTATGATCTCGATGCAGGGCAGAAGAGGGACTACCTGACCCGGCGGGTAGCTGGGGAATGATTCGATGAAAAAGAAGCCGACTGAAATGCCGAAGTTCGCAAATGAAGCCGAAGAGGCGGACTGGTGGGCCAGCCCCCAAGGCCGCGAGTTCTTAAAGCAAAATTCCCGGCCCATAAGTAAGGGTGGCCCGCCGCGAGGATCTCGCCTTGTCGCCCAATTGCGGCGCACTACGACCGTTCAGATCGCCTTGCGCCTACCGGAACCCGACGTTGCGAAGGCGCGACAGATCGCTACTCGCAAGGGCATCGGTTACCAGACCCTGCTCAAGATGCTGGTGCATGAAGGGCTCCGCCGTGAGGCCCGGAGACCTTGAAGGCACTCCAGCCGTAACGATCGGGCTGTCGCTGGCTGTAGAACCGATGAAACCTACGCCGAATTAGTCGCGGCGCCATCACTCCGTGCCAATCGCGCCGCCAAACTGCGCATGAGGGCGCCACAGCAAATGCAGCACACGTCCAGGATGAAGAGAATCCCTGCAGCCCACCATCCATTCCAAACGAATGTTTCTCGTGGAAGCTCCGGTACTGACCAGCTACCTCCCCACACCTGCCGGAATGGGCGAGGGAATACCAGGTAGAGGAACAGCGGTAGGGAGAAATACGAAACAGCCAAGCCACTTGCCGCAGCAACCCGAGGGTACCTGAAAATGAGGCTCATCGCCAATATGAGTAAGAGGCTTCCGGCGCCCTCGTGACGGGCGAGAGTGCCACCTCCAAACTCTGTCCCGTCGAACGCCAAAATGCGCCTCCGCACACCACCGTGCGTACGAGGCAACTTCCTGCGAACAGCAGTTTTTGCCGCATCAGCTTCATTGTGCCACCGCTCACGGCTCCCGATGCCACGCACGGTAAACTGGTCACGTGACGAGCGCCAAGATTTTCGTGAACAACTGTTGGGAAGACTCTGTGTGCGACCGCTCGGTGGACGTCATCAATCCTGCGACAGGCGACTTGCTGACTCAGGTACCGGACTCCGATGTAGCGGATGTAGCGCGCGCGGTCGCGGCGGCGCGGGCCAGCTTCGAGAAGAAGACGTGGCGCGGCCTCGACGCTTCGAAGCGCGAGCGCATTCTGTGGAGCATCGCCGAAGGGATCGAGCGGCGCGGCGACGAATTGGCGGCGATCATCTCGCAGGAAAACGGCAAGACGCCGCGCGAGGCGATGGGCGCCGACGTCAAACCTGCGGCCGATTGCTTTCGCTACTACGCCGGATGGGTGCGCAAGATCTACGGCGAGACCATCCCGGTGGATGGCCCTTTTCTGAACTACACCCTGCGCGAACCGGTGGGCGTGGTGGGCGCCATCGTGCCGTGGAATTTTCCTTTGCAGATTGCCGCGTGGAAAATCGCGCCGGCGCTGGCCTGCGGATGCTCCGTGGTGCTGAAGCCTTCCGAACTGACGCCGCTCAACGCCTTGAAGCTGGCCGAAATCTGCATGGAGGCAGGCCTGCCGGAAGGCGCGCTGAACGTGGTGACCGGGTACGGCGAAACGACCGGCGAAGCCCTGGCGCTCTGTGAGGACGTGGACAAAATCAGTTTTACCGGCAGCATCGCCACCGCGCGCAAGCTGCTGCATGCATCGTCGGTATCGAACTTGAAGCGCCTGAGCCTGGAACTGGGCGGCAAATCGCCCAACATCGTCTTCCCCGACGCCGATTTCGACGCCGCCATGAAGGGCGCATTCTGGGGCGTCTTCGGCGGCAAGGGCGAAATGTGCAGCGCCGGATCGCGCCTGCTGTTGCACGATCAGATCTACGACCATTTCGTGGAAGAGCTCGCGGTGCGAGCCCGAAAACACCAGACCGGCTCGCAGATCTCCGGGCGGCAGATGGACCGCATTCTGGACTACATCGAGTCTGGCAAACAGGAGGGCGCCCGGCTGGTCTGCGGCGGCGAGCGCGATACCGAAGGTGAGAGGGCCCGGGGCTTCTTCGTCAAGCCCACCGTCTTCGCCGATGTGACTCCGCAGATGCGCATCGCGCGGGACGAGATCTTCGGTCCCGTGGTGTGCGCCATCCGGTTCCACGATGCTGAAGAGGCACTGCGGATCGCCAATGGCACCACTTACGGGCTCGCGGCGGGCGTTTGGACGCGTGATCTGCGGCAGGCGCACCACATGGCGGCAAACCTACAGGCAGGGTCGGTGTGGATCAACACTTACAACGCCTGTCGGTGTGGATCAACACTTACAACGCCTTCGATTCAGGCTCCCCGTTCGGCGGCTACAAGCAGAGCGGCTTCGGACGCGACCTCGGCTCCTACGCGCTGGAGCAGTACACCCAAGTGAAATCGGTTTGGGTCGCGCTGTAGGAGTGGCTGCTCACTCCCTTACGGTCGTGGCTCCGATCAGAGCCGCGCGCGTCAGCAAGCGGGGTGGGTCGCGCTATAACAACGATTCCACGTACGCCGCGGAGCCGTCGCGGAGCCAGCCATCGAGTTGCGCCGGTTCCTTCAACTGCTGGCCGCGGTAGCGGGGCACGGCGGCGAAGTTGCACGTCCACTCGGTCAGAGTGGTCATGTCGCCCCACAGTTTCTCGAACTGCGCCACCGGGTAGACATCTTCCTGGCCTTTGCCCCAGCGCTTCTTGACGTCCTTCAGGGTGATGTAGGCCGGCATGCGCACAGCCACGCGGCGGACTGCTTCACTCAACTTTTCGCCATCGGCAAGGTCTGCGCGAGTGAGCCGGAAGACGGCCAGAAGATGGTCGATGTCGATCCAGTAGGTAGCGCTGTTATAGAAGGAAAGTCGTGATTCGATCTCTTCGGCGGGCAGGGCGAGCCCTTCCACCAGGCGGAGTCGGTCATCCACGCGAGCCAGCCCGCCGCCGCGATCTTCCAGGTAGCGCGAGATCACTTCGGTAGTCATGGCGGCGCCGCTTTCGATGTGATAGCCCAGCAGCGCGGCATCCACATCGGCGCCCATGGTGTCCACGTTGTGGACCATCAGATGTTGCAATCGGGGATGCTGCTGGAGCAAGTGGTGCAGCGTGCCGTTGCGCAGCAGGTTGGGCACTTCGTACCAATGTCCCACCGGATGCAGGCACTGCAAGGGTAGATTATCTTCGTAATTGGCGGCCTCGCCCTTCTCGCGCGCCCACCCGATGAGCGCGGCGTGCAGACCCTGGCGGACCTTTTGCGCCTGTTCATCCAGCAACTGCTGCGGCATCTCCTCCCAGGCAAAACGCAGGTCGCGCTCGGTGGGCACCAGGCGCAGGCCGATGGCGCGTCCTTGCGACAGCACCAGCGGACCCGGGTAGTCGTAATTCTGCCGGGCGTCCAGGTGCTCTTCAATCGCCTGGTGCGTCAGGTAGCTGGTCGTGAGAACGTGCGGAAGCAGCGTACCGCATTCCCTTCCCACGCGCGCGCTCTTGGCCAGATGGACTTCGATGAAGCTGCGGTGCTGTCCGTTCAGTTTGCAGAACGGGTTGAGCGCCTTCACCACACCCGCGCCTTTGGTCCAGCGGCTGCCCACACCAGCGGCCAGCGTCACCACGGCAACCCCGCCCTGCCGCAGCGCCTCCATGCCGGTGGCGCGATAGCGGGAATCCAGCCCGTCCCGGGCATCGCAGAAATCGCCGCTCTGTACATCGTCAAGGCGCGTCTCGGCGGGCAGTCGATTCTGCCGGAGTCCGATCCGCCCGGCGCGCAGGGCGGACTGAATCTGCTGGTGCTGGAGCGGGTCAAAGCCAAGAGTTTCCAGCAGCGCGGCGAGGGTTTGGGCGGACGAGCCGGAGGGCTCCGGCGGCTTCGGCAGTAAGTGTTCGAAGAGCTGCGCGGTGACGCCGGAAAACTCCGGCAGGTCGCGGCAGGCGGCGGCGAATCGGCTGAGTTCGACTCGGCGCACTGGCGAGAGCAGACGCGATTCCGTGCGGACGAGCGGCGGCACCTGCAACGCATAATACTGCGGCGGCATC
>OKRF01000190.1 GCA_900290315.1 Candidatus Sulfopaludibacter sp. SbA3 | reverse complement strand
AGTTCCGCCACCGCGGCGGCCGTGGCGCGGATCCGCTGGGCTTCGCCCGCGGCGCGGCGGCGCACATCGGCGAACAGGTCCTTCTCCAGCGCCAGAATCTTCTCTTCGGCGTCCAGCACCTTGCGCTCGTAGTCCTTCAACTCGGGCGTGGTGAAACGCTCGGCATTGGCCAAAGTCTGCTTGCGTTCGTAATCGGCCGGCGCATTGGCCAGGTTGGCGCGCGTGATTTCGATGTAGTATCCGAATACGTTGTTGAACCTCACCTTCAGCGATGAGATGCCCGTGCGCTGCCGCTCGCGCGCCTCAATCTGGGCGATATACTGCTTGCCGTTTTGGCTCAAGTCGCGCAGTTCGTCGAGTTCGGCGTGGTAGCCGGCGCGAATGGTGCCGCCGTCCACCAGGTTCAAGGGCGGATCGTCGGCAATGGCGTCGAGTATCAGTCGGGTCACGTCCGGCAGTTCGTCGAGTCCGCCGTGCAAAGAGCGCAGACGCTCGGCTTGTTGTGTGTCGAAACAGCGCTTGAGGCCGGGAATCTTCTCCAGCGACCGGCCCAGCGCCAGCAATTCCCGCGGACCGGCCGAGCCCAGCGTCACCTTCGCCAGCAACCGCTCCAGGTCCTGGATGCCGCCCAGTTGCTTGCGCAATTCCGCTCGGAGTATGGTCTGCTGCAGCAGTTCGCCCACCGCATCCAGCCGCTGCTCGATCTCCGCACGGTCCATCGAAGGCCGCAGCAGACGCTGGCGCAGCAACCGGCCGCCCATGCCCGTCAGGCTTTGGTCGATTACCGCCAGCACAGTGGCCTGATTCTGGCTTGCTCCCGCATCGGCCGCAAAAATCGGCTCAGTCAGTTCCAGGTTCCGCACCGTGACGGCGTCCAGTACCATCGAATCGGCGCGATTGTAGTAGGTAGGCCGGTCCAGATGGTCCAGCGCGGTGCGTTGCGTGTCGCGCAGGTAGTGGAGAATCGCGCCCGCCGCACCCACCGCGGCGGAATGGCCAGCCAGGCCGCAGCCATCCAGCGAAAGCAGCTTGAAGTGGTCGCGCAACGTGCGGTCGGCGTAGTCCCGGCTGAACACCCAGTCTTCGAGTTCGGTGCGCACGAAGCGCGGACCCGAGCGGTCTTCCCCACGCAGCAGCGGCAGGCCGCCCGGAAACAGCACCTCGCGCGCGCCCAGTTGCTCCACCGCGCCGGCCACTTCACTCGTCTCCATTTCGGTGACGCGAAACTCCCCCGTGGAAACGTCCACGTGCGCCACCGCCGAACGGTCGCCCGCGGCCGACACCGCGGCCAGGTAGTTGTTCTCGCGCGACCGCACCAGGTTCGCATCCATCGCGGTGCCCGGCGTGACAATCCGCGTGATCTCGCGCTTGACCAGCTTCTTGGCGAAGCGCGGATCTTCCATCTGCTCGCAGATGGCCACCCGATGTCCCTTCTGAATCAGGCGCGCGATGTACCCATCGGCCGCATGGTACGGCACACCGCACATCGGAATGGCCGCGCCCTTCTCCTTATTTCGCGCCGTGAGGGTAATCTCCAGATCGCGAGACGCGACTACGGCATCCTCAAAGAACAACTCGTAGAAGTCGCCCAGACGGAACATGAGCAGGGCGTTCGGCACCTGCTCTTTGAGACTGTTGTACTGCCGCATCAGCGGAGTCGAGGCTTCCGACCCCACTATATTTCACCGCGGAGGCGCGGAGACGCGGCGGAAAACGCGGAGGAAAGAAAAATCTTAAGTCTTGAAATTCTCCACATGATTCGATATATTCTCAACCAATTCTTCTCTGTTTTTCTCCGCGTCTTCCTCCGCGTCTCCGCGCCTCCGCGGTCAGTTTCTACGCGTAGATCCCCCGCAGCTTGATGGCGAAGGCCACGCGGTCCAGCGCCACCATGTAAGCCGCCGTGCGATTATTCACGCCGTGCTTACCGGCATATTCCACGATCGCGTCGAAGCTTTCGTCCATGATCTCTTTCAGGCGCTCGTTCACCGTCGCCTCATTCCAGAAGAATCCCTGGCGATCCTGCACCCACTCGAAATACGAAACAGTGACGCCTCCAGCGTTGGCCAGAATGTCGGGAATCACGAAGACCTTCTTCTCCGCCAGCACCTCATCAGCCAGCGGAGTGGTGGGACCGTTCGCACCCTCGCACAGAATCTTGCAGCGAATCCGGTCGGCATTGCCGGAGTGGATCACATTCTCCGTAGCGGCCGGAATGAGCACGTCGCACTCCAGGAACATGGCCTCGGCGCGGTCCATGTCTTCGCCACCCGCGAAGCCGGTGATCGACCCGGTCTCCTTGCGATGCCTCTGCAGCGCGGCGATATCCAGCCCGTGAGGGTTATAGACCGCGCCGTCGTACTCCACGATGGCGACAATCCGAAAACCGGCAGCGCTCATCAGTTTGGCCGCCATGCCGCCCACGTTGCCGAACCCTTGAATTACCACCCGCGAAGTCTCGGGTTGCATGCCCAGCAGCGTCAGGGCCTTCTTCGTCACCATCATGCACCCGCGGCCGGTCGCCTCCGGACGCCCGCGCGACCCGCCTAACGCCATGGGCTTGCCCGTCACCACCGCCGTCACCGTGTGGCGAGAATGCATGGAGTAGGTATCCATGATCCAGGCCATGGTCTGCTCGTTGGTGTTGACGTCCGGCGCCGGCACGTCGCGCTCCGGCCCGATGTAGTCGATGATCTCGGCGGTGTACCGGCGGGTAATTTTTTCCAGTTCCGCCGTGGAGAGCACGTTGGGGTCGCAGATGATGCCGCCCTTGGCGCCGCCGAACGGGATGTTCACTACGGCACACTTCCAGGTCATCCAGGAGGCCAGCGCGCGCACTTCGTCCAGGCTCACATCCGGCGCGAATCGGATGCCGCCTTTGCCTGGCCCGCGCGCCACCGAGTGCTGCACCCGATACCCCGTGAATACCTCGATGCGGCCGTCGTCCAGTTGCACCGGAATATGGACGGTAATCTCACGGGCGGGCGTGCGCAGAATCTTGCACATCCCGTCGTCCAGATTAAGCCGCATCGCGGCTTCGTCGAAACGCGCGGCGGCGGCAGCCCAAGGGTTCTTTTCGTTCTCAAGCGAAATGGAAACTGGCGATGTCAACGTGGCCACTCTTCTAGCCTCCGGTTTCATTATGCCAGTAAAGTCGCCAAAAGGTGTTGCAATCTGACTATTATGATAGTAGACTAAATTTTTTCGTAGTCATGCGATATGGCCAAACCGAAGCTTACGAAACTGGAACTACAAGTGCTTGAGGCACTCTGGCAGAAGGGCGCCTGCTCCGTCCGGGAGATTCAGGAGACCTTTCCCGAACCTGGCAGGCCGGCTTACACAACCGTGCAGACCGTAGTCTATCGCCTGGAACGGAAGCAGGCGCTCCGTTGCGTCAAGCGGATCAGCAACGCCAACATCTTCGAAGCCGTGATCTCCCGCAGGGATGCGCAGCGCCGCTTCGTGGACGATCTGCTGGCGATCTTCGGCGGCCGGGCGAAGCTGGTGATGGTGCACCTTGTGGAATCCGGGGAACTCACCCTGGAGGACGTCAAAGAGGCCGAGAAGGCTCTCAAGCACTCTGCGAGAAAGGAGAAACCACAATGATTCCGACGGACCTGTCGCCCTTGGCGAACCATCTCTGGCAATCCACCCTTTGCGTCGCCGCCGTGTGGGGGGCAACGCTGGCGCTCAGGAAGAACCGCGCGGCAGTGCGCTATTGGCTCTGGCTGGCAGCGTCGGTGAAATTCCTGATTCCTTTTTCGTTGCTGGCGGGCATCGGCGGACAACTGGGATGGCGGCCGGCTCCGGCAATCGCACGGCCGCAATTCTCAGTTGTGGTGAATCAGATCAGCCGGCCTTTCACCGTATTGGCCGAAGTCTCACCGGCTACCGCCGCACCGCACGCGACGACGGTGCTTCCTATGGTGCTGCTCGCCATATGGCTTTGCGGTGTGGCGCTCGGGATCGTCTTCTGGCTGCGGTCGCTGCGCCAGATTCGCGCCATCCAGCGCGGCGCAAAAACCCTGCCTCTCCGTTTGCCCATCCACGTGATGTCCTCCCCGGCACGGTTGGAGCCCGGCGTATTCGGTATCCGCAAGCCGGTCCTGGTGCTCCCCGACAGTATTACCGATCGCCTGACCCCCGCGCAGTTGGATGCGGTCTTTGCCCACGAGTTGTGTCACGTCCGGCGGAAAGACAATCTGACCGCTGCCATTCACATGGTCGTGGAGATCGTTTTCTGGTTTCATCCTCTCGTCTGGTTCATCCGGACGCGTCTGCTGGAGGAGCGCGAGCGCGCTTGTGACGAAGGCGTGCTGGAATCCGGCAGCGAGCCGCAGGTGTATGCCGAAGGGATTCTCAACGTCTGCAAGCTCTTTCTGGAGTCGCCCATGGCATGCGCGTCCGGTATTACCGGCGGCGACCTCAGGCGGCGCATCGAAGGCATCCTGGCTCATCGCGCTGCCCACCGGCTGGAATTCGGCAAGAAACTGTTGCTGGCCGCCCTCGGGCTCGCTGCCATCGCCGGCCCCATCGCTGCCGGTTTGCTATACCCGGCGCGCAGTCATGCGCAAACGCCGCCGCCTCTTTCATTCGATGTGGCCTCCGTCAAAGCGCTCACCCAATCGTGGATGGAGACGGCGCCCAGGCGCGCGGGCGGACGATTCACCTGGACCACCGATCTGGGATACCTGATCGGATACGCATACCGCATGCAGCCCTTTCGCATTTCCGGCCCCATCCCAGGTAGCGACAGCGAGTTCGTCTACCGGGTAGAAGCCACAACGTCGGCGGCTGCGACCGACGATCAGCCCCGCTTGATGCTGCGATCGCTGCTCACGGACCGCTTCAAAATGGTCTCTCACCTAACGACGAAACAGGCCGATGGCTACGGACTCTCCCGTGGAAAAGGCAGCCTCAAGATGCACGAGGTCCAGCCGCAGGACCCGGCGCCTCCCTTGCCGGAGTGGTTCCACAAAGGACCGACCACCCTGGACGAGATCGAAGGCAAAGTGGTCGCCATCATGGGCGAGCCTGGCGTCGTTTCCATTACAGGCCGCAGGGTTTCGATGCCCCAGTTCTGCGAAGCGCTGCAGCGTCAGCTCGACAAGCCCGTGTGGGACGAGACAGGCCTCAAAGGAAATTATTACTTTTCCCTGCGCTATGCCCGCGAGAATGCGCCGGCCACAGCGAACTATCCGACCATCGACGCGGCGATCCAGGAAGATCTCGGCCTCAGGCTCGAAAAACACAAGGGTCCGGTCGAGATGTTAGTGGTCGACCACATCGAGAGCAAGCCGACCGAGAACTGATCGGCTAAGCTTTGCCGCACACTGCCGGCCTGCCCTCAGTTCTTCGTCGCCGGCACCACCACTGCCGGCACGTTCTGATCGCGTACCAGCTTGTTGAATGACGCGATCTCTGTGGTGAGCAGGGTGTTCATGGTCCGGATCTGCCCGTTAGTCTGCGATGCCAGGTCTTCGTAGACCTGGTACGATTGCGCGGTGGGCGCGTTGTCCGACCCTTCCACCACTCCCATCACATATGCCAGCTTGTTGTTCAGCTTGATGGGAAAATTCAGAGGATCTTCGGCAGCGCGGTTTTTGGTCTGGTACAACTCCTCTTCCACCACGGTCAGCTTCTTGATCAGCGCCTGCGCGGCATCGGCCACTTTCTTATCGTCGCGCTTGGTGAACTCCTCCAATTGCTTGCGGACCTCGCGGATCTTGACCACGCCGCCGTTGGCCTCGGAGAGCTTGTCGCGAATCTGCATCGCCAGGCTCAACTGTTTGGTGTAATCATCGGGAGTGGTGGAGAGGCGCGGGTCCTTCTTCAACTCGAACGTCTGGGTGTACGATTTGCCATCCACCGTGAGCTTCGCGGTATATGTGCCGGGAGCGGCCACTGGACCGGTGACGCTGCCGGCCCACATGATCAGGCCCGGGAACGTGGTCGCATCGGGATAGCGCAAGTTCCAGATGAAGCGATTCATGCCTTGCTGTGCGGGAACGCGTTGGGGACCGGGGTTGAAACGGAACGGATTGTCCTCGGAATCGGCAGGCCCGCCGGCTGGCGGCGGCGTCTCCGCGCGGCTGGAGAACTTCTTCACCAGGCCGCCCTTGCTATCCAGAAACTCCAGGGTGACTTCGCCCTGCGGCCGGCTCTTGAGCCAGTAAGTCACCACCGCTCCGCCCGGCGGATTCTCGCCGACTGCGCCGCCGCCGCGCCCGCCACCGAAACCGCGTCCGCCACCCATGCGATACGGATCCTTCGGCTTGAACAGGTGCACGTCTTCGGAAGTGACGCTGTCGTTCAACTGGTAAAGCAGCGGCACATCGTCCAGCACGTAGAAGGCGCGGCCCTGCGTGGCCACCACCAGATCCTTCTCGCGCTTATGGAAGGCCACATCGGTGATGGGCACGATGGGCAGATTCAGTTGGAACGTCTTCCAGTTTTCGCCATCGTCGGTGGAAAGGAAGAGGCCGAACTCCGTGCCCGCCAACAGCAGTCCGCGATGGTTGGGATCTTCCCGCACCACGCGGGTGAAATCGCGATCGGGAATGCCGTTCACGATCTTCTTCCACGTCTTGCCGTAATCGCTGGTCTTGTACAGATACGGCCGGAAATCATCGAGCTTATAGGCTGTCGCCGCCACGTAGGCCGTGCCGGCATCGAAAGTGGAAGCGTCGATGGAGTTGATCTGGATCCATTCCGGCATGCCCTTGGGCGTCACATTGTCCCAATGCTTGCCGCCATCGCGCGTGATGTGGACCAGTCCGTCGTCGGACCCAGCCCAGATCAGGTTCGCAGTAACCGGCGACTCCTCGAACGTGAAGATGGTGTCGTAATACTCGATGCTGGTATTGTCCTGCGTAATCGGGCCGCCGGAGGAGAGCTGCTTGGATTTATCGTTTCGCGTCAAGTCTCCGCTGATAGTTTCCCAATTCTGCCCCTCGTTGGTGGTCTTCATCATCACGTTAGAGGCCATGTACAGCGTCTTGGGATCGTGCGGCGAGAAGGCGATGGGGAAGCTCCACTGGAAACGGTACTTCAACACGTCCGCGCCGTAGCCCATGGGATTATCGGGCCAGGCGTTGATGTTGCGCATCTGGCCGGTGTGATGGTCCTGCCGCGTGATCAGGTTCCCATAGGAGCCGGCGTAGACGATTTGGGAGTCCTTGGGGTCCGGCGCGATCCAGCCGCTTTCGCCGCCGCCCACGTCGTACCAGTCCTTGTCGGTGATGCCGCCGGCCGTAGTGCGGCTGGCGATGCGGACCGTGCTGTTATCCTGCTGGGCGCCGTACATGTGGTACGGAAAATCGTTGTCCAGAGCCACGCGGTAAAACTGTGCGGTGGGTTGATTGTCCTGGGTGGACCAGGAGCGTCCGCCATCGGCAGTGATGGTGGCGCCGCCATCGTTGCCTTCGATCATGCGCCGCGGATTATCGGGCGCGATCCACAAAGCGTGGTTGTCGCCGTGGGGCGGGCGCATGGCGGCGAACGTGCGGCCGCCATCGGTGGATTTGAAGGCGCCCACGTTGAGCACGTAGACGGTGTCCACGCTTTTGGGGTCGGCGAAGATGTGGCTGTAATACCAGGCGCGCTGGCGCAGGTCGTTCTCTTCGTTGAGGCGGGTCCAGTTGCGGCCGCCGTTTTCGGAACGGAAAACGCCGCCATCGCTGGCTTCCACGATGGCCCAGACGCGCTCCGGATTCACGGGCGATACAGTCACGCCCACGCGCCCCTGCACGCCGCGCGGCAGGCCGGGAGCGTGCGAGAGATCGCTCCAGGTGTCGCCGCCATCGGTGCTCTTCCAGAGGCCGCTGTTGGGGCCGCCGCTATCCAGACGCCAGGGCTTGCGGCTCACCTGCCAGAAGGCGGCGTAGATGACCTTGGGATTGTTGGGATCCATCGCCAGGTCGACTGCGCCCGCTTCAGGTCCGCGGGTGAGCACCTGCTTCCAGGTTTGCCCGCCATCCACGGACCGGAAGACGCCGCGCTGCTCGTTGGGTCCCCAGGTATGGCCGAGCGCCGCGACGTAGACGATGTCGGCATTCTTGGGATGAATCCGGACGGCACCGATCTGCTGGGTGTCCTGGAGGCCGACATTGCGCCAGGTGCGGCCCCCGTCTATCGATTTGTATACGCCATCGACCNNGGAGGTGTTGCCGCGCACGCAGGCTTCGCCCATGCCGGCATAGATGATGTTGGGGTCGGACTCGGCGACGGCGAGTGCGCCCACGTCGCCGGTCTTGATCTGTCCGTCGGCGATGGGCAGCCAGGAAAGTCCGCCATCGGTGGTCTTCCAGATGCCGCCGCCGGTAGCGCCCATGTAATAAACGTCAGGCTGGGACGTGACGCCGGCAACGGCAACGACGCGTCCGCCGCGGTATGGACCGACCAGGCGGAAGCGCAGTTCCTTGAACAGATCGTTCTGCTGGGCGGGGAGCAGCAGGGGAGTCAGGCACAAAAGGGCAAGGCGGACAAATCTCATACGTTTTCGAATCGTACCAGAAAGTATCAGCCTTCTGTTTACCGCGGAGGCTCTTGCGAAATTGGTTGCCTCTCTCGAAAACCCCGAGCCGCGTGTCCGCCGCAAACCCGTGCCACCCACCCTCGAAAATCGCCCCCAATCGCCCGGAGGTGGTCGGCGCGGGCCAAGTCCATTGACCGGCGGCTCATGAGGCGAAGCTTCACCCGC
>OKRF01000318.1 GCA_900290315.1 Candidatus Sulfopaludibacter sp. SbA3 | reverse complement strand
ATTGCCGGCGGGCAGCGCCGAGGGTTTTACCGAGGCCACCTCGAATCCCAGCTTCGCTTCCGCGGGTTTCGCATTCGCGGCGGACTGGGCGTGCACCGGCGCGCAAAGCCACGCCGCCAGCACCGTCCCTGCAATCGCACGACTCGTCTTTCGATCTCCCTTTTCGGGGTTTTGATTGTATGGACGCATACCCGCCGGACTAGTTACGCCCTTTTACCTCGTGCTCCGTGATTCTGGACCAATCCGGAATTTGCCGGCGGAGGCAAAGGCCACCATGTTCGAACTGTGCCCATTCCGGATCCGGTCAAGAGCGCTATCAATTGCTGGCTGGTGTCGATAGGCGTGAGCGAAGGCCGAGTATTTCGGTGTTGTACTACTAAGACTTTAGTTAGGGGCGGAACGCCCCGCAAAACGGGATGAAAAGCTGGCTGTTGGTAACGCCGGCGGTCTTGCCGCCGGTTGCACTGGCTGACCGGCGAACGAAGCGAGCCGCCCACAACCCCGGCCCCTGGCCCCCGGCCCCTGTTCTTCGACCCTGTCTCCCCGCCTACTCCAGTTCCAGACGCAAGTAATCGTAAATGATTCCGCTGGTCAGGCCGCCCGCCGGTATCGTCAGCTTGAGAACGTTCTTGCCCTCTTTCATCAGGGACGCGTCGAACGTCACGTCCTTTTCCACCCACGATCCTTGAATCCCGTCGCGATTGATAGTCGCGTTATAAACCAGGCCGCTGACCGTGCCGGCGGGCTTATCGTTCACCGAAACGTCGATGCTCCGCGCCGAGACGCCCGTTAGTGCCAGGCGCAGAACCGCGCGCCCGTGGAGGTCCTGCGGCAGGGTGAAATTGATCGTCCACGTAGTCGCCCGGCCGCTGCCGCGCCCTGTGGCATCGGGGTGATCGGCATGCGGCACCTGTTCGAAAAACCAGTCCTTACCGTAATCGCTCTGCCCGATGGTGTAACTCACGTCATTGGGGAATAACTTGGAATACTCCAGATACCAGCCCCAATGAAAGTAGTCGTCGCCCTTGAAAAACTCCACCCCGCTGCGATTGGGAATGCCGATGTCCCAGATCTGTTTGCCGTAGCGCACAGGCTTCCATTCCAGCTTTCCCAGGTCGATCTTGCCGCCCTCGCCAACCGTGATATCGCTCTTGGCGTACTCGCCCAAAACGCCATCCGCGATGGCGTGCAACTGGTAGGTCCCGGGCCGCACGTTGGGAATCCGGAAGCGTCCATCGGCGCTGCCGCGCACCCAGAATTGGTAGTGCTTGGCATCGTTCTGCCAGGTGCTGCGCGGTGGCGCATCGGGAAAGGCGAGGCCCACCAGCAGGTTCGCCAGCGATTTCACCTGCGGATCGTCAATCGCCAGTTGACCGCTCACCGTGCTGCGCTGATTTTTGTCGGGATAGTCCACGCCCTGCACCCAGTCATAGGGCCACCTGGCAGCTTCTTTGGCCGCCTGCGCCAGCGCATCCTGGTACGTCGCATTGGCATCGGGCCCCGAATCCAGGTAAACCAGAATCGGCCCCACCACCTTGCTCCAGTTTTCTCCTTCCCCAATGCGCAATTCACTGCCGCCGTAGTGAGTGCCGCGCCAATAGTCCAGCAGCGTGGGGTCGCCACCGTTGCCATTATCCAAATGGCCGGTAAGTTCCACCTTAGTCGCGCCGCCGCTGAGATACTCCATCGAAGGATTAATGAAATACAGACCGATGTGTTCCTTGGTGCTGGACCAGCCAAATGCGGGAATATCGAATTGCAGCGCGGAGTAATCGTACTTATGTTCCACCTGCCCGGCATAGTTGCCCGTGGTCATGCGGCGCGCTTCCTTCATGTTCAGTAGGGCGCCCTTATCCCAATCCTCACCCGTGGGCATCAGCTTGTTGCGTCGCGCATCGATGGACATCCAGTCGAAGACCTTGCTGTTGAGCTTGGCGCCGAAGCGGCTCTCGCCAATCTGAGTGGCAGCGTACGTAGGCTGATGCGTGAAGATGGCGTACGTGTACACCCCGCTTTCGCCGCGCGCCATGGCGTAGCGGATTTCCAAATCGCAGAGCATGCCGCCGCCCGGTTGGCCGCCGCCGTCGAGCGTCTTGCCCTCCGAGACGCCTTTGCCGGAGCCTTCGCCACGCGCGCCGCCGTTCGTGGCCGGATCGATGGTGACCGTCGCGGAAAGGTGCGCCGCTTTCGCCGGCGTCTGCTCCCAATAGCCCGCCGGATGGCCCGAACCGTGCCCCATGGTCTCCAGGCCGTGATACTTGAGCGACATCAGGTCGCCGGTCCGATTGTTGATCTGCGCAGTCACGATCCCGTTGGACAGCGTGAGCCAGTTGCCCTCCTGCGTCACCGTGACCGGCGCGTCAGCCGCCATGGCGATGGAAAGTCCACAGACTGCGATCGCCAACCCTACTTTGATAAGCACGTTCATACCACGACCTTACTTAGCCTCTCGAAAATGGCGCTGCTGCGTGCGTGGGACAGACGATCGTTTTTTGTCGTCTGTCGCTTTCCGGCATCTCATCTTGCTTTCTCCACCTCGACGGCAAACACATAGATAGGGCCGAACATATTGGAGCGGAAGACCACCCACTTCTGATCCGGCGTGAAGTTCACGTTAGGTTCCAGATTGTACTTGTGCTTCGACATGTTGACCAGCTTTTCAGCGCGAAACACCCCCGGCGTCACGAAGCTCGGGTCCGCCGCGCCCTGGTTGCGATTCAATTGCGGCCGGAACAGGTAGATCCATTCGCCATCGGGCGCTTTGGCCACCTGGCCGGGATCGCCGCCATCGCCGCAGAAGAGTGTGCCGTCGCGCGTCACGTTGAAGTGGATCGACCATTCATTGCGCTGCAGGTGATACCACGTGCGCTGGCCGGTCTCCACGTTGTAGCCCGCCACCCAGAAATCTTCACCGCGCGGCGTCTGCAGGTCGTACCAGATGGTCTTGCCGTCGTAGCTCCAGAATTCGTGACCGAAAATCTCCATCGCCATCGTGCGCGTGTGCACCTTGGTGATGTGCGAGCCATCCGTGCGGATCGTCCAGATGCGATCCACCTTATGCCAGGGACCTTCATGGCAGAACATCAGCAGCGTCGGATCGGTGGGCGAGAATTCCAGGTGGTTCAGCCAGTCCGTGGCTCGGTGAATCACCGTCACTTCTCCAGTCTTGGTGCTGATGGTGAACATCGCCATCGGCAAATGCGCCGCCAGCCGCTGCTCCATCATCTGCCCCTTGTTCACGGGCTGAATCAGCCCCATTGGCTCCAGCGGGCGATTCGGATTGTAGTCCGTCCCGTCGTTCTCGATGTACGTGCCGGCTAGCAGCGTCTCGTCGGCGTTGACCGTGGGCACTGCCACGGAATTCCGCGCGGGCAGTTTCGCGATCTCGTGCGTCGCCAGTGTATCGACATCCGTGGCGTATACCGCGCCGTCCTTCGTATAGTAGACGTTTTGCGATTTGCGCCCGGCGACGATCACGCGCACCCGCCCTTCCACTACGCTTCGCGTGGCGTGCGCCGCCAGATCCAGCGTGGAGATCCCCTGGGGTGTCGTGTAGATCAGCTTTTTGCCGTCCGCGCTATATCCGTTCTGGTTGAAGTAGAGGCTGGCGCTCCCCGGTTCGTCTGTCAGGCGAACCACGCGGTGGCCCGTATCGGGGTCGATCCAGGTCTTCGGCGGCGGGGTGGTTTGCGCGGCCAGCGACAGGGCGGCAGACATCCAGACAGCAAGACGCGACATGATTTCATGCTGGGCCCTGGCAACAAGGCTGTCCAGCACCACTCAAAAGGATTTGCGCGTTCTGTCTATTCAAACACCAGGCCGTGGCACTTTGCTGCAAAATCAGCACCAGAGTTGGTTTGACGTCGAACCGATAAGACCTCGATGTTTTGTAGTGCGAAACAGCACGTGGAACCCGCAGTCGAGGGACAAGGCTCTACACGGCGGCCACATGGGGTATACTACGCGTGATCCCCGCGAGGAAACCACCCATGAAACGCCTGTCTGCGATTGCCGCCGGAGCTGTCATTCTCAGCCTGATTTACCTGCAGGCGCAAACCCGTATGGCGTTCCCGATTGTGGCCCAGGATGGCGGGCACGTGGCGCTCGGCCTGGCGCTCCGTAAGCTGACCGTCTCCGGAACTTTCATGCAAGCCCCGGCGCATCCCGACGACGAAACCAACGCCATGCTCGCCTACTTCGGCTACGGCATGGGGCTCCGCTCCATCGATCTGCAAAACAATCGCGGAGACGGCGGCCAAAACGAGATCGGACCCGAACTATTCGGCGACATGGGAGTGCTGCGCACCTCCGAACTGCTGTCGGCGCACCGCCTCGATGGCGCCGAACAGTACTTCACACGCGCCATCGACTACGGCTATTCGTTCGACCCGCAGGAGGTCATCACCAAGTGGGGCCGCAAGGATATTGTGGGCGATTATGTCCGTCTGATCCGCACCCTGCGGCCCGATGTCATCGTGACCATGAACATTCAGGGGCGGGGCGGCGACCGGGCCCACGAAGCCACCACCGTGCTGGTTCGCGAAGGCTTCCGCGCTGCCGGCGATCCCGCGATGTATCCGGAACAACTCCAGGAAGGGCTGCGCCCCTGGCAGCCGAAGAAGCTGTATTTCAGCGGCGGCTTTGGCGGCGGACCCGGCGGACCGGGTGCTCCGGCTGGCGGTTGCGGGGGACGCGGCGGACGCGGCACAACCGCGGGCCAGACGACTCCGCCTCCCGCACCGCCGCCTCCCGCACAGCCCGCCGCGCCACCAGCGAAGGTGACGCCCGTGAACACGGCGTCGTACGACCCGCTGCTCGGCCGCACCTATTCCGAAATTGGCTCCGATGCGCGCAGCTATCACAAATGCCTAGCGCCGTTGGCGGGAGGCGCCGGCGGGCGTGGCGGACGCGGCGGCGGTGGTTACCAACTGATGGAGAGCAGCATTGCCGGGCAGGTGGGGAAGGACGAAACCTCGCTGTTCGATGGCATCGATACCAGCCTGACCGCGGTGGCGCAGTACGCCGGTCCCAACCCGCCGCAGGCGTTGGTTGCCGGCCTGGCAGCCGTCATGGCCGAAGGCAGGAAGGCGCAATCCGCATTTGCCGCGGGCAATGACGCCGGCACCGCGCCGCCGGTCGAGGCCGGCCTCACCGCAATCCGCGCCCTGCGCGCGCAACTGCCTTCCCTGGGACTTTCCGATTCCGCACGCTACGAAATTGACTTCCGCCTGAACCTGAAGGAACGCGATTACCAGGACGCCGTCCTCGCCGCGCACGGCTTGAGCTTCGATGCCGTGGCCGATGACGGCCTGGTGATTGCCGGACAGCCCATCCGGGTCTCGCTCGTGGCCATCAATCGCAGCGCATCCGATGTCCCTGTGACGGGAGTGACCGTGGCGGGCTTCGACTCGCCCGCCGCCTGCAAACCGGACGTGGCCAAAAAGGACGTCGCTTACACTTGCGCTGTGGAAGCGCATGTGCCCAAAGATGCCAAGGTCACCACGCCGTACTTCCACGACAACTATTGGAAGCATCCGGAGAATCAGGCCATCAACATCTTCGATCCCGGCGTGCCCTTTGGCGTACCCTTCGCTCCCACACCGTTTCGCGCCACATTCCACGTAAAAGCCGGCACCGTAGACGTCACGCGCGAATTGCCCGTCCAGTTCCGTTATGTGAAAGACGTCTACGCCGGCGACAAGCGCATGGAGCTGAACGTAGTACCGGCCTTTTCGGTGCGGGTCACACCGCCGCTCGCGGTCATTCCATCGGCGGCCGCGGCCAAGCCGGCCGAACGCGAGATCCAGTCATTCCATCGGCGGCCGCGGCCAAGCCGGCCGAACGCGAGATCCATGTCACGGTGACCAACGGCACTAAGGGCGCGGCGCAGGCCAGTGTGGCGCTGGAACTGCCGGCCGGGTGGAAAGCCACGCCCGCCAGCGCGCCCATCAGTTTCGCGCATGAGGATGAGTCGCTCTCGGCCCGCTTCCGGGTCACCGCGCCGGCGCTCGTGAAGACCGGCGAGTATATGTTGCGCGCCGTGGTGACGTCGCCGGCCACCGGCAGCGAGCGGTTCACCACAGGGTATCAGGAGATCGAATATCCGCACATCCAGCGCCGCCAGGTGATCAAGCCTGCCGAGACCGCGCTCAAGGTGGTGGACGTGAAGGTCACCTCCAGCATCAATGTGGGCTATATCGTAGGCGTGGGCGACCAGGTGCCCGATGCCATTCAACAATTGGGCGCGAAACTCTCCTTCATCGACCCGGACGAAATGGCGTGGGGCGATCTCTCCAAACACGACGTGATCCTCACCGGCGTCCGCGCCTATGAGCGCCGCGCCGACTTACGCGCTTATAATCGCCGCTTGCTGGATTACGTGGAGCGCGGCGGCACGGTCATCGTGCAGTACAACAAAATGGAATTCAACCAGTCCGAGTATGGCCCGTTCCCCGCCAGAGTCAGCGGCAATCGCGTGTGCGATGAAACCGTGCCGGTGAAGGTTTTGGTGCCCGCGCACCCGATTTTCAACTTCCCCAACAAGATCGGGATGAAGACATGGGACGGCTGGGTGCAGGAGCGCGGCCTCTATTTCCTGGGTGAGAAGGACAAGAAATATACCGACCTGGTATCCATGGTTGACTCCTTCAAGGACAATCCCGGCGAGAAACTCGGTTCGCTGGTGGAAGGCAAACTGGGCAAAGGCCGCTGGATCTATCTCGGGCTTGGCCTATGGCGGCAACTCCCCGCGGGCACGGACGGTGCTTATCAACTCCTGGCCAATTTGATTAGCCTTCCGAAGGCCGCCGCGCCCGTACCAGTAAGGAAGACTGTCGCCGCGGCCCGATAATCCGTAATCGCCGCGCAGCACGTCGCACACCGGCATGGGCATTTTTTTCTTCCAGTTCGCCAGACGCGGCCGTCACCGGAGTGATTCCTGAGACCGGTGTTGGCGATTCGTGGCGCTAACTAAGAGCGTTCGTGGGGGAGTACGCCGAGGCAGGTCGGGATAATCTTGTAGTAGTGATGGATGTCAGCCTCCGAGCGTCCCATGCACGGGATTATGATTTCGCACGCGGACTGTACTTCGAGACGATGCGCCCCATGATTGAGCGCTTGTTCGGCTGGGATCAGACTCGTCAGGAAGAAAACTTTGCCGGGTGGTTCAAGCTCGATGAAGTCAGCATTATTACCGTCGATGGGATCGATGCCGGCTGGATTCAACAGCGGGCCGACAGCGGGGAGATATTCCTCGGTTCGCTATACGTCGTGCCGTCGATGCAGGGGCAGGGTATCGGCACACGCGTCCTTCGGTGCCTTCTCGCGTCGGCCAAATATCAGTCAAAAGTGCTCACTTTGGCGGTGATGAAGATCAATCCAGCGATCCGTCTTTATGAGCGGCTTGGATTCCGGATAACACATGAAGACGAGTATAAACTCTACATGCGGGCGGATCCGCGAGCTGGAGCGGTCCCCGAGATCGTCAATCAGTGATCTGATACCACCCACCTGACGGCGTGTTCGCGACCTGTGGGCACACAGGACCGACGCGGCGATCACTCGCCCCTTGGACGACAGGGCAGGATCTGACGCAAACTCTAAACCAGTGGTTGCCGAAGTTCAGTGCGCCAGTCGGCGGGATTCGGGCTCGACTCCGGACCGACGGCGTAACACTCATAGATGTCGGGCCCGGTGGTGTGGCCATTTGTCGCGATCCATGCTTTGAATTCACCCCAAGCCGCGCCCAGGCCTTCGTAGCCTCCGTGGTAACTGGTACGCACCACGGTCACGACTGGAAATGCCCCCGCCGTTACACGGCCCACCGGAGTAACCGGCGCGGTGACGGGCACACAAATCTCAAAGTCAAAAGTAGCTGGGTCCATTTTGAAATGGTGCGTGAACCATGAACCCGCAGGGCCAATCCCCTGGGCTTTCACCGCTTCCATAATCTCGGAAAGGCCAGGACCCATCACGGACTGGATCTGACTCCGCGGAATTGTGAGGTGGATCACGGCTGCCAACTGCGCCGTGGTTTTGGTGATGATGGGAGGTTCGATCATTCTTTTTCTCCTGATTCTTCTGCCGCCAACAGTTCCTCAAGCCGGTTGTAGCCTGCCGCCATGCCGTGCTCCATGCCAGACCGGCGTGCCGTGTCGCGGGCCTCCTTTGATTCGTAGCGGACGGTGACCGTGACGTTGGTGATTTCACCTTTCTCGGTAAATACTGTCGTATCCAAGGCGTCGCCTGGATACCAGGAGTCGTCGAACCTTTCGGTGGCCACTAGCAGTCTTGGCGCGGCGATTTCGCGGAAGAATCCACCCATACCCATGTCCTTCACGCCTTCCTTTCGCCAAACGTAGCGGTATGCGCCGCCGGGGCGAAGGTCAATTTCGCAAACAGGCATGGTCCAACCCGGAGGACCCAGCAGCCACCGCCGTACCAGTTCCGGCTTGGTGAAGGCATCAAATACAAGCGCACGAGGCGCATGGAAATCACGAGTGATCTCGATTTCGAAATCGCTCGGAGCGGATACTTTGAAACTGTCGGGATAAAACATAAGGCTCCTTCAAGGTTTCTTCCTAGAGACCTTCTTTTTCGCCACTTGCAATTCATACAGCAACCCATCTAGGCGCTGGAACGAAGTATCCCAGAACTGGCGATACTGCTCGAGCCAGCCGCTGGCTTCGGCCAAAGGCTTGGCCACCAGCCGGCTGGGCCGCCGCTGCGCGTCGCGATCACGGGCAATAAGACCGGCCCGCTCCAGAACCTTCAGGTGCTTCGAGATCGCTGGCTGGGTCATGGCGAATGGCCCAGCCAGCTCAGTCACCGAAGCATCGCCGGAGGATAGCCGAGCAAGAATGGCGCGCCGAGTGGGGTCTGCGAGGGCTGCGAACGTGGCGTTGAGACGGCCCTGCGCTGCCCGTGAATAACCNNGTGTCAAGGTCTGAGCTTACGGAGAGGCATACTTTTGCTCGCGAGACAATCAGTCACGATCAACGGCGTAGGGGCGATCAATAGGCTGATGCCGGCCATGATCCCGGATCAGTCGCCCCTTCGCGACAGCGCAGGATCTATGGTTCCAGGGAGGCCCCGACTCGGGATGACCCGGCAACGCCATCGTACGAGTCGACCTCTCGTCCAACTGGATCACCTCCGGCTTGCCGGCCACTCGCACCCGCGCTCTGACCCTAAACGCCATGAGATCGGACGCAGCCTGTTGGTCGACAGCGGCAACGTGCGCCGTTAGCATCCAGAGCGCGTGAGCGCCCCGAACCATCTTCCGGCGCGAGGGCTAGCCAATCTGAACTTGACTCGCATAATCTCGCCGTATAAGCTAAGAATTCTTGGTATGGGGCGCAAGGCGCAAAAGAACAATTCGTTGCCCGGTTCACTGGACATGTTGATTCTGCGGACGCTGTCGCTGCGCGACCTCCATG
>OKRF01000128.1:12933-13576 GCA_900290315.1 Candidatus Sulfopaludibacter sp. SbA3 | reverse complement strand
AACTTCCAATACGCTCATGGCTATGCGGCTGTGACCGATATTGGATCGCGCGGCATCCTGACGGCCTACCTGGCCCTCATCATCAACGGCACCCGCGGCACGGCTGCGGCGGCGGAAACTTTGACTCACTAAGGAGTCCGTTTCAACTGTTGAAAAGAGGGGAGCTTCGGCTCCCCTCTTTTTTTTTGCACCTGAATTATTTCCCGTGGGGCTCAAGAGATGCTACACTCAAATTTTCCGCGTCCATCCGAATCCAACCGTGTCCTATATTTTTTGAACCAGGAGGTACTCTTGTATAAATTGAAATACTTCGTATTCGCGGCGATGGTCGCTGGTCTGCTGGCGCAGGTTGCGTAGATGGTCGCTGGTCTGCTGGCGCAGGTTGCGTCTGCGCAGACGCCCGCAAATATCACCGCCCTCGCGGGGAACGGCCAGATAGTTTGCCCCAATTGCATAAACTCCAACAACCCATTTCCCTTCGTCGTGCTGGTGACCGATTTCAGCAACCGGCCGATCCCGGGTGCCACCGTCACTTGGAACGTGGCCAGCATTTCCAGTGGCGGCTATGGGAGTTTCCCGGGCGGTGTTTCGACTACCACGTCCACTACCGCCACGGACGGAACCGCGGCCATCACCTTCATAG
>OKRF01000128.1:0-12923 GCA_900290315.1 Candidatus Sulfopaludibacter sp. SbA3 | reverse complement strand
CTACCACGTCCACTACCGCCACGGACGGAACCGCGGCCATCACCTTCATAGCCCAAGGCTCCTTCTTTACGCAACTCGGCACGCCACCCACTCTCTACCAGGTGAGTGCCCAGGCTGGGGCGGTTTCCACGATGTTCAGCATGACCGAGTTGTACAACGGGTCCGGCGGTTTGGGCTTGGCCCCGAATATTCTCGAGGACGATAACAGTTTTCTCCCTACGGGTCCGATTACCGGAATCAGCGGTCAAGCGGGTTATACTTACCAGGGTCAGGCGGGCCAGTCGCTCAAGGTCGGCCTGGTCACTCCGCAAGGTCAGGGCATTCAGGGCGTGAGTATACGCATCGCCAGTAACTCTGGTGGTTCTGCCGCCGCATCCTGCGTCACCGGACCGGGCGCCGATCCGGGGTCGGTTCTGACGGACAGCACCGGATACGCAACCTGTACGCCGCTTTTCTCGGGTTCCGGTCAAGTCACACTGATTCTCGTGATAGGCGGTGTGCCGCTTTGCAACTGCGCGCAGGATCCGGCGAGTCCCACGCTCTACCTTGGTCTCCTCGTCTATTTTCAGAATTTCCCTCCGTCGATCGCCGCTACTGTGGCAGCCGCCGTCCCATCCTCGCTACTGCGGGACAACCGTTGGGCCAGCAGTTAGTCGCCCAAGTGAACGCCCAGGGTGGCGGCACACTGTCCGGACAGAATGTCAATTGGAGTGTCAACCCGGCCAGTGCCGGAACGCTGACGAGCGTCACCGGCACGAGCGATGTCAATGGGCGCGTGAGCAACAACCTGACTTTGAGCGGTTCTGCCGCGGGCACCGTGACGGTAACCGTGTCTTTGGCTTCGAATGCGTCATTCAGAGCGAGTTTCACGATTACGGCGATTCCGTTGATCACTGCCGGGACTATCACCAAGGCCGGCGGTGATGGACAGTTCGCAATCGTGAGTCAACAGTTCACCAATCCTCTGGTGGTGCAAGTCACCACCAACACCGGCGCGTTGGCGGCAGGCATTCCGGTGAGTTTTGGCGCGAGCGGCGGGGCGATCCTCTCGGCGACTTCCGTCAGCACTGGCAGCGCACAGGTGACCGTCACCGCGCCGGCTATCGCGGGTGCCATTACTGTTACCGCGTCCGTTTCCGGTCTGCCCGCTGTTACCTTCAACCTGACCGCGAGCCCTCCGGGTCCGACCTTCACGGCGAATAGCTTCGTGAATGCCGCCGATCAGAAAGTCGGTTCGATTTCGGCGTGCGGCCTAGCTACGATTATCGCTTCGGGTATCGCTCCCGGCGTGCAGGGGACGGTCTCCGCCAACGCGTTTGGGTTTGGCGGACTTCCCACTTCGCTGGCTGGCGACACGGTTACATTCGGCGGCGCTTTGGCTCCCATCGTAAGCGTGGCGAACATCAGTGGCTCGCAGCAACTTACCTTCCAGGTGCCCTGCAACGCGACCACTGGCAGCAATTCGGTGTCGGTGTCGGTGGGTGGCGGTTCGGCCGCCACCACAGTCAGCGTTCTGCCGTACAGCCCGGGAGTCTTCCAGACCACCACCATCATCGCCCTCTCCAGCGGCGGCAACTATCCCATGGGCATTTTTGTGCGGCCCGACGGCAGTTTTGTTTCGCAGACCAACGCCGCGCGGAAAGGTGAAGTCATCACCGCATTCGTCACCGGGTTGGGCGCGGCGACGCCTTCGGTAGGCAACAATGCGCTGCCCCTACCGACTGCTATCTCTACTGCCAATGCGAATCCGGTAGTCGGGGTTGCGAATCAGGGTGTTCCGGTGATTTCCGCACAGTTGTCTCCGAATCTGGTCGGGGTATATCAGGTGTCCTTCCAGATTCCCTCGAGCATTCCTTCCGGTACTCAGGTGTTCTCAGTAGGAGTACCGTCTGGCGGACAGACGTACTATAGCCTGGGTTCTGCGATACCGATTCAGTAGTTTTTTCTTCTCCTCAGGGGCTGGGAGTTCTTCCCAGCCCCAATCTTCTTCGCCTCTTCTTCGCCACTAAATCAATATGTTGTATGTGTCGCAATCAGTGTAGATTGCCTTGTGGAGGTCTAACTCCATACAGATCAGTAGATTCTGCAAAAAGCCTATTGCAAAACCTCAACTGGTCGTGGCACTATTGGTTGTGGTCAATATCTGATCAGAAAGTGGCTAGTAAGTGGGCGGAGAACAACAGCTGGCGATGGTCGAGCCTCCTCGGGGCATGTACCCAGCCAGACTGGACGATAAAGGCCGGGTAAAACTCCCGACTTCCTTCCAGCAGTACTTTCTCGCCCTGCGGGAAAAGAAGCTCTTCGTCACTAGCCTGGACCGGCGCATAGCCCAAATATACCCGATGGAAGTCTGGCGGCAAAACGAAAAATTCTTCGACGCCTATCGCGACGACCCCAGAGTTTCGCGCAATGTCGCTTTCAATGCGGCGGACCTGGGAGCGGAGTCGGAGATGGACAGCCAGGGGCGCATCCTGTTTTCGCCCGAATTGCGCCGCGAGTTGGGAATCGAGAATCAGCCGGTGCACCTGTTCGCTTATCGCGGACGCATCGAAGTGCTGAGTGAAAAGACATACGAGGAAAGAAAGCGGGAGGCCGCCCAGACCGCGGCCGACGATGTATCCAAGCTGGAGGCGGCGGGGCTGAACTGATGAATGCACTACGCCGTCATGCCGCAGGAATCGCTGGAACTGTTGGCGATTCGCCCCGACGGAATTTATCTGGATGCCACCACGGGCTTAGGTGGACATACAGGCCTGATTGCACAGCGGCTGACCACGGGAATGGTGATCGCGAACGATCGCGATGCGCAGTCCCTGGAGATGTCGCGGGCCCATACCGCCGAGTGGGCGGAGCGAATCCGGCACCATCATGGGCCCTTCAGCCAACTGGCGCAAGCTGTGGCAAAAGAGGGATTCGAGAGGCTGGATGGAGTGTTAGCGGACCTGGGTGTTTCGCGCTATCAACTCACATCGCCCGAGAGAGGCTTTTCGTTCCAGTCAGATGGACCACTGGACATGCGCATGGATCAAACCACGGGCATGACGGCGGCCGATCTAGTCAATTACACCGCCGAAAAGGCGCTCGCCGACCTGATCTTTCAGCTAGGCGAAGAAAGGAGAGCGCGGAGAATAGTCAGAGCAATCGTCCGAGCACGGCCCATACGGAGCACTCTACATCTGGCCGATGTAGTGGAGCGGGCCGTGCCCCGGACGGGACGTACACACCCTGCCACCAGGACTTTCATGGCCCTCCGCATGGCGGTCAATGAGGAACAGGCAGAATTGGACCGGTTACTCCAAATCGGTCCGGAGCTGCTGCGGAGCGGCGGGCGAATGGTGGTGCTCAGTTTTATGAGCACGGACGACCGGAAAGTGAAAGAGAAGTTTAAGGAGCTGGCCCGGGACGGGCGCGCGACGATTCTTACCAAGCACCCGCTCCAGCCCAGCGACGAAGAGATTGCACAGAATGCGGCATCGCGCAGCGCCAAACTGCGCGGCCTGCAAATGAACTAGAGAGGGAACCAAAACCATGGCGACGCTGCCGGCATTTTTCAAGAGGACAGAAGCGCTACGGCAAAACCAAACGGAGGCATCCACCCGGCCCAGGGCCGTACGAGCGGAGCGAGACCCATTTCAACTCCGCGCGCTTCCGCAGGAAGACGTGTTCTTCTATTGCAAGAAGATCGACAACTCACGCCTGGTGCGGGAAGCCGATCCGCAGGCGCGCGGCGCCTGTTGGAGTGCCATCGGCGCGGCTTGCGTAATTCTGGCCTTGCTGACCGGCGTGGCAGCTCCCAGCGTGACCAACACACTGGCCGGATACAAGCTGGAATCCCTGCGCGCCGAGCAGCGCCGATTGTATGACGAGCGGCGCACCCTGCAACTGGAGGAGGCCCAACTCCTCAGCCCCTCTCGCCTGGAGGAACTCGCCAAAAAGCAGAACCTGGTTACTCCGCAATCCGGACAGGTGGTTCACCTGGAAGACCACAACAAGCCCGAAAGGGCCGAACTGATGGTGAAGTGAGCGGGGCGGACGATCGCCGTTCGTCGTCTGTCTTCGAGTTTCGGACAAATGTATGGTTGAGCGTCGTCTGACATGGCTGGCCTTAGGTGTGCTCTTATGGGGCGGAGTCATTTTCTATAAATTGGTATCGCTCCAGGTAGTCCATCACCAGGAATATGTCCACGCCGCACGCCAGCATCAGGAGGTGATGCGCGAGATTCCGGCGCCCCGCGGCACCATATTCGACCGCAATGGCCAACCGCTCGCCATGAGCATCCCCACCGAGGATGTCTACGTGAATCCGCTGAAGGTTCCGGACATCGGTGTGGCCGCGGACATCCTCAGCCAGTTTCTCCACATGGATCGCGTGGAACTCTACGGAAAGCTGAAGAGCGCTCAAGAGAACGACCGCGGATATCTGATCGTCAAAAAGAAAATCACGTTTGACGAAGGCCAACACCTGCGCAATGTGGCCTTTGACTGGATCAAGATTCAGACCGAGAGCCAGCGCCATTATCCCAAAGGCAGGCTGGCGGCCCACGTGTTGGGGGGCGTGGATTTCAGTGAGCATGGAAACGGCGGCGTGGAGAAGGCGTTGGATGCGGACCTGCAAGGCATTCCGGGCATGGAGCGCATGCTTACCGACGTGAAGCGCCGCGGCATCGACTCGCAGAATTCCACCGAAGCTCGCCCCGGCACAGCCATCACCCTGACTCTCGATGAGCGGCTGCAGTTCGTGGCGGAGCGGGAGCTGGCGGCCGGAGTGCACCGGCGACATTCTGGCGCTGGCCAGCTATCCCACGTTCGATCCCAATGCTCCGCCGGTATCGTATGCGGACGTGGTGGACCGGCAGAATCACGCTACCGCTGTGCCTTTCGAACCGGGATCAGTCTTCAAGATCATCACTCTTTCGGCGGCGCTGGAGACCACGCGCCTGCGGCCGGAAACCCTGATCGATTGCGGCCGTGGTCCGCTCACCCTCTTCGGACGCTCCATTCATGAAGCTCACACCTACTACGGCACCATCTCGATGGCCGATGTGCTGAAGCATTCGAGCAACATCGGCGCCATCCGGATCGGCCTGACGGTAGGGCAATCGAACCTGTACCAGTATGTGAAGAAATTCGGCTTTGGCGACAAGATTGGGATTCCGCTGCCGGGCGAATCGCGTGGGCGTCTGCGGCCCCTGAAGCAATGGCTGGCGACGTCGGCGGCGTCTATCTCCATGGGGCAGGAAGTCAGCGTAACCACGCTGCAACTGGCCCGCGCTGTTTCGGTGATCGCCAATGGCGGCCTGCTGGTGCAGCCGCGCCTGGTGCTCAAGAAGGGCGACAGATTGGTCCCGATCGAGCCGCCCGCGCGCATTATCAAGGCGGAAACGGCCATCACCATGCGCCAAATGATGGAAGGCGTGGTGATGCCGTATGGAACGGGCTATCCGGAAGGGCGCGTGGCGGGGTACTCGGTGGCAGGAAAAACGGGATCGGCGCAGATTTTCGATTTCGCTACCAAACATTACACGCACAATTACAACGGGTCGTTTGTGGGCATGGTGCCCATCACCAATCCCTCCATGGTAGTGGTGGTGACGCTCAACGGAACGCATGGCAATAACGGATACGGCGGACGCGCCGCGGCGCCGGTGTTCCACGCGGTTGCCACGGAAGCTCTGCGCCTGCTCGAAGTACCCAAAGACCTGCCGGACGAACTCCCGCCCACGCTGGTAGCGCAGAAGGCCGCCGAGCCGGATGACGACGTGGCCCAGGCCGATTTCTCAATCGCGCCCAACATCCTGCTGGATCCGGAGGATGACGACGAAGCGCCCGCGGCGGCGGCGGCAACGGGCCCGAAGGTGCCGGATTTCGCCGGCAAGACGATGCGGGACGTGCTCGCCGAAGCTGCGTCCAAAGGCCTGACCATCTTGCCGAATGGCAGCGGCGTCGCCCGCGTCCAGTACCCGGCGGCAGGAGCAACTCTACGTCAGGGGGAACGCATCCGCGTCCAGTTTTCGCGATGACCTTAAGCGAGATATTCTCGGGCGTGGTATTGCAACAACCACTTGCGCCCGAGCTTGCGCATCTCGCGATCAGCGGGCTGGATTACGATTCGCGGCGTGTGGCAGAGGGCTTTCTGTTCTTCGCATTTGCAGGCAGCCGGGTGGATGGGCGGCAGTTCGCACTGGACGCGGTAGCTCGCGGTGCATTCGCCGTGGCTAGCGAAGCCGAAGCGCCCGCAGGGTTTCCGGCGCCCTGGATTCAGCTTGTGCACGGCCGCCACGCCCTGGCCCTGGCGTCGCGGAACTTCTACAACAAACCGGATGAACGCATCGGCCTGACCGGCATTACCGGAACCAACGGCAAGACCACCACCGGCTACCTGGTGGATTCGGTGCTGCGCGCCGCGGGCAACATCACCGCACTGATCGGCACCATCGAATATCACCTGGCCGGCCGCGTGCTTCCCGCCGCCAACACCACGCCGGAATCGCTGGAACTGGTGCGCCTGTTCGCCAAGCTGGCAGAAGAGGGCGGCAAGAGCGCCACCATGGAGGTCTCTTCCCATGCACTGGCTCTGGGCCGGGTGTACGGACTGCACTTTCATACCGCCGTCTTCACCAATCTGACCCGCGACCATCTGGACTTTCACGGCACCATGGACGCCTACTTCGCCGCCAAGCAAATGCTCTTCGCGGGAGCCGGCGCGCCAGCGCCTCCCTACGCGGTGCTCAATCGCGACGATGAGTATGCCAAGCGGATCCAGGTGCCCGCCGGAACGGAAATCTACTGGTACGGATTCGGGCCGGAAGCCAATCTGCGGGCGCGTCATATTTCCTCGGGATTCCAGGGACTGCGCTTCGAGGTGCAATCCGGCAAACTGCGCTTCGCCGTGGAATCTCCGTTGATCGGCAAGATCAACGTGTACAACATCCTGGCGGCGTGCGGCGCTGGGCTCTCCTATGGCATCGCGCCCGAGACCATAGCGCGCGGCATCGCCAGTCTGCAGGCTGTCCCAGGGCGCTTTGAACGAGTGGACGAGGGGCAGCCTTTCGTGGTGGTGGTGGACTACGCCCACACCGACGATGCTCTGCGCAACGTGATTGCCGTGGCTCGCGGGCTGAATCCCAAGCGTGTGATTACGCTGTTTGGCTGCGGCGGCGACCGCGACCGCTCCAAGAGGCCACTGATGGGCCAGGCGGCGGCGGAGGCCAGCGATTTCGTGGTGCTGACCAGCGACAATCCCCGGTCTGAGGACCCGCTGGCGATCATGAACGACGCCCTGGTGGGCATTCGCCGCAAAGACGTGGCGCACGTGGTAGAGCCGGATCGCTCCGCCGCCATCGATCGCGCGCTCAAAGAGGCGCGCGAGGGCGATATTGTGATTCTGGCCGGGAAAGGCCACGAGACATACCAGGTTTTGAAGGACAAGACCATCCCATTCGACGATCGGATGGTGGCGAGAGAACTGCTGAGAGGTTATGGGTATCACAAAACGTCGTGAGCCATGACCTTTGATTTACAAGAAGTTGCGCGTGCCATGCGCGCCAGGGGCGAGGTTCGGCCGTTCAGAGTTTCAGGGTGGAGCGTGGATACCCGGACACAGAATCCGGGGGACGTCTATTTCGCGCTACGCGGGCCGAACCACGATGGCCACGATTATGTGGAGCGGGCCTTCGCCCAGGGAGCTGCGGGCGTGGTGGTAGAGCGCAGCAGCGGAGTCCCTGGTGAAATGCTGGTGCCGGACACGCTAGGGGCATTACAGAGTTTCGGTAACTGGGCGCGAGAGACTTGGAGTGGAACCGTAATCGGCGTTACAGGTAGTGCGGGGAAGACTACCACCAAAGATGCGATTGCGCAGCTTTTGGCCGTAGAGCTTCCGGTCGGCAAGACCATTGGGAATTTCAATAATCACGTGGGCGTGCCGCTCTCGATTCTGCGGCTGCCGGACGACTGCCGCGCCGGCGTATTGGAAATGGGCATGAATCATGCGGGCGAAATCCGCGAACTGGCTGCCATCGCCAGGCCGAACGTTGGGGTTGTCACCAACGTAGGTTACGCGCACGTGGAATTCTTCGATTCCATCGAAGGCGTGGCCGCGGCCAAGCGCGAACTGATCGAAGGGCTGCCGCGCGAGGGCGTGGCGGTGCTGAACGGCGACGACGTGCGCGTGCGCGGATTCCGCCACGTGCATCCGGGCCGTTCGGTGACGTTCGGCTTTTCCGAAGGCGCCGACGTGCGGGCGGAACTGCTTGTGGAAGGCGCCGATGGCACGCGCTTTCGCGCCTTGGGCACCGAATATGAAACGGTGCTACCGGGCCGGCACGCCGTGATGAATCTGCTGGCAGCGCTGGCGGTGGCGCGCGAGTTCGGTATCGCCCCCGAACGCCTGCGCGACGCCGTCCACAGTTTCGCCGTGGGCAAGATGCGGGGCGAGCGCACGGTACACGGCGGCATCACGATCTGGAACGACTGCTACAACGCCAATCCCGAGGCCATGCAATCCATGATTGACGTTCTGCGGGAGACGCCAGGGCAGCGGCACATCGCCGTGCTCGGTGAGATGCTGGAATTGGGCCATGCTGCCGACGAGCTGCATCGCCAGGTGGGCCGGTATGCGGCGGAGCACGGAGTCGACGTGTTGATCGGCGTGCGCGGCCATGCGCGTGAAATGGTGGACGCCGCCCGTGAGGCCGGCCTTCGGGCGGACGCGGCGCGCTTTTTCGAAGATGCCGAAGAGGCGGGCGAATATGCCCGCGCGGTGGCGCATCCAGGCGATGCGATCCTCTTCAAGGGCTCGCGCGGCGTAAAGGTGGAGCGGGCGCTGGGGAGGTTTCAAAACTAATGCTCTATTTTCTGCTGTACGAGCAGCTCCACAAATACGTCAGCCCGTTCCGCGTCTTCCAATACATCACCTTCCGTACGGCCTTCGCCAGCCTGACAGCGCTGTTTCTCTGTATTGCGCTGGGGCCCTGGCTGATCAACAAGCTCCGCGAATTTCAAATCGGCCAGTACATCCGCGAAGAAGGTCCCAAGTCGCACCAGAAGAAGGCCGGCACGCCCACCATGGGAGGCGTGCTCATCATCATTTCCATCGTCATTCCGACCCTGCTCTGGGCCGACCTGCGCTATCCCTATGTCTGGATCGCCATCGCCGCGCTTTTGGGCTATGGATGGATCGGGTTTCTGGACGACTACGCCAAGATCACCAAGCGGCGCAACCTGGGTCTCTCAGGTAAACGCAAACTGCTGTACCAGTTCATCCTGGGATTCACCTTCGCGGCGCTGCTATTGATCATGCGCGCCCACAACGATTTCAACACGGCCATGAACATTCCCTTTGTGAAGCAGTTCAAGCCGTCACTGCTCATCGGCGGGCTGCTGTCCAACCCCTGGCCCTACCTTCTGGGAGTGCTGCCGTTCTGCGTGTTCGTGGCACTGGTGGTGGTCTTCGCTTCCAACGCGGTCAACCTTACCGACGGATTGGACGGCCTGGCCATCGGGTTGATGGTGATTGCCGCGGGTGCGTTGACGATGCTGGCGTATGCCGGCGGACACGCGCAACTGGCCGAATACCTGCAACTGGCCCGCAATCCGCGCACCGGCGAACTGACCGTGTTCTGCGGCTCCATGACCGGCGCCAGCCTGGGCTTCCTGTGGTACAACGCTCACCCGGCGGAGATTTTCATGGGCGATGTGGGCTCGCTCGGCTTGGGCGGCGCCATGGCGGTGGTGGCGGTGCTGATCAAGCAGGAGATTCTGCTGCTGTTCATCGGCGGCGTGTTCATTCTGGAAGCAGTGTCGGTGATTCTGCAAGTGGGCAGCTTCAAGCTGCGGGGGGGCAAGCGCATTTTCAAAATGGCGCCGCTGCACCACCATTTCGAAGCGCTGGGTTGGACGGAATCGAAGATTATCGCACGCTTCTGGATCGCGGGCCTGGTGCTGGCACTCTGCGCACTGACTACTTTGAAGCTGAGATAAGGATGGAACTGCCGCTCACAACGACGTTAGTGGTCGGGCTGAAAAAGTCCGGCTTGGCGGTGGCCGAGTTTCTGACGCGGCAAGGACGCAAGGTACGGGCTACCGATCTCAAGCCGCTCTCTGAGTTGGGTGAAGCTGCCGAGGTGCTGGCGCGTCTGAACATCCCGTTCGAACAGCAGACGCCGGCTGTCTTCGAATCGCCAGGGGAGATCGTTCTCTCGCCTGACGTGCCGTGGGACCTGCCCGCCCTGGACGAACCGCGGCGCCGGGGCACGTGGATCACCAGTGAGGTGGAACTGGCCGCGCCGTTCCTGAAAGGCCGCACCATCGGCATTACCGGCTCCAACGGTAAGACCACCACCACCAGTCTGATCGGCCACATTCTGCGCGAAGCTGGTGTGCCCGTTCAGGTGGGTGGCAATATCGGCACGCCCGTCACTGCGATGATCGATAGTTCTCGCGACGATGGATGGAACGTGTTGGAGCTTTCCAGTTTTCAACTGGAGACGATCAGCCGGTTTCACGCGCATATCGGTGTGGCGCTGAACGTCACTCAAAATCACCTGGACCGTCACCATACCTTCGAGAATTACGCCGCGATCAAGGGCCGCCTCTTTGAGACGCAGTATTCCGGGGACTTCGCCGTGTTGAATGCCGAGGACCCTGAGTGCGTGGCGTATGCGGAGCGAACCGTGGCCACAGTGCAGTGGTTCAGCAGCCGCCGCAAGGTGACGCCGGGCGCGAGCCTGTGCAATGGCAAGCTGGTGCTGGATGGCAAGCTGCTGATGGAGGCGGGCGAGATTCCCATCCGCGGCCTGCACAATGTGGAGAATGTGCTGGCCGCCGCCATTGCCGCGGCCCGTGCCGGCGTATCGCGCGAGCAGATTGCCGCGGCAGTGCGCACCTTCCACGCCGTGGAGCATCGTCTGGAGTTCGTCCGCAAGGTGAGCGGCATCGATTTCTACAACGATTCCAAAGCCACCAGCGTGGACGCAACACTGAAGGCTGTCAACGCGTTCCCCGGCGGCCTGTGGGTCATCCTGGGCGGCAAAGACAAGGGCCTGGATTATGCCGCGCTGCGCGAACCGCTGGCCGCCAAAGCGCATGCGGCGCTCCTGATCGGCGCCGCCGCGGGCAAGATTGCGGACCAGTTGCGGGGCGCGGTCCCGCTGTTCGATATGAAGACTCTGGAGGCGGCGGTGGCTTATGGCTACCGCAACGGCCAGCCTGGCGACACTGTGCTGCTGGCGCCAGCCTGCGCCAGCTTCGACCAGTTCCGCAGTTACGAACATCGCGGCGAAGTGTTCAAACAGATCGTGAATCAACTGCGGGTGAAGGACTGAAATGGCGCAACGGCTCAAAACCGATTGGATCCTGTTCGTCACCGTATTGGTGATGATGTTATTCGGCGCGTTCTTCATTTACAGCGCTTCGTCCATCAGCGCGAAGCTCGATCCGCGTTACCAGTCGAGCTGGCACTTCGTGATTCGCCAGCTCGAGTGGGCCGCGCTCTCCGTCATGGTGATGATGGCGCTCAAGAAAACGTCGTACCGCAAGTTTCAGAGTCCGGCAGTGGCATTCAGCGCCATCGGAATTGCGTTGATGCTGCTGGCGGCAGCCTATGTGTTCGATTCGGTGAGCCACCGCTGGCTGCGGTACGGAGGGGTCGGTCTGCAGCCTTCGGAATTGGCCAAGCCGGCACTGGTCACATTCCTGGCATTCTTCGTCACGTGGCGGGCACGGGCTATCAACAATCCGCGCCACACCCTGGTGCCGGCGGCACTCGCGGTCGGCCTGGTGATCTTCGCCGTAGTACGCGCGGATCTGGGGACAGCGGTGGTGCTGGGCGCGGTGGCAGCGATTGTGTTTTTCGTGGCGGGCCTCGAATGGCGGTACGTGGCGATTGCCGCCCTGGTGGCGCTGATCGGCGTCATGATCTCGCTCTGGAACGACCCTTACCGCATGAAACGCGTGGTGCAGTTCTTCGACCCGCAGTTCAAGATGCTGTCGAAGGTCGACCCTGGCGGCCATATCCAGAAGCAACTGGAAAAATCGCTCACTACCAAGGACACCACGTACCAATTAGCGCAATCGAAGATCGCGGTGGGCGCAGGCGGGGCCCTGGGTGTCGGTCTGATGAACGGCCGGCAGAAACTGCTGTATCTGCCGGAAGCGCACACGGATTTCATTTACGCCGTAGTGGGCGAAGAGACGGGCCTGATCGGAACGGCCGGCATCCTGATTGGGTTCTCGGTGATCTTCTGGCGAGGGCTCCGAGCTACAGTGCGGATCAAAGACGATTTCGGCCGATACCTGGCGCTCGGAGTGACGGTAGTGGTCGTGGTGCAGGGCTTAATCAATATGAGTGTGGTGATCGGGATGGGCCCCACCAAGGGCATCCCCCTGCCCATGATCAGCTACGGAGGCAGCTCGCTGCTCAGTACGCTCGCGATGCTGGGAATTTTGATGAATGTGAGTGAACACGCGGGCTAAAAACAGGAGTTGGGGGTGGGGGTTGGAGGTTGGGGAAGACGTCGGGCGTATGAGCAAGGTCAGCCATTTTCGGGAATTGCAGGTTTGGCAGCGCGGGATGGACGTTGTGGAGATGGTCTATCGCGCGTCGGCTGGGTTTCCGAAGGCCGAGCTGTATGGGCTGACGAGTCAGATACGTCGGGCGGCAGTTTCGGTGCCATCGAATATCGCGGAAGGACATTCCCGCGCGTCCACCAAAGAGTACCTGAACCATCTATCGATAGCGCAGGGATCGCTGGCGGAAGTGCAAACTCAGCTTGAGATTGCTAGACGCTTGGGATTTATTGTGGAAGACCAGATAGCCCCGATTTTAGGGGAAACGTCTATACTTGGGAAACAGTTGCACGCGCTTCGCGACGTACTGGGGAAACGAGTATGAGCGAGCGAAGCGAGCCACACAGCCCTGGCCCCCG
>OKRF01000425.1 GCA_900290315.1 Candidatus Sulfopaludibacter sp. SbA3 | reverse complement strand
GCCTCGCCGACGCCAAAAAGCACTTCGCGGCCGCCAAGCAGCCCCTCCGCAAGGCTGCCTGAGCCATTTTTACCCGTTAATCGCTACCGATCTTTGACAACCCGTCGCATTACTGTAGGACAGACGGATCACACCTTGCGATGCGCCAAGCGTGGACTGGGGCAGCGCCGGGCAGGGTATAGAGCTTCGAAAACTAGAAACGGAGGTCGCCGACCCTGTCGTCTGTAGGGGAAGGCAACACGCGGTCACGGCGGTACATCGCGAGCCGGACGGCGGACCCACGTAGTCTAAGACCCCTGGCACACCGCGAAATTGCATGCACGAGAACCGGGAGACCTCAGTACCGACTGCGCGCGCCAGCGGCGCGACATCGTTTCTTGTCGTCTGTCAATTAGGGGCGGACCGCCCCGCGAAACTTCATGAAAAACCGGTAACGCCGGCGGTCTTGCCGCCGGTGCGGCGAGCGAAGCGCGCCGCTGCACGGCCCCGGCTCCTGACCCCCGGCCCCTGGCCCCGGTTTTTCGACCCTGTCATCTTTGCCCCGCCTTACAATGGCCGGATGCGGACCGCACGAGATGCCTCTGGCGGGAATCGTGCCGCGGAGGACCAGCTTCGGGACTGGCCTCTCCGGCGCGGTTCGGGAAGCCATTCCCGATCCGATGGCGCGCATCCTTGGCGAGTTGAGCGCGCGCGTCATCTGGTGGGAAGTGGTAGTCTAGCGGCTGATGAAAGTCGCGTACATCCGGTGGAAAGACGCTGTGGCGGAAGAGGCCTCCGACGCCGTGGCCCGTGCAACCCAGGCGAAACTGGTGGAGCTTCAGGAAGTCGGTTTCCTCCTCGACGAAAACGAGGAAGCCGTAGTGATCGGCATGGAAGTGACCGACGATGCCGAAGTCACGCCCGGCCGCTGGCGCCTCCACATTCCGCGCGTCAGCATTCAGGAAATGCGTGTGATCGACCTGGACAAACTCCTCCCCAAGCGGCGGCGGAAGGCCACTGCGAGCGGGTAGAAGCGCTCTCTCGCAAAGGCGCCAGCGTTATATTGGTGATTCACAGCGATATGCCAGTAACGATCGTAAGACTCGGTTCTGCCCGGCAAGCGGGGGAAGGACTTCGCCTGGGCACCGTTCGCAGACCTCCCCGAGGAGTCCCAAAAACAGAATTCGCCAGCCGCGATTTTTACGACGTCTGGCTTCCTAATCTTTCGCCCAGCCCCGACCTCATGCATCAGGGTCAGTCGGCACGAAATGAAAAGGAGTGGTCGGCCTTTCAGCGCAAGTTTCGATCGGAAATCAAGCAGTCCGGCGCTGAGAGAATACTCGATCTTTTGGCCGCGCTTTCCCACACGGCCGATTTCTCGCTCGGTTGCTATTGCCAGGACGAAAACCGCTGCCACCGTTCCGTCTTGCGGCAGATGCTGGTAGAACGCAGCGCCGCGTTTGCTGAGCTATGACCACCAACCTACGGCACGACATTCTGCAGTGCATCGGCAACACCTCCCTATTGGCCTTGCGCCACATCGTGCCCCGCAACGGCGTCCGCATCCTGCTCAAGCTGGAAAGCGAGAACCCCACCGGCAGCATGAAGGACCGCATGGCGCTGGCCATGATCGAAGCAGCCGAGGCGGATGGGCGTCTCACCGCGAATGGCTCGGTCGTGGAATACACCGGCGGCAGCACCGGCGTGTCTCTGTCCCTGATCTGTGCAGTGAAGGGTTATCCCCTGCACATCGTGACGTCCGACGCCTTCGCCCGCGAGAAGCTGGAGCACATGAGAGTCCTGGGCGCCCGGCTGCAAATTGTGTCCAGCGAGAGCGGACGAATGACGGAAAAGTTGACCCGCGACATGGTGGAAGCCGCCCGAGTCATCGCGGAAGAAACTGGAAGCTTCTGGACGGATCAACTCAAGAACGAAGACCAGTTTGCCGCCTATCGCAAACTGGCGGACGAGATCTGGACACAGACAGACGGGCAGGTGGACGCCTTTGTGCAGAGCGTGGGCACCGCGGCATCCCTTCGCGGCACCGCCGATGCGCTCCGCCGCCGCAACGGGAAGATCCGCATCGTCGCCGTCGAGCCGGCGGAATCTCCCGTACTGTCCGGCGGCCAAAGCGGCGCTCACAAAATCGATGGGATCGGAGCAGGCTTCGTCGTCCCGCTCTGGCGGAACGAAATCGCCGGCCAGATCGAGCAGGTCTCTACGGAGGAGGCCGCGGCGATGGCCAGGCGGCTGGCCCGCGAGGAAGGCGTTTTTGGGGGCACCTCCACCGGTTGCAATCTCGTCGCCGCCCTGCGCCTTGCCGAACAACTGGAACCCGGTGCCACCATCGTCACCATCATGTGCGATACCGGAATGAAATATCTCAGCAAGTAAGTACACACGATCGTTCGGTGTCGTCTGTCAATTAGGCGGACCGCCCCGCAAAACGGGATGAAAAACCGGTTGGTAACGCCGGCGGTCTTGCCGCCCGTGCGGTGAGCGAAGCGCGCCGCTGCACGGCCCCGGCCCCCGGCCCCTGTTTTTCGACCCTGTTGGGATGGGCGTTCCGCGCGCGAAACTTCCTGAAAAACCGGGTTCCGCGCGCGAAACTTCCTGAAAAACCGGCGAGGTAACGCCGGCGGTCTTGCCGCCGGTACGGCGAGCGAAGCGAGCCGCCGCACAGCCCCGGCCCCTGGCCCCGGTTTTTCGACCCTGTCTTCTCGCGCTTACCAATCGCGCCGCGCATAGAAATCAACGCACTTCTGTAATCGTTCTATCAGGAGTCGAGTTTCAGGCAGCCTTCGAAAGCCGTGATCGCCGCCGGTTCCATGCGCAGGAGGGCCAGGGCTGGCATATTTGAGTGATGAAGGCACGATTACCTTTTTCTTGAGATCCACCGGCAAGGGAGTTTACCCCGTTTACGAGCCCGGGTGGCTCGACCCTTGCGATAATAGAAGCAGCGGGACTATGAGTCCATCTTCCGAACGTCTGAACCAGCCCCTGCCCGGAACTCCCCGCTGGATCATCTCGGGCGCCTTTTTGGGACTGCTCGGCATCATGCTGATCGCCGGCATGACCGCGCTGCACGACCTCAACGAAATGCACCGCGGTGAACAGGAGGCGCGGCACGATTTCCTGGTCCGCACGCAGGCGCTGAGCGGCCTCTGCCTCTCCATTCAGATCTCTCTGCCTCTCCATTCAGATCTACGGCGAGACCGTGCAGCACTTCGTCACATCGAGCGGCGCCGCAAGGGACGCCGATGTCCGCGCCTCGCTCAGTCACCTCAAGAGCGACATCGACGCCGCCTTCAACGGGTTTCCCACCGACCCCAACCCGCAGGAACTGGCCGCCCTCCGCACCATCGAGCAACTCTTCGCCCGCCAGCGCGACCTGGTGGATGGCATGCTTGGCTGGCCCACCGATGAGCGGCGGCGGCGCGCCCCGCTCCTGATCGATCGCGAAGTAGAGCCCATCCAGATGGAAATTCTGCAGCGCTCCGACCAACTCCGTATCGCCAATGACCAGATGCTGCATGAAGCCGACCAAGCCCTGCTGGCCCAGTTCGCCATGCTGCAGGGCAATCTGACCCGCTCCATCGTGCTGGCTCTGGGCAGCGCGCTCGTCCTGATTCTGGCCAGCCTGGTATACATTCTTCGCTTGGAGAGCCAGACGCGCACGCGCTACAACGAGCTGGTGCGCAGCCGCGGCGAACTGGAGCGCCTCTCCGCCCGCCTGGTCGACGCCCAGGAGACCGAACGGCGCAACATCTCGCGCGAACTGCACGACGAAGTCGGCCAGACCCTGGGAGCCTTGCTGGTGGATTTCGGCCGCCTCGCCGCGGCTGCCCCGCCCGAACTCCGCGAACAGGTGGAGCACATGAAAACGGTGGCCGAGCGCAGCGTAAAATCCGTGCGCAACCTGGCGCTGCTGCTGCGCCCTTCCATGCTGGACGATCTCGGCCTCGTCGCCGCCCTGGAGTGGCAGGGCCGCGAAGTCTCGCGCAGCAGCGAAATGGAAGTCGACGTCCAGTCCGAAAACGTCTCTGACGATCTGCCCGACGAATACAAAGTCACCGTCTACCGCCTGGTGCAGGAGGCCCTCAACAACGCCGTTCGCCACTCCGGCGCGCGCAACGCCCGTGTGCGCGTGGATCAGGCCGGCGGCCGCATTCGCGTGGTGGTGGCTGACGATGGCCGCGGGTTCAACCCCGATCGCATGCGCGGCATGGGCATTCTGGGAATGGAGGAGCGCGTCAAGCGGTTGGGTGGCAGCCTGATCATCGAGTCCAAACCGGGGCAAGGTAGCACCCTCACCGCCAACCTGCCGGCACCGCGGCTCAAGGAAAAACTCGCATGAGGACGATTCGTGTGCTGCTGGCCGACGACCACAACCTGATCCGCGCCGGTCTGCGGCTGGTGGTGGCCCAGCAACCGGACTTCGTGGTGGCCGGCGAGGCCGAAAACGGGCGCCAGGCAGTCGCTCTCGCATCGCAACTCAAGCCCGATGTCGTGGTGATGGATATTAAGATGCCCGACCTCAACGGCATCGAAGCCTGCCACCAGATTCGAGAGGCCCTGCCAGAAACCCAGGTGGTGATGCTCAGCATGCACTCCGACGAAGCCTACGTGCTGCGCGCGCTCAAGGCCGGCGCTCGCGCCTACCTGTTGAAAGACTCCGCCGAGGCCGATCTGGCCCGCGCCATTCGCGCCGCTGCCGAGGGCAAGAGTTTCTTCAGTCCGGCGGTCGGCAAGGTGCTGCTGGAGGACTACATGCGGAAGCTCCAGCGCACCGGCGCCGAGGATTCCTACGAGCTCCTCTCCCCCAGGGAGCGCGAAGTCCTACAACTGGTGGCTGAAGGAAAATCCAGCAAGGAGATCGCCAGTTTGCTCAACCTGAGCGTCTATACAGTCGAGACCCATCGCGCTAAGTTGATGCAAAAATTGAACTTACGCAGCGTGCCCGAAGTCATCCTGTACGCCGTACGCAAAGGCATCATCTCCTAGCGGCACAACGGCATACCGACTCTCCGGTACCACATATACCGACTTACCATTACAAACGGGAAACCCCCTTCCCCCATCTCTATACATGGAGCCGCTTGAGCACTTGAGACTCGGTGGCAAACCGCTACGATTTCTGGAGGCTACATGAACATGCAATGGATTTTGAGGCGACCGAAGACGGCAGCCGTGACGATGGTGCTGGCGCTGGGTCTGGGTGGCCTTGCAGTTGCGGCCGCGGATCACCTGATCAATCCGCCCGCTACTTTCAAGTTTGCGAATGCGGACGAACCGGCCAGCCGCAACAGTTTCGCGCCGGTGGTGAAGAGAGTATTGCCCTCGGTGGTGACGATTACGTCGTCCCGTATGGTGAAGACCGGGATGCAAGGGAATCCGTTCGGCGGAGACGACCAGATCCCCCCGATGTTCCGCCAGTTCTTTGGCGATAACTTCGGCAACGGAAACGGCGGAGGCCAGTTCCGTACGGTCCCCCGGCAGCAGAAGGAAGAGGGCCTGGGCTCGGGCGTCATTGTCAGCCCGAATGGCTACATCCTGACCAACAACCACGTGGTAGATCACGCCAGCAGCGTAACTGTGATCATGCCCGACAAGCAGGAATACAAAGCCCGGGTGGTGGGCACCGATTCGAAGACCGACCTCGCCGTGGTGAAGATTGACGCCGGCACGCTGGATGCCGTCACCATTGGCGATTCCGACAAAGTGCAGGTGGGCGACTATGTGCTCGCCGTCGGCAACCCCTTCGGCATTGGCAAGACCGTGACCATGGGCATCGTGAGCGCCACCGGCCGCGCCAATCTCGGCATCGAAGACTATGAGGACTTCATCCAAACGGATGCCGCCATTAACCATGGCAATTCCGGCGGCGCGCTGGTCAACGATCGCGGCGAACTGGTGGGCATCAACACCGCCATTCTCGCTAATGGATCGGAAGGGAACCAGGGCATCGGCTTTGCCGTACCTGTGAATGTAGCGCGCAAAGTGATGGACCAGATCATCAAGAACGGCAAGGTGACTCGCGCATACCTGGGCGTGATGGCTCAGGAAGTGACGCCCGCGATCGCCAAAGCTTTCCATGAGCCGAGGGTGACTGGCGCGCTGATCGGCGACGTGACTCCCGACAGCCCGGCCCAGAAGGCGGGCTTAGAAAAGGGCGACATCATCCTGGCCCTCGATGGCAACCCGGTGAACAGCAGCGCGGAGCTGCGCATGCACGTTTCGCTGATGGAGCCTGGAACCAGAGTGAACGTGAAGGTGTTCCGCGAGGGCGCGGAGAAGACTCTCCCGCTGACTCTGGCGGAGATGCCCACCGAGACCGCCAAGGCTGAACAGCAGGAGAACAATGGCACCGAAGACGCCCTGCAGGGCATCACCGTGGAAAACGTCAGCGCCCGGACCGCCCGGCAACTTGGCTTGCCGGCCACCGCGACGGGAGTAGTGGTCACCAGCATCGATCCGAACAGCAAGGCCGCCGAATCCGGCCTGCAGCGCGGCGACGTGATCCAGGAAGTCAACCACAAGCCGGTGCGCAGCACCGCGGACTTCGAAGCTGCCATGCGGAACGCGAAAGACACCAATCTCCTGCTTGTGAACCGGCAGGGCAGCACCATGTACCTGGCTGTCTAACCTCTCTCACTCATACAGGAAAAGGCCGGTCCCGACCACCCCCGGCGGGGCCGGCCTTATTTTTCGCAGGACAGACGGCTTGCCCGTGCGAAGCCGGGATCGTTTTTTGTCGTCTGTTGGGATGGGCGTTCCGCCCGCGAAACTTCATGAAAAACCGTTCACCAGTCGCTGTGCCGGTTTTTCGACCCTGTCAATTAGGATTAGGGGCGGACCATCCCGCGAAACGGGATGAAAAACCGGCGGTAACGCCGGCGATCTTGTCGCCGGTACGGCGAGCGAAGCGAGCCGCAAACAACCCCGGCCCCCGGCCCCCAAACAACCCCGGCCCCCGGCCCCCAGCCCCTATTCCTCAGACCCTGTCAGACCTTCCGTCCCACCAAGTGGCCTGCCAGCGCCGCCGCCGCGCCCAGCGGTCCGAACCTCTCTTTGAACATCGTCGTGTACAACTCCCTCATGTCGTTCGGTGGTGGCGGCCTCCGTTCCTTCGTGCGAAGGCTCATCGCTTCCGAGGGGCAACTCGTGACGCAAAGCCCGCAGCCGATGCACCGCTCTTCCAAGACCATCGGCGGCCCGTCATCGGCGGCGATTGCGTCCATCTGACAGCGCGTCGTGCACGTTCCGCAGATCTGGCACTTCCCGGCATCCACCATTGCCAGGAAGTCCGACTGGAAAAACTCGGCCGGCTTCGGCAGTTTCTTCGCAGTGGTCAGGACACCACAACAGCATCCGCAGCAGCAGCAGACAAACAGCGGATCGGCGGTGTTCTGCGGCTGCAGCACCAGTCCCTGCCGGTCGGCCTGTTCCAGAAACCCCAGCATCTCTCCTTTGCTGACTGGCCGCGCAATTCCCTTCTGGGTCATCATCGCCGCCGCCACGCCGAACATGAGACAGTTGTGCGGTTCGCTGGTCTGCCTGCAAGGCTGGCCAGTGAGTGCCCGCCCCTGCCGGCAGACGCACGGGATGGCTGCGAACGGCCCCGGGCTGGCTTCGACGAATCGGCGGATGTCGTCATACCGGGCTGTCGCGTGCACCACCGGGATGGACTTGTGGACCGGAACCGTTCTCATCTGCGGCGTTCGCGGTCCTAGCATTTCGCGTCCGAAAGCCTCGTCGAAATAGGCCCGTACGTCTCGCTCCAGTTCCGGCGTCAGGCGATTCACTTGCGCCTCGTACATGCCCAGCACCAGAGGCGCTTTGCCGTACCGCGGGCCGTTCCTGCCGGGAAGTTTCTGGATCGAGCCCTTGTCCGCCATCCGGTCCAGGGCCTCGCGGAGTTGTTCAACGCTCATCTCGCCGCGCACGCGCCGGTGAATGGTCCCCGACGTTTCCGGGAGTGCGCTCAGGCATAAGGCCAGCCGGGCCTCGTCGGGAGTAAAGAGCTGCTTGAGAATGCGGATCTCGACGCCCGATTCCGTGGCCGGATACGCCACCGGCATCCGGTCCAGGTGATGCTGCAACGCGCGATAAAGCTCGTCGTCTTCCATACTGCGGCCGATTATACAGACATTCTTATCTGAAAAGAAGAGGCGCCCGGCGGTGTATGATCGACTGGTGTCCCCGAACTCCCGCGTCTTCTTATTGGCAGGACTCGCCGCCGTGCTGGTACACGCCGCGCAGGCCCCCAATACCCTGACCGAGGCGGAAAAGGCCGCAGGCTGGGTGCTTCTGTTCGACGGGAAGACTACCGCGGGATGGCTGGAGGTGACCGGCCTGCCGTTCCCGAACGATTCGTGGAAGATCGAAGATGGTTCTCTCCGCGCGCTCAATCCGGGCCACGGCTTTCAGGATTTGCGCACGGAAACCGTGCCGCAGTCGTTCGAATTCCTGTTCGATTGGAAGATCGCCAAAGGCGGCAACTCCGGGGTGAAATACCTGGTACAGAAGACCGACCGCTGGACCAACGCGGAGGGCCTCCAGGCGCGGGCGCGCGGACTCGAATACCAGCTCTTCGATGATGCATCCGACCCGTCCACAGACAGGCGCAAGCTGTGCGGGGCTCTGTATGATGCCATTCCACCGTCGCAACCGGCCGCGCGGCCGGCCGGCGAATTCAATCACTCCGCGCTGATCGTGCGCGGCGAGAACGTGGAGCACTGGCTGAACGGCGTCAAAGTCGTGGAGTTTCAAACCTCATCGCCGCTGGTCCGGGGTGTGATCCTGCAACTGGCCGCCGGCGGAGCGACAGTGCCAGAGAGCTTCATCGCTCTTCAGAACCATGGGACTCCGGTGTGGTTTCGCAACCTGAAACTGCGCCGCCTGAACCGCTAGCCTGGTCGCGCAATGTGTAGAGATGCTGCTCTTCGGGCGCCAAACGAATAGCGGCGGAGAAGTCTTCGGCGGCCGCTGCGAAGTTTTGCTGCACCAGGTACAACTCGCCGCGGTACTGGAACGCCTGCCATAATTGCGGGCTCTCGCGGATGGCCTTCGCCAGCAGTGCAATGGCCGCATCGATCCGGCCCGAGTGCACCAGGCTGAAGGCCTCTTCCAAAAGCGCCGCGGGATCGGGGAGCGCCGCCACGTGGCGCCGGCCGGCGATATGGAAATAGGCGCTCGCCACCAGGCACACGCACGAAAGTTCCAGCGCGCCGTCAAAGGGCCAGGCGCCCAGCCAAAGCCTGCTGCCCAGTGCCATGATGGCGAACAGTGCAGCCACGGCAGGCAGGCGCATGGAATAATACCGGCATGGAGTCTTGCGAGTGAACCGGCGGGCGGTGCTGCTCTGCCTGATCCTGTTATTGACTGTCAATGTCCTTATCGTGGCGAAGTTGTTCGGCGTGGAGTTCTCGGCGTACAACGGCTCCGTAGAGGGTACGTTCATTGCCATCTCGCGCATCATGGCCAAGCATCCCGGCGAAACCCGCTGGTGGCCGTTCTGGAGTTGCGGGATGCCCTTCGAGACTTCCTATCTTCCGTTTTCGCACTGGCTGGTGGCGGCCTTCAGTTTGCTCACCCACGTGGCGGCTCCGCGGGCATTTCACATGGTGACCGCAGCGGTGTACGCGGGCAGCGCGCTCGCGGTGTTTTGGATGGCGCTGGTGCTCAGCCGGAAACTGGCGGCGAGTTTCGTGGCCGCCTTGGCCTACTCGTGCTTCTCCTTTTCCAACCTGTTGGTGCCCGCAATCCGGGCCGACGCGGGGGGCGTTTGGAATCTCCGCCGCCTGCAGGTGCTGGTGTACTGGGGCGAATCGCCGCACACGGTGGCTCTCGCCCTGCTGCCCATCGCCATCGTGTGCTTTTCTTACGCCTGCACCACCGGTGCGGTGAAGTGGAAAATCCTGGCTGGGGTGTTGGCTGCGGCTGTGGTTCTGAGCAATGCATTCGGCGTGGTCGCGCTGGGCACGGCGTTGCTCTGCTGGCTGCTGGCCTTTCGCGTGCAACCGTGGTGGAGAGCAACGGCGACGGTGGCGGCGATCGGCATTGTCAGCTACTGCTGGATCAGTCCCTGGCTGAGCCCCGCGATGATCCGCGCGGTTCGCCAGAGCGCACCCACCACGGGCGGCGATTTTCGATACCGGCCGGAAACGTGGATCGCGCTGGCGGTGATGGCCGCGGTCTTCCTGCTGCTGTGGTTTACGATGCGCCGAATCCAGGCACCCCCGCACGTGCAGTTCTTCGTGCTGTTCGGATACGTGCACACCGCCATCGTGCTGATCTGGTACATCTGGCGGATATCCGTAATCCCTCAGCCGAGCCGCTATCAACTGGAACTGGACATGGCCCTGCTGTTGGGTGTGATATTCGCCGGTGCGGCTGTGCTGGATCGGTTCTCCTTGCCGGTGCGGCGCGCAGCCTTCGCGGTAGTGGCCGCGGGACTGGCAGTGCAATGCGTATATGCGGCATCCTACGCGCGGCGCCTGATTCGCGCTGCCGACACCACGCAACTGATGGAATACAAGATGGCGCAGTGGATGGACCAGAACCGCCGCGGCGGCCGGGCGTTTATGAGCGGATCCAGCTCCATGCTGTATAACGCGGTTACCGACAATCCCCAAATGAAAGGCGGACACGACCAGCAGGCGGTGAATCCGTTCATGGCAATTGTAGGTTTCACCATTTACAGCGGCATGAATGCCGGCGAGCGTGACGCCGCATACTCCATCTTCTGGCTGAAGGCCTATGGGGCGAACGCCATTTCCGTTTCCGGGCCGGACAGCAGCGATTACTACAAGCCCTTCGCGCATCCGCGCAAGTTCGAAGGCATCCTGCCGGTACTTTGGCGCGAGGGCGATAACACCATTTACGAAGTGTCCAGCCGGTCTTGGTCGCTCGCGCACGTGATTCCGGCCTCGGCGGTGGTGGCGCGGACGCCCATCCACGGGCTCGACATCGCTCCGGCGGAGGCTTACGTGGCGGCATTGGACGACGCGCGCTATCCGCCTGCCGCGTTCCAGTGGAAAAGCATGAGCGAGGCTGAGATTCGCGCCACGGTCGAACCCGGACAGGTGATCGCCGCGCAAGTCACTTACGACCGGGGCTGGGAAGCCTGGGCCCGCGGCAAGCGCCAGCGCATTCGCAGGGATGGCCTGGGGCTGATGGTGATCGATGCGGATTGCACGGGCCCCTCTGAAATCTCTCTGCGCTATACCGGCGGCGTGGAACGCACTGTGACGCGCGGCTTGAGTCTGGCAGCGTCGCTGGTGGCGCTGGCCTTCGCGGTTTGGGGAAGGCGGCGGATATGATAGAAGTGCGATGGACGCTCTAACGCTTCACCGTTTACATTTCGCCTTCACTATCACGTTTCATTACATCTTTCCGCAACTCACCATGGGGCTGGCGCTGCTGATCCTGATTCTCAAGACCGCGGCGCTGCGCACCGGAAACGAGCACTATCATCGCGCGGCGCGATTCTGGGCCAGGATCTTCGCCATCAATTTCGCCATGGGAGTGGTCACGGGCATTCCCATGGAGTTTCAGTTCGGCACCAACTGGTCGCGGTTTTCCAAAGCGGCTGGTAGCGTGATCGGGCAGACCCTGGCCATGGAAGGAGTCTTCTCCTTCTTTCTGGAGTCCAGTTTCCTGGGCGTGTTCCTGTTCGGCGAGAAGCGGATCGGGCCCAAGGCCCACTGGGCCTCCGCATTCCTGGTGTGCGCCGGCTCCTGGCTCTCCGGCTTCTTCATCATTGCCACGGATGCCTGGATGCAGCACCCCGTGGGCTACCAGCTCGGCGGCAACGGCGAGATCGTCCTCACCAGCTTTTGGCAACTGATCGCGAACCCCTGGACGTTCTGGCAGTATCTGCACAACATGACCGGATCGGTAGTCACCGCCAGCTTCGTGATGACTTCAGTGGGGGCGTTCTACCTGCTCACGCGCCGCGACGAGGCTTATGGACGCACCTTCGTGCGCCTCGGCGTCATCGCCGGAATGATCTCCACATTCCTGATGGTGTTTCCCACCGGCGATGGACAGGGGAAGAACATCGCCTGGCACCAACCCGCCACGTTGGCCGCCATGGAAGGCCTGTTCCACACCGAGGAAGGGGCGCCGCTCGCTCTCATCGGCCAGCCCGACGTGGAGAAACGCCGCCTCGATAACCCCCTCACCGTGCCCAATGCTCTGAGCTTCCTCACTTATAAACGATGGCACGCGGAGGTTCGGGGGCTCGACGCGTTTCCGGCGGACCGCTGGCCCGACAACATCCCGCTGCTGTACTACAGCTATCACATCATGGTGGGACTGGGCACCATTTTCATCGGCGCCATGGCGCTGGCCTCGCTGGCACTCTGGCGCGGCACCCTCTACCGTACGCGCCCGCTGCTGTGGATGCTCATGCTGATGCTCCCGTTCCCCTACATCGCGACCACCTTCGGCTGGATCACAACCGAAATGGGCCGCCAGCCCTGGCTTATCTACGGGCTGATGCGGACCGCGGCCGGTTCTTCGCCGCGCGTCTCCGCCGGGAACACGCTGTTCACTCTTCTCGGCTTCATGGGCATTTACGCCATTCTGGCCATTCTGTTTTTGTTCCTGGTCTATCGGGAAATCGAGGAGGGGCCGGAAGCGGTGGCGGAGGGCTGAAGGCTTACATGGAAACGCTCTGGTTTTGCCTGGTCGCGGCGATGATCGCCGTATACGTGATCCTGGATGGTTTCGATCTGGGCGCCGGCATCGTGCACCTGGTGGTGGCGCGCACAGACGCCGAACGCCGCGCCGTGCTGGCTTCCATCGGGCCTGTGTGGGATGGCAACGAGGTGTGGCTGCTGGCCGGCGGCGGGACTTTGTACTTCGCCTTCCCGGCGCTCTACGCGTCCAGTTTTAGCGGCTTCTATCTGCCGCTCATGATGGTGCTGTGGCTGCTGATCCTGCGCGGCATTGCGATCGAGTTCCGCAATCACGTGCGAAGCCTGGTATGGCAGCCGTTGTGGGATGCGGTGTTCGCTGGCGCCAGCGCGCTATTGGCGATCTTCTTCGGCGCAGCGCTGGGCAACGTCGTGCGCGGCGTGCCTCTGAATTCCGCGGGCGAATTTTTCCTGCCCCTGTGGACCAACTTCGCGCCGGGCCAGGACGCTGGCATCCTGGACTGGTACACCGTGCTGATCGGCGTGGCTGCGCTGGTGGCGCTCACCGTGCATGGCGCGCTGTGGGTGGCGCTGAAGACGGAAGGCGATGGAGCAGCGCGCCCGCCGGGTGGCGAACGGCGTGTGGTGGGCGCTGCTGGTGTTGGTGATGGCGATCACCCTTTGCAGCTTCCGCCTGCAGCCGCACCTGAAAGAGAGCTTTGCCGCGCGTCCGTGGGGTTACCTGTTTCCGCTCGGCACGATCGCGGGACTGATCGGCATCCGATTCCTCACAGGCCTACAGGCATTCCTCAGTTCCTGTCTTTTCCTTTTCGGTATGCTGACCAGCGTCGCCTTCGGCCTGTACCCATACGTCCTGCCTTCGAATGGCGTTCCGGCGCTGTCGCTCAGCATCCATAACGCCGCGGCTCCGCGCTATGGCCTGGAGGTGGGATTGATGTGGTTCATTCCGGGCACGCTCCTGGCGGCGGGATACTTCATTTATACATACCGGCACTCGTCGGGGAAGGTGGGAGCAACCAAAAACTAGCCGGCCCTGCGGCCGGCTAGGGTGAAAACGGCGGGAAAAACGCGTCGGGATTCGTAAAGGGGCAAACTCGAGCCAGGCACGAAGATTCGCCAAAAGACGGCGAATTTCGAGCCTGGCAAGCCAGGCACGAAGATTCGCCAAAAGACGGCGAATTTCGAGCCTGGCACGGATTTGCGGTGCAGACGCGGCTCGGGTTTTTCGAGAGAGACGCATTTAAATAAAGGTCTGTCCCCCTTTTTCGTTAGCGGGTGGACTGGTCTTTCGGAGTGGAGAGGTACCCCTTAAGCTGGTCCTTCTGCACGGAGTTCACTACGATTTCGTAGGGCTGGCGGGCCTTGCTGGTGTAGAACTGGATCGGCTCGTTGACGCCCTTGTC
>OKRF01000471.1:674-2547 GCA_900290315.1 Candidatus Sulfopaludibacter sp. SbA3 | reverse complement strand
TGGGAGATGATTGGCCTGCTCGCGCGTAAGACTCCGCTGCATAAATGGTGGCTGGATAGTGAAGACGGGAGAAGCAATTCGCTGTCGGATCACCGCGCGGCCCGGCGCATCGTCTCGCTGACGCTTCCGGCCTTGCCGCTTGCTCTCTGGTATCTGTACCACTACACGCGCACGGGATACGTCTTCGGGAACCCGGAGTTCTTCCGTTACAACGTGGCCGCGACGCTGAGCCCTACGCGTTCTTTCCTGGCGTTGGCCATGCGAATCTGGCAGATCGGCGGCTACCTTCATCTGTGGGTTCTGACCTTGGGGATGCTGCTTGCGATGTGGACGCTGCCACCGCAGCGTGACTCCTCTTCAGAGCGTCCGCGGATTGGCATTGCGGTGCAAATGGTGTTCTACGTCGTCGTGGGTACGTATGTGGTGGCGATGGCGCTGATCGGCGGGGCGGTGCTGGCTCGCTATATGCTGCCGGCCGTTCCGCTGGTCATCATCGTATCGGTCTCCACGCTCTGGCGCAGGTTGCGTTTTTGGAGCGCTGCAGTAGGGTGTGTTGGGTTGGCTTTCGTGGCGGCGTGGTTCTGGAATCCTCCTTACGGATTTTCACCCGAAGACAATCTAGCCTACCGCGATTACGTGGTGCTGCATGAAGACGGCGAGCGCTTTCTGGAAGCCCGCTACCCCATGGCGTCCGTGCTGACCGCGTGGCCGGCGTCGGACGAGTTGACGCGGCCCTGGCTCGGCTACATCACGCGGCCCATGCGCGTCGTGCGGATTGAAGACTTTTCCCTGGACGAAGTGCTTTCCGCAGCTGACTCTCGTTCGAACTATGGTGTCGCGCTGATCTTTTCGACCAAGTATGAGCCCGGGCCGGCGCGATGGGACCACTGGCGCCGTTGGACAGAACTGAAAACCCGTTTTTTCGGCTTTCACCGCGATGTGCAGCCGACCGCGGCCGCGCAGATTCTCGGAGGGCACATCGTGTTTTCGGAACGACGCCAGGGACAGTGGATCGCCGTGATCGAGATGGACCGCGGCGAAGTGCAGAATGCGGAAGTCAGAATGCAGCAGTGAGAGACAAACTTCTGCATTCTGACTTCTTACTTTTGCATGAGATGGCACGAGTGGGTTTTGATCACCAGCCAGACTTCGCGGCCGGCTTCCAGGTGCAAAGCATCGCGCGCTGCCAGCGTGAGGTAAACTTCCATCTCGACGCCGCAGTCTACGCGCGCGGAAATAATCAGGTCGCGCCTCTCCAGGGAAACCACACGCCCGGCGATCACGTTGCGGGCGCTGAGGCCTACAGGCTTTGTGATGGCCAACATAATGTCGCCGGCACGAATCCCCACACGCAGCGGTGAGGCGCCCTCGGCGCGAATGAGAGGGGTCTCCAGCAGAACAGGGCTTCCCTGTTCGCCACTGAGCAGGCGGCAGATCATCGTGCCACGATCTTCATGAACCGACTCAACGCTGGCATCGAAGATGTTTTCAAAGCCAGCTAACTGGGCCACGGCCTCCTGCAGCGGAGCGCGCAGTACCTCGTGCGGCGTGCCCTGCGCGATGATGCGTCCCTGTTCCATTACGAGCACACGCTCGCCCAGCGCCAGCACCTCTTCGCGGCTGTGCGTGACATAGAGAATCGGGATGCCGTGCGCCTGATTCCAGCGCCGCAGATCATCGAGAATCTTCGACTTGGTCGCTGCATCCAGCGCGGCCAAAGGCTCATCCAGCAGGAGCACGCAGGGGTCTGTTACCAGAGCTCGCGCCAGAGCGACGCGCTGGCGCTCTCCTCCCGAGATTGCCGCCGGGCGCTGCTGGCACAGGTGATCGATGCGAAACGCCTGCAGCATGTCGGCCGCTCGTTGCCGGCGGG
>OKRF01000471.1:480-664 GCA_900290315.1 Candidatus Sulfopaludibacter sp. SbA3 | reverse complement strand
CTGGCGGGCAGCGCGCGGCAGATGCGCCAAGCCATATTCGGTATTCTGCTCAACCGTCAGATGGGGAAAGAGGGCGAGATCCTGCAGGACGTATCCCACGCCACGTTTGGCGACGGGAATGTTTCGGCTCGTGTTCGCGTCGTGCGTATTCGCATCGAATAAGACGCGCTGGCCTACGGCAATG
>OKRF01000471.1:0-470 GCA_900290315.1 Candidatus Sulfopaludibacter sp. SbA3 | reverse complement strand
TTCGGCTCGTGTTCGCGTCGTGCGTATTCGCATCGAATAAGACGCGCTGGCCTACGGCAATGCGACCGACTTCCGGAGTGGCCAGCCCAGCGACGCAGTCGAGCAACGTCGTTTTTCCTGACCCCGACGAACCGAATAATATGGTGAATCCGGGGGCGGCTTCAAACTCCATGTCGAGCGAAAAATCCCGTTCGGTCGAAGGAAAGCTCTTGCGAATGCGCGCCGTTAGCGACGGTTTGGCGGATTTTGGCTCAACTGGCGCAGGCATCGATTTTCGCTTACCGGACGGGACCCATCCTCCACAAGTTCTTCACTGCATCTCTCCGGTGTAGCCCGTAGACCAATGTCAGCACTCCGAAACAGAGGACGAGCAGCAGCAACGCCATGGCATTGGCGGAGGCATAGTTGGAGGCCTGCACCTGGTCGTAAATACCGATGGAGACAGTGCGCGTCACGCCCGGAATATTGCC
>OKRF01000109.1 GCA_900290315.1 Candidatus Sulfopaludibacter sp. SbA3 | reverse complement strand
GCCAGCATGGTGGAGTCATCAATCACGAGCACCGTCCCCTTGGAGTTCTTCGTGTTATCCAGCTTCAGTCCTGCAAAATGTCCCCGTAGGATCGACACCGCGGGCGGCGCTTCGCCTTCTCCCGTGGAGGCGATGAGGATGGAATCGACGGCCCTCAGGGGATCCAGGTGCGAGAGCCCATTCTGCGCCAGCATCATGGCGGAGAGCGACTGGCTGTCTGTGTCCATCTCCTTCAACTGCGCGGCGTCAAGGATGCGGCGCAGATTGATTCCGATCACGACATTGCTGTGCGGCGGAATGAAGTCCGTCGGGAGTTGGGCCACAGCCGGCAGGGCGCAGAGGAGACAGAGCGCAGGAAGCCTCATCCTATTAAGACTCACCCATGAGGCGAGGCAATTCCAGGTTCGCCTCAGTTAGCAGCCGGGTAATGTCGAACGATAGCTATTTACGAGCTGTGACGGTGATCTCGATATGGGCGCCGGCCGCGGCCAGCCTGGTGACTCCCACGGTGGTGCGCGCCGGGCGAGGCGCTTTGAAGACGCTGGAGTACACGGCGTTCATGCGCGAGAACAGATCCATATCGGTGAGATAAATCTGCACCGAGACCACGTCTTCATACTTCATGCCCGCGGCTTTGAGCACCAGGCCGATCCGCTCCAGGCACACCTTCACTTCCTGTTCGAAATCCGCCGGGATTTGGGTAGTCTTCAGGTCCTGGCCAATCTGACCGGAGACGTACAGGGTGCCATCGGCGAGAATTCCGGGGCTGTACGGCGCGGTGCTGGCGGCGAACTCCGGCGGCACGATAACCTTCTTTGCCGCATGCATGGAAAGAGTGGCGAGGAGGAACGCGCAGAGAATCTTCATGGGGTCACTTTACCACTACGCATCCATTCCAGGGTCTTCTGGATGCCTTCGTCGTAGCTGGTCTTCCTGATGGCGCCCAGCTTGGCTGCGAGCTTGCTATCGTCGAGGATGACTGGGGTTTCCTGCAGGTAGAGCATCTCCACCACTTCGCGCATGACGGGGTTGAAGTAGCCCAGGAACTTCAGCATCCCGCGGCCCACGGCGCGATACTTCGGGGACCGTCCCACGGCCCGGTAGACGCGGGTGATGAAATCCATGGTGTTGATTTCACCGGCGCCGCCCAGGTTCCAGGCTTCGCCGAAACAATCGGGTCGCGTGGCCAGTTCCACCACCACCGGGCCGGCATCGGGCATGAAGATGAATTCGTGGGGCGTGTTGTCCGGCCCCACCCAGTTGGCAGTCTTGCCGGCCAGCGCCGCGCGGAAGATGGGATTGGCGAGGCTCAGATCGGCGTACGGCCCGTAAAAATCGGGCATGCGGACGACAAGGCCGGCCAGTTTCCCCTTCTGGTGGGCGTCCAGAACCAGGTCTTCCTGCTCCCGTCGATATGCCCCTTTGCGCGTAGCCGGTATGCGCGGGTGCGTTTCGGGCACGCGCGACGCACGCGGTACCCCGTAGGAATAGACGTTGGAGATGAGCACCAGGCGCTTCACCTGCATGGTGGCGGCCGCCTCCAAAGCGGTGCGCATGAGTGCCGGGAAAAGGTGATGCGAAGGGTAGGGAAGTCCCACGGTGTAGATGATGGTATCGACGCCGCGCGATGCCGCGCCGGCCGCGCGCAGATCGCTCAGGTCTGCATCGAGGACTTCCACTTGGGGCAGCCCGCCGAACTCCTGCTCCAGCCGCGCTCGATTGCGCCCCACCACGCGAAAAGGAATGCCGCGCCGCGCCAGTTCCGCCGCCACGGTGTGGCCCACTGCGCCGGCCGCTCCAAACAGGGCCACTTTCTGAGTCTCTGCTTCCATGTCCGTGGCTAGTATAGCGCTTGGCGATAGGGCAAAAGGGTGACAGTCGGCTCATGAGGCGGGGCCTCACCCGTCCTGATGAAAGCTCGCTAGCGCCGTGGGACAGACGATCGTTTTTTGTCGTCTGTCTTCTTCGGGCTACGCGGGCATTTTCGAGAGAGGCAACTGATTTCGCAGAGGCAGCGAAATCAATCGCCTGCCACCGCTTTGCGGCGCATACGTCGTTCGCATTTTCGAGAGAGACGGCTCAGGAAGCGCGGCATCACACCGGCGGATGAAAAGCGCCCCGGAGGCCGAGGGGGGTACATGGGCGTTAGAATGATGCAGGAGTGACCGTCGTCATCATTTGTCATTTGATAAATACTCGGTTCTTCAAGCTACCCTCCGAACCGCACTGTCTGAACCAGTCTAAACCATCTTGTTCTTCGCTCCCTAAAGAGTGAATCCGGCCGGCGCGACCCATTTACCTGGAATGCCAAGGGTTACCGTGAATGATCGTGGACTGGGCGGCCGGCTTGGGTTCGCACGGGGGGTGTGCCTTGAAAAACGCGGCTTTGCTTTTAAACACGATAAAATACATCGGTATCAGACTCGAATACCGCGCTCAACTCTGCTAGTCCGGCAACGGCCGCTATGCTAACCCGGTAGCAAACGCTACCTTGCTCTACGTTGCCCGTGGATTTCACAGGCGGCCGATTCCGGTTCCATCGTGGCAAATCCGGCCAGAACGACGGGCTGACGGTCTGGAAACTCAGCCACGATGGACAGGCTGCCGCCCATCGCCTTCACGTAGCCTCTCAAGGTCGAAACCAGGAGATCACTGCGCTGCTCAAGTCGGGATACCCCATCCTGGCCGATGCCTAGCTTTTCAGCCATGCGCTTCTGGGTCAGCCGCTGAGCGCGCCGCAGCTCACGCAGGGACATTTCCTCGCCGATCAGTGCTGCCTCGCGAATGCCAATCTTTTTGCGGCGCGCCGGGCTGAGTTCCTTCAGTTTCTGGTCTAGTGTCTTGCTCATGATTTGCTCCCCTTCCTCTTCAAGGCGGCCAAGTAGCTATCCAAACGCTGATCGGCTTTCTCGATGAGCCGCCGGTAGAAGCGTCTCTCGCTCACATCAGCTTTGTCGCCAGCCACCAGAAGAATCGCCTTTCGCCGCGGATCGAAAGCGAATGCGACCCGCCACACGCCACCTCCAGCATCAAAACGGAGTTCCTTCATGTTCGAATGTCGCGAACCTTTCAACGTATCGACGCGCGGCCTGCCAAGCTGCGGACCGAATTGCTTCAGCAATCCGGCGTGTGCGAAAAGTTCATCCGCCACGAATTCGGGCAGAACGTCGAACTCGGCCTCAAACTCGTCATGAAAGAGAATCTCCCATGCCATCTATCGATAGTATGTACTACACAACATATGCTGTCAAGACCATACTGCAATTCGGAGGCGCACTGCGGGCTTGCTTTTAAACACGATAAAATACATTATCAGGGTCAAGAGGGACTTGCCTTCTCCAAACACAGACTGAAATCACGGCGGCACCTTACTCGCCCGCATGGCCGGGATGTCGGAGATAAAAGCATCGATCGGGGTCTTGATCCAAGCCTTGGCCGCTGCATCCGGAAGCACCCGCAATGCGGCATCCGCGCGCAGCGGGCGTTTTGCCATCACGCCCCGGCCGTCTGACCGCGAAACGCTCCCGCAAACTCTTCCAGAAATCGATCCAGAGTGACGGGTGGCCGTCCGAGCAATCCCTCGAGTACACCATCCACCGCTCCGCCCTGCCCGCCGGTGTAGTATTCCTGTAGTTCGAGAAGCGCCGTCACCAGCCACTCCGGCATTCCCTGATCCAGCATCGCCTGGCGCTGCGCCTCGGCGGGAATATCCACATACTGTGCGGCGATTCCCGCGTGCTGCGAAATCTTCTCTGCGACCTCCGCACAGGTCAGCGCTTCCGGCCCGTTCAGTTCATAGGTCGTCCCGTCATGCTCGCCGCTGCGCAGCGCGTTCGCGGCCACGGCCGCAATGTCCCGCACATCCAGGTAGCTGATGCGCGCATTCCCCATCGCGCCGNNAAAACTGTTGGGGCGAAGAATACAGTGCGCCATCTTCGACGCCTTCAGCCGGTCTTCCACCTTCCGGTGCCAACTGGGAAACGACTTCCCATAATCTCCCGCCCCCAGGGCCGAATTCAGAACGATCCGCCGTACGCCTGCCTGCTCGCACGCCTCGATCGCGTTTGCTTCCAGTTGCACCAATTGCGGAATGGGAGAACACACCAGATAGACACTCTCCACACCGCGCAGCGCCGCCGCAAGGCTCGCCTTGTCTGAAAAATCCGCGATCACGGTCTCCGTTCCCACTGGAGCCTTCACCGCGTCCTCTTGCGAACGGTACATTGCCCGATGCTTCTCGCCGCCTCGCGCCACTTCCGCCAGCACGGCTTTGCCGGCTGTCCCGTTTGCCCCGGTGATCAAGATCATTTTCCCGTCCCTCCCTTCTGAAATGGTATCTCGGACTGGAGTTGACAATCGAGACATGCGGGTCCGCATCCGGCGGTTCGGCGGGTTGTGGGCGCTGCCCGCTGTTGGCCTTTGCGAGGCACGCGAAACCACTATGCTGCACCTCGCGGCAGTCTGCCGAAATCGCTCCGCCGGCTTGGCGCACAGCGCGGTGATGCGCTATGAGGTTCCATACCACGCGCCAACCGAGTAACAAGCCTGGAAAGGCAATCGATGAACAAGAAATGACAGCCAAGCTCCACCCTGGTGAACTCGCCCCTCGAGGTGAGAGTGAATGGGCAGCAGGCGGCGGTCCAGTACGCGGGCGGATATCCGCGACCACTGGTTCCTATCAGGTGAACTTCGTGGTGCCACACGGCATTCCTATCCCTTCAGTGGCCGTTCAAATCACGTCCGCCTGGATCACTGGATCGACTTTGACGATTCCCGTGCAGCAGTAGCGATCCAGATATAAACTCTCTTCATGGTGTTCACCAAGCGACTTCGCGAGGGAGTCCGGCGAGGAGAAATCACTTGTAGCGTCCGAATCTGGACGCGGCCCCACGTGAAAGCAGGCGTCCGGTACCGTATGGAAGAAGGTGAGATCGAAGTGGATTCGATCACACCGATCGGTTTTCCGGACATCACTCCAGAATTGGCGCGCGAGTCAGGCTTCCTGGGCGTCATCGATCTGCTCAATGTCGCCAAACACGGGAGAGGTCAGAATATCTACCTGGTTCGCTTCCACTACGTGCGCGCACGCAGGAAGCGTCCCGGTTAGGTTAGTCACTGACCCGTGGAAGCAAGACGACTGGGTCGCAAAACCGGTCGAGGGACTGGGTAACGCCGGCGATCTTGTCGCCGGCCGGCCAGTGCAACCGGCGGCGAGACCGCTGGCGTTACCGGCTTTTCATGAAGTTTCGCGGACGGAACGCCCATCCCAACAGGGGTCGAAAAACCGGCCCAGCGACGGTTTCTTCATCCTGACACACGACGAAAAACGATCGTCTGTCCTACTGCTTGCGATAGCGCCAGACGGAGCTTTCGAACCCGGCGCCGGCGGCCAGGATGTGGCCATCGGGTGTCCAGGTCGGGCTCCAGACATCGCCCGCAAACGCCACCGGAATGGGCGTCACAGTTTGATGGCGGGCATCCACCACGGCCGGGCGGTAGAAGAAGGAGTTTGGTGTGGCGGTTTCCACAACCACACGCCCATCGGCGGTCACGCAGTTGGCCGGGAGGGCGGCATTGGTGAGATGAAGGCCGGCGGGAATGGGGAGGTCCTCCGCGGCGCCTCCCTCTATAGGAATTCGCAAGAGGGCGGCGGGATCGTGGTTCAGTTGTTTGATGTAGAGGAAGCGGCCGGCGGGGTCGACAGCTACGGAATCGCCATCGCAGATGCGGCGCGGAACAGCGTTGCCTTCCACCGCCACGCTCCAGACGCCACCCTGAGCAGCGTAGTACACAGTCGTGCCATCGGGCGAGGTCGCCAGGCCCGTCACATCCGGAGGGATCTTGGCGGGGATCCGGCGGACGATTCGGCCGTCGCGCAGCGATGCCAGGGCGATCTGGTGATCGCGCGCATTGCCAATCAGGAAGACGAAGTTTCCGCCCGCGGACAATGCCAGCGGCCCGTCGCTTTCCTCTCTGGCTTGCAGCACGGGACGGGGATCGGAGCCCGTCGAACCGGCCACCAGAAAGTGCAGTCCGGCCGCGATCGTGGGGTAGACAAACCTGTCGTCCCCGGCCGGGATGAGTGTCGTGGTACCCATGTCGCCGGCGGGGGTTTGCTCGGGAACGCCGCCCGTTGCCGGCAGGCGCAATACCAACATCGGCCGGAGACTGCCATCCAGGTAGATGGATCCATCGGGACCGAGATCGATGCCGAAGGGGGTCAGCAATTTAGGGAAAGAGAAGAGAATCTCAGTTGAGCCGGAGCCGTCGCGCGGGATTCGGACAACCTGGAAAAGGTCCTGCCGCATGGCCAGCGTGACCAGCGACTTGCCGTCGGGCGTGACGGCCAGGGTGCGCTCGCGCCCGGGATCCAGCCAGGGAGCCATTGTGGGCGTGAGTTTTCGGACGCTCCGGCTGGCCAGGCCGTAGACATACAACTCGCGCGGGCCGGGGTGACTGGAGGGCGTGCCGGTGAATCCGAAGAACACGATTTCCTGCCCATCCGGGAATACACGCACTTCCGGAAACTGGGTATTGCGGTCAAAGAAAATGGGCAGCGGATCGGAGCGGCCCGTGTCGGGCGTGTAATGAAAAAGCTGGAAGTCGCGTTGCGCATCGGCTTCGGCCACAATGAGGCTGCCGTCGGGCAGGGCTTGCGGCGCGAATGCCTTATCCAGAACCAGCCTGGGCGTGCCGCCGAGCGTGGGTATCGAAAAGACGCCGCGGGCGGTGTCCCAGAAGCGGTCGAAATAGATGGAGGAGCCCCCTGGTGCCCATGAGAAATTGGAAACGTAACCGATGCCTGTTTGGTTCGTCAACTGAGCCCAACTGCTCCCGTCAGACCGCATGACTCCGAGTTGCGCGTTGCCATCCACCAAGGTTGCGAAGGCGACTAATTGCCCGTCCGGCGAGACGCGCGGCAAGAAGGCCAGGGGAGGCCCGCTCAATCGGACGGCCGACCAGGTGCCGGGGGGCTCGGCGCGAAAGGCCATCCAGCCCAAACCAGCGGCGAGAAACGCCAGGAGAGCGAGCAGGGCCAGGGCGGGCTCGCGGAGATGTGCCGGCAGCCAGCGTCTGGGAGGGGTTGCTTCGGCGATTGGAGTGGGCGCGACTGGCGCCGGCGTCTGCGCGACCCATTCCAGTTCGTCGCGGAGATCGGACGCGGATTGCCAGCGGGCGCCGGGATCCTTGGCGAGGCATTTGCGGACGATGCGATCGAGCGCGGCGGGGATCGCGGGCTGGGTTTGATTGAGGGGTGCCGGGTCCTCCTTCAGAACCGCTGCGATCAGACCAGCCTGGCTATCGCCGCGGAAGGCCGGCTGGCCGGCAATGAGTTCATGGAGCACGAGTCCGAAGGTGAAGATATCGCTGCGCGAGTCGGCTGGACGGCCTTCCAGTTGTTCCGGCGACATGTATTGCAGGGTGCCCAGAATGGTGTTCTCGCGGGTAAGCGGGCCGGGGATGGTAGCGGTGTTCTCCACAGCCGAAAGCGGGGTGGCGACTTTGGCGAGGCCGAAATCCAGCAGCTTGATGCCGGCCTGCGTGACCAGAATGTTGGCCGGCTTCAGGTCGCGATGGACGATGCCACGGGAGTGAGCCGCGTGCAGCGCGCCGGCGATTTGCGCGCCGTATGCCAGCGCGATGCGAACCGGCACCGGGCCTCGCAAAGGAGCCCCTTCCACATACTCCATTACGAGATAGTCGGGACCGATATCGAAGAGGGTGCAGATGTGGGGATGATTGAGAGCGGCGATGGCGTGGGCTTCCCGATCGAAGCGGTCGCTGAATCGCTCGCCGGAAAACTTGATGGCGACCATACGGTCCAGCCGGGTGTCGAGGGCTTTCCACACTTGGCCCATGCCGCCGGCGCCGAGTGGCTCGATCAATTCGTAGGGGCCAATGCGCTGCCCCGCGAAGAATGACATAGAGGTCGTCTTCAGATTCTATACTGATGGAGAGTGAGAACACCATCGATCTCCCGGCGGGCGCCCGGTTCCGGATTGCTGGCTGCCGAGGTTGCCGCGCCTCAGAACGCGCCGCCCGCGGTCCACGGCGGCACCTACAATGTGCGCGACTTCGGCGCGAAAGGGGACGGGGTCTCGCTGGACACCGCGGCGATTCAAGCGGCCATTGATGCCTGCCACGCCGGCCCGGGCGGCACCGTGCTGATTCCCTCCGGTGTGTTCCTCACCGGCACCGTGGAACTGAAGAGCAATGTCACGCTGCACCTGGAGGCGCAGGGCAAGATTTTGGGCAGCGCGGACGGCACGCAGTATCATGCGGCCGCTGCCATTCCGCTGACCGGCGAGTGGACCATGGGCGATGGCAACGTGGGGCTGATTTTCGCCGCCAACGCCGAGAACATCGTCATTGAAGGGCAGGGTACTATCGACGGGCAGGGCGCACAGTTTCGCTCGCCCGCGCGTGGGGTGGCGCCGCCCGCGGGAGTCAGCGGCAACAAGCGGCCGCACCATCTGCTGTTTTACGAATGCCGCAACCTGACGATCCGCGATATCTTCCTCACGGCCGGCGCGTACCATTCGGTGCGGGTCTGCGTGTGCCGCGACGTGAAGCTGGAGGGCATCCGCATTCACAACCGGGTGAACCACAACAACGATGGTTTCCACCTCATCAGCAGCAGTCATGTGGCCATCAGCAATTGCGATGTGCGGTGCCAGGACGATGCCTGCGCGCTGTTCGGCAGTTGTAAGTTCATCACCGTGACCAACTGTTCGTTCAGCACGCGCTGGAGCGTATTTCGCTTCGGCGGCGGGGAAGCGGAGAACATTACAGTCTCGAATTGTCTCATCTATGAGACCTATGGGTGTCCCATCAAGATCCGGTGCTCGCCGCGGACGCGCTACGAGAACATTTCGTTTTCCGACCTGGTGATGCGCGATGTCACCGGGCCGATTTCCATCGGGCTGGGAGTGCAGCCGGGCCAGAGTGCGATGGAGCCGCCCGGCATCGTGCGCAACATCTCGTTTCGCGGCATTCAGGCCACTGTGGCCAAGCCGGCGCCGCTGCCCGACGCCGAATTCGAGAGTGCTTATAATCCCGGCGAGGTGTTTTCGTGTATGGTGCTCAACGGCGCCGGGGGATTTCTGGAAAACATCAGCTTTCACGATGTGCACGTCATGTTTCCGGGCGGGGGTACGGCGGAGCAGGCGGCCGTGCGCGACGTTCCGAAGGTGGCGGGCGAGTATTACCAGATTGGCGTGCCGCCATCGTACGGCATGTTCGCGCGGCAGGTGC
>OKRF01000129.1:10540-26028 GCA_900290315.1 Candidatus Sulfopaludibacter sp. SbA3 | reverse complement strand
AGAAAATACCAGCGGCCGGGATTCTGCGTGAAGTGTTTGGCGTACGCCGCCAGCACGGGCGGCGTATCGTGCGCCGGGTCTACAGTGAACGAAACGAGTTTGACATCGGCCATCTCCGCGGCGGAAGAGTTCTGAATCTGCCGCATCTGCGAGCTCATCATGGGACAGGGACCGTTGCACGTGGTGTAGACGAAGTCCGCCACCCAGACGTGCCCAGCGAGAGACTTGCTATCGAACGGCTGTCCGGTCTCGGCAGTCAATTGAAACGAAGGAGCGAGGCCCAGATCGTCAAGCGGTTTGGGCTGCACGCACGAGGCGAGCGAAGCGAGCCACAAGGCCCCGACCCCCAACCCCCATCCCCTGCCCTTCATGCCGCGCTTCTGGTGGCCTTCTGGGCGGCCATCATACCGGACAGGAGCAGCAGACCGGCACCGAAAGCGGCGGTCACGATCAGACTTTCCAGCGGACCCGGCGCGGCATTCGGCAGATGCAGCGTGACGTTCAGCAGCGAGATGGAGTAGGTCAACGGATTCACCCACATCATCCATTTTACGAAGCCGTGCGCCGTTGCCAAGGGGAACAACGATCCGGAAACCATCCACATGGGCAGCAGCAGCAGGTTCATGATGGCGTGGAATCCGGCTGTAGTCTCCATGCGCCAGGCGATCACAAAGCCCAGACCAGTGAGAGTGAACGAAATCAGAAAAATGGCGGCGGCAATGGGGATCAGTTCGATGAACTCCACCTTCACTCCTGCGAGCGGCGCGAAGCAGAGGAAGATCAACCCCTGAATCCACGCCAGCGTGGCCGAGCCCGCAATCTTGCCGAGCACCAGGCTGGTACGCGGCGCGGGAGAGACCAGCATGGACAGCAGGAAGCCTTCGCGGCGATCTTCAATAATCGTGATAGTCGAGAAGATTGCCGAGAACATCACGGTCAGCACCAGGGCTCCCGAATAGAAGCGAGACAGGCTGTCCGAACCGTAGCCGATCAGCAGCCAGATGATCAAAGGCGAAGCCACCACGCCCAGCACGCGGCTTTTCTGCCGCCAGAACCGCACCAGTTCGCGCTGCCACAGCGTGATCGCAGGCAAGAAGAAGCTACTCAATGAATGCTCCTGTTTCCCGTACGAATACGTCTTCCAAAGTGGGCTTGTGCAGGCCCACCGACTGGACCGCGCCTGGGAACGCCTCCACCACTTCGGCGATGAAGCGGTGGCCGTTGGGGATCTCCACGCGCACCTGCCCGTCTCGCACTGCGGGCTTGATGCCGAAGCGCTGCTCGATGCGCGCGGCCAGCGCCGGCGAATCGTCGGAATCGAGCACCACCACATCGCCGCCGATGCTGGAACGCAATTCCTGCGGGGTGCCCTGCGCCACAATGTTGCCCTGGTGCAGCAGCACCAGGCGATCGCAGCGGTCGGCCTCCTCCAGAATGTGGGAGGTCAGCAGGATGGTCACACCTTCCTCAGTACGCAGCATTTCCACGTGGCGCGAGAGGTCGCGCCGGGCCGCCGGGTCGAGCCCTGTGGAAGCTTCGTCCATCAGCAGCACCTGCGGCTTATGCAGCAGCGCCTTGGCGATCTCCACGCGCCGGCGCAGGCCGCCGGAGAGCGTGTCTACGATGTCCTTGCGGCGGTCGGCGAGCCCCAGTTTTTCCATGTCGCCGCTCATGCGATCGGTCAGCGTTTTGCCGCTCAGCCCGTGCAGATGGCCTTGCGCGCGGAGGTTCTCTTCCACAGTCAGGGCCTTATCCAGGCTCTGCGTCTGAAACACCACTCCCACTTGCCGGCGCACCGCCGCGGGGTCGCGCACCACATCGTGACCGGCCAGCGACACGCTGCCTTCGGTGGGCACCATCATTGTGGAGAGAATGCGAAAGAGAGTGGATTTTCCGCCGCCATTCGGCCCCAGCAAGCCGAAGATCTCGCCCTTTTTCACTTCGAAGCTGACCTTCGAAAGCGCGACGCGGTCACCGTAGCGATGGGTAAGATTCTGGACTTGAATCACAGACCAGGCCTATCCAGGAGCATGAGCCCGTAGATAAGCGGCAGGTATAGCACGGACGTAATCAAGACATTGCGCGCGCGAGCCAGACTCCGTTCCACCGCCACCCGCACGCCCGAGTATAAGAACCACAAACCGAGAAGGAGCGCTCCAATCAGATAAAGCCGCCCGGACATGCCCAGCACCGCCGGAATGAGGCTCACCGGAATCAGCGCGATCCCGTAGAGCACGATCTGGCGCGCGGTAGAGCGGCAATCCGGCTCCACAACCGGCAGCATCTGGATGCCGGCGCGCGCATAGTCGTCCTTGTACATCCACGCAATGGAATAGAAATGCGGGAACTGCCACAGAAACAGAATCGCCGCCAGCACCCAGGCGTCCGGCGTGACCGTGCCGGCCGCGGCGGCGTAGCCGATCATGGGAGGCATGGCTCCTGGAATCGCCCCCACCGTGGTAGACCACCAGGTCCGCTGCTTCATGGGAGTGTAGACAAAAAGATAGCTGGCGAGCGTGAATGCACCGATCAGCGCCGCAAGCAGATTGACCCCCAGCCATAGTTCGACGAAGCCCGCTACCGAAAGAGCGGCGCCAAACGCCAGCGCGCGGCTCGCGGTCATCTTGCCGGAAGGAAGAGGCCGGTCCGCCGTGCGCCGCATTTTGCGGTCGGCCTCCCGTTCATACCATTGATTGAGCGCAGCGGTGCCACTGGCGATGAGGCCGGTGCCCACCACTGTATGCAGCAGCGACAACAAGGGAATGCTCCGGAGGAAATCCCACCAGTTGGCAGCACCCCGCAGACCAAAAAAGTATCCGATCCCCGTGCTCATGAGGATCAACCAGGTGATCCGCGGCTTTGTCAGTTCAATGTAATCGCGCATTCAGTGCGGGAGGCGCCCCTCAGTTTACAGATGCATCGGAAGCGGGGCAGGCTTCCCAAACCTGCCCCGAAACATTCAGCCCTTCACAGAAAAATCGACGGTCTTGCTGTCTTTCGCACCAACCGTCACCTGCTGTTCCTGTTTTCCGTACTTTTCGTGAACGATTTCGATGGTGTAGGTCCCAGGAGGCAGTCCTTTAATTGTAAACGTTCCATCGTCTCCCGTCACGGCGAAGAAGGGGTGCGACACCACGCCGATGTAGGCGCGCATCCACGGATGCACGTTGCATTTCACCGGGATCATGACTTCCTGGCGGGCATAGGATTTCATGATAGGAGGCGTCCCAGGGCTCTGCGACTGGTTAAAGTCGGCATTCACGGTGGCGGCCGGGTGGATGTTGTGGTTGGTGGGATCGCTGTTCTTGATTTCGATGTTCTGTCCGGCCATTACGCCCAGGACGTGCGGTTCGTACAGGCAGCCGTGCTGATCGAGCGGGACGCTGGTGGTTGGAATCTTCCACTGCTTATCCGGCAGCCCGGCCTTCACCCATACAAAGGTGTTCTTCAAGGTGCCGTTCGCATTAACGACGACGTCTTGCGACTTCACGGGTGTGGAGTGAGCCTTCGCGCAGTCCGGCTTGTCGGACATATCGAGGGTGGCCATTTTCGGGGCGGTTCCTTCAAAGGCAACCTTGCCCGTTACGGTAGCCCCATTGGCTTCGTCCGGCACCGCATCGCCGCCGCCCGCCGGCGCGGTGGCCGCGGGAGTTTCCGTTTTCGCGGTGTCGCTGCTGCCGCCGCATCCGGCGAGCGTTAATGCACAGGCGACGCCAACTCCGATCCAAATCTTCTTCATCTTGAGAGAGCCTCCTTTAAAAAGATCGTTACCGCTCCCTTACGGTCACGGCTCTGAACGGAGCCGCGACCGTAAGGGAGCGGGTAGTGTCAATTTCCTGCGCTGGCCCGCAGGCGGTTCAGTTCCTCCGGGGTGAATTGGAACATGTACCGTACCAGCAGGTCGGCGTGGTCCTTAGTATAGCCGTTGAAACTGGCCGGTGTCGGTCCGGCGAATACCCACCGGTCGCCGTCTTTGCGGAACAAGCCGGATGGCATGGCGGTCCCGGGCGACATCATGGCCGGATCGAGGATCCAGCGCTTGGTCCATCCGGGCTGCAAACGTTCTTTGGCCACGGTGAAATTGGGCGCGGTGGCCTTGGCATCGTGCTTGGCGTCGCCGGTCATGTGGCACTTCAGGCAGGGCGCGCCCTGGCTGGTGAAAAGCTGCCGAGCCATGGTCCGCTCCTGGTCCGTCAGCGGATCGAGCTGCTGGGCGATGAACGGGGCCGATTGCGAAGAGAGCGCCTGGAAGAAGCGCACGATTTTGCGAATCTCGCCATCGCTGAAGCTAAAGGTGGGCATGCGGGCGTGCAGGTAGCGGCGCACGCCATCGCGGTCGGTATCTTTGTCGCTGAGTGCGGGATTGTTCAGGAAGCCCATCAGCCAATCGGGATTGACGCGCGCACCTTCACCGATCAGCGTGGGCGGTTTCTGCTCCAGCCAGTCGGGATCCTGATAGCGCGTCATGGTATCGAAAATGGTGGTCTGGCCCACGTGCACGCGATGGCAGCCCATGCAGTTGTACTTGCGGACTACCCACCAGCCTTCGATGATGTCCTGCCGCTGGTCGGCGGGAGCGAAGAAGTAGCGGGCCGGCATGGTGGAATCGACCGAGCCTTCGAGGAACGTGGTGACGGCGTCGATATCGGGCTTGGAGAAGTTGAAATTCGGCATTTTCAGCCGGTCCTGCTTGGCCTTCTCTTTGCCTTTGTCGTAAATCGCCGGGTCGGCCAGCTTGTGCTCGAAGAAGCCTTTATGCGTTTCCCAGCCTTCTTCCTCGGCCTGGTGGCCCAGCAGCGCGAAATCGAGACGCTCGATGGGCTTGGAGCCTTCCTTGGTCAGCTCCGTGCCGATGCGCTGCTCCTCTTCCAGTCCACTGATTTCGTGACACCCCGCGCAGCCATAGAAGCGGACCAGCGATAGACCCGTGTTCTTCAGGGCCGGATCGTCCATGAAGCTGGCATCCTGATACGTGGCATTGTCGTGTTTGCGAGTCATCAGGTAGCTGGCGATATCGCGCGCCTCGTCTTCGGTGAGGCGCAGGCTGGGCATGGGAGTCATCTGCTGCACCTGCAATTCGTGGCCGTCGTTGGGGCACTTGGTGTGCTCCAGGTCGAAGACGAAGGGCAGATTGTGCTTGGCGTAATCTTCGGCGGTGAGATCCTTCTTTTCGTACGCGCAATAAGGCAGAGTCCGCTGCCGCGGATTGTGCACCCAGCGCACAATGTAATCGTAATTGGCCTTTTCGCCTTCGCGGCTCAGGTTGGCGGCGAAGGTGCCGCCCTGCTTCTGTCCGCCTTCTCCCATGGAGTGGCAGGCCATGCAGCCGCGGGTTTCGAAAGCTTCCTTGCCTTTCACCGGATCCCCGGGCTTCTGCTGCGGCAACTGTCCGGTGACGCCGGATTGCCAGATGAAGGCGGAGATGGCTTTGATGTCCGCATCGTCCAGGCGGAAGGTGGGCATTTTGGTGCCTTCGCGCCAGTTGTGTGGATCCTTCAGCCAGACGGGGATCCACTCCTTCTTGAGCTTCATGCGCACTTCTTTGAGGCTGGGACCGACTTTCTTGACTTCGCGGACCAGGCTCTTGGAGCGCATGTCGAGCTGTTCGACTTTGGCGTCGATGCCGGTGGTGCGCACTTANNTGCTGATCGAGTTGGTGAATCTGCTGATTGACGCTGGCGATCTCGTCGGCTTCACGGTCGAAGCCTTCGTAGCGATGGCAGCCCATGCAGCCGCGCAGGCGGAAAATCTCGCGACCCGCGTTCAGCGTGGGAGCCATCTCGGTGACGATTTCCTTCACGTGGCACTGCTGGCAGCCGGCTTCGATATTCTCCTTGTGATGCAGCGGCCACAGCCAATACTTGTTGTAGCCATGCGCCTTGGTGACGCTGGAAAGGGCGACGCCGTTACCGCCGTGGCACGGCGTACAGCCGAACTTATCGGGGTCGTGGACTTTCAGCAGTTCCTTGTCGGGATGGCTGGTGAAGACGGCCTCGCCGCCCATGGCGGCAGCGGTCAACTGAACGGGCTCACGGGTGCCCAGGTGGCAGGATTCGCAGCGGTCCACCAAGTCGACGTCCTTGATGTGGATCTGGCGGATGCGGATATCGAACTTGTCGAGGGAATTCTGCACGCTGGTAATGGTCTCGGTGCTGGCGCCGGGAATGCGGTCGGAAAGATATTCGTCGCGCTGCTTGCTGAGCTCGACGGTCTTCTTCATGACTTCGACGCGCTGCTGGAGAAGGTCGGCCTTTTGATTCTTCATGCCCTGCAGCGTCTTGTCCATCTCGGCGAACTTCATCTCCTGGGCGGGCAAGCCAGGGAGTTTCACCGTGTGAGTCTCGTCTCTCAGTTCCTGAATCTGCTTGCGGAGCGACTCTTTGCTGCTTTCGCTGCCGGAGACTTCGATCTGGTAGGTCAGTGCGCCGATGTGGCTGCGCACTTCCTGGAAGGGATCGTTGAGGGCCAGAATCCGGGGCACCAGCGTGGCGACCTTCTCATCGATAGCCTTGGCTGCTGGAGCGGCTTCCGCGGCGGCGGCATTCATCGCGCGAGTGAGTTGCTGGTATTCTGCCGACGATTTGATCTGCCGCTCCAACTCGCCTTCGGGGAGCCTGGCCTGCTTCAGGTACCGCCCATACAACTTTTCGAAGCGCGACTCGTAGCCTTTCCACGGACGAATCCCGTACATTTCGTCATACAGTCCCCACGCCATCGACAACACCAATAGCGCGGACCAGATGAAGAGAGGCTTGCTTAGCGATGAATGGACTACAGGATCCTTCTCTTGATCGCTCATATGTTGAACCAGGGAGTCACCCAGATGTATTTAATTCGGAACATCAGCCGTATCAGAATCTTTACCGGGAGAGCCAGCATGATGACCAGGAACACCTGCATGGTGACGTATTGCAGGACGCTCATGCGGGCCATAATCTTGCGATTGAATGCCGTCCGGGACATCAGCTTATGAATGCCGATGGCCGCGGCCACGCAGTACAGCAGCACCACGATGCCGCCGAAGATGATCTTACCCACACGGCTGGCGATGCCGAAAATATCCGGCAGATCGCGGTTCACTTCGAAGATCAGGCGGTTGTGATCCCAGGTGGTGCCCGGCCAGAACCACATCCATCCAGGCCCCCTGATGAGGGTGCCGATCACGATCATGGAAACCCACAAAACGATGAAGCCGAAGATGAACGTAAGAATGGAATACTTGCGCTGCTTGAAGGTGTAGTAGCCGTTGCCGAGCGGATTGGTATCGATATACGGAATCACCATTAGACCCACGATGATGAGAGACGGCATGACGACGCCGGCCATCCAGGGATCGAAATAGACGAGCATCTCCTGCAGTCCCAGAAAGTACCACGGAGCTTTGGACGGATTCATGGTGAGTGTCGGGTTGGCGGGCTCTTCCAGGGGCGCGTTAAGCGCGATGGACCACACCATCAGGATGACGGTGACAATGATGGCAGCAAGGAATTCGATGCGCAGGAGATAGGGCCAGACATGGACATCTTTGGCCCAGCCGGGCTTGTACGGCTGCACCTTGCGATGATGGGTCTTGGCCATGTCCGGATTGGCTTCGAGCTGCTCAATGAGGCGATCGTTGGCGAAACTCTGGCGCAGCCCGTACCACGTGTAGAACGGGACCACGAAGAGCAACAGCACGATCGGCACGTTGTCCGGCGTGCTTAAGATTGTCCAAAGCTGATGGAGATCCATATGGCCTCTAGAGGGGCCGGGGGCCAGGGGCCGGGGGCCAGGGAATACACCGCCCTGGCGCCGGCACCAACTCCCGGACGGCTATCACACTTTCCTGGGCTCCTTGATTTCCTTTTCCAGCACCATGGGGGCGGGGCCGGAGATGCCTCCGTCTTTTCGAACGCGCCAGAAGTGGACGATCATGAACAGGGACGCGATGATGGGGATCGCTACGCAGTGCCAGATGTAGGCTCGCAGCAGGGCGTTGGAATCCACAATCGAACCACCGAGCAGACCGAAGCGGACGTCGTTGAAGGGGGTCATTCCCAACTGGGGCCCGAACGGCCCAGCGTGTCCCAGGAGCGGAGTGGCGCGGGCCATGTTGGTGCCTACGGTGACGGCCCAAAAACCGAGTTGATCGTCGGGCAGCAGGTAGCCGGTGAAACTGAGGAGCAGGGTGAGCACCAGCAGCAGCACGCCCACCACCCAATTGAATTCGCGAGGCTTTTTGTACGACCCGGTGAGGAACACACGGAACATGTGCAACTCCACCATGATCACCATGAGGTGCGCGCCCCAGCGATGCATGTTGCGCAGCAGTTTGCCGAATGGAACATCACTCTCCAGGTACAGGATGTCGCGGAAGGCGACTACCTTGGAAGGGTGGTAGTAGAACATCAGCAGCGTGCCGGTGAACACCAGGGTGATGTCGTGCCGGTGAACACCAGGGTGATGTAGACATAGAACGTCATGCCGCCCATGCCCCAGGTATAGTTGTAGGCCACCGCATCGCGATTGATCTTGGCCGGATGGAGATGCAGAAACACGTTGCTGAGGACGCCGAGTGCACGGCGTTGCTGAGGACGCCGAGTGCACGGCTGCGCGGCGTCTCGTCGTGCTTCACACGCAGGATGGACTTCCAGACGTCGGTTTTTTCCGGCGCCTTGATGGTCTCCTTGATCTCCTCTACGGCGCGGGCCTGGGTAGCTTTGGCGCCGGCGATTACGGTGGCCAGTTTATTGCCACCGTTGGCGGGGGCGCCATTGGTTCCACCTGTGGATACAGGTTTTGCGTCGTGTCCGTTGCTTTCAGGCATATATCAAAACCTCACACCCGGAGGATTGCGCCATCGTTGTTGAATTGCGAAGGTTCGCCCTTGGGCCAGGAGTAGAGGTGGCTCAAGTCCACGACAATCTGCCCCTCCGGATCGAGTTCCACGTGCGCGCGATCCATGGGCCGCGGCGCGGGGCCCTCGAAGTTGATCCCTTCGGGATCGTAGCCGCTGCCATGGCAGGGGCACTTGAATTTGTTTTCGCTGGGCTTCCAGTCCGGCGTGCAGCCCAGGTGGGTGCAGATGGCCGAAATGACGAAGATGCCCTCGGTATTCCGCACCACCCAGATGCGGTATTGGTTTTGGAATTTGGTATCGACGCCGAAACCGAAATCGGAAGGATATCCGATCTTGAATTTAGTCTTCGGTTCGTACAAAGCGCGCGGGAAGAAGAACCGCAAAAACATCAGAAGATTGACGCCAAGCGTGCCCAGCACGGCAGCCATTACGAAGCGGCGGCGCTTGGCTATCGCTTTGCTTTCATCGGGTTCTTCCGCTTTAGAGAATATTGCCTTGAGTGCCTTAACAAGGGACGGTTTTGTAGACCCAGGCTCCGCCGTCCCGGCGGGCTCTAACGTTGAATTCGCCATCTTGTCCCCAAGGCCGGCTTACCCGGCCGGAATCCCTCTGAGCTCACAGACTAGTAGTCGCGGAAACCTCTCTGCCGAACTCCGGATCGCCAAGATAGCAGGCTCGCCCTAGACCAACCCCTTCAGACTGGGAATGAATGGCCGTTTAAAAAAATGACGCTAGTTTGACGCCTGGCCTCGCGCCGTGTCCTCGCCCGGCTCCTGTCTCCGTAACACTGTTTTATCCAGAGGCTATCTTACACCCGAATTTTGCTTTTGCAAGCAAGGGGGAGCAAAAAATGTCAAGGGGCCGTACGGCGTTTATTGTAGGAAAGACGATCGTTTTGTGTCGGCTGTCGCCATTTGGGCCGAAAACGACAGACGACAAAAAACGATCGTCCGTCCTACTCGTATCTCAAAGCGTCGATGGGGTTGATGCGGGAGGCTTTGACGGCGGGGTAGATGCCGAAGATGACTCCCACGGCGACGGAGACTCCGAAAGCGATGACGACGGAAGAATCCGTGACGATGGTTTTCCATTCGGCGGTGCGGGCGATCAGCCAGGCAAGGAAGAAGCCGAAGCCGATGCCGAGAAGGCCTCCGCCAACGGAGATCAGAACGGATTCGGTGAGGAACTGGCGCACGATATCGAAGCGGCGGGCTCCGATGGAGCGGCGGACACCGATTTCGCGGGTACGTTCCATGACGGTGGCGAGGACGATGTTCATGATGCCGATGCCACCGACCAGCAGAGAGATGGCCGCAATGGCCACCATCACGTAGGTGAAGATGGTCTGGGTGCGCTGCTGCTGCGCGAGGAGCGCGGCGGGGATGGTGACCGTGAAGTCCTGGGTGTTGTGGTGGGTGGAGTTGAGGATCTGGGTGACGACCTTGGCGATTTCGATGCTGTCGATTTCGGGCTTGAGGCGGAGCTCGATGCCGTCGAGATCGTCCTTCATGGAACTACTCTGGTCGTAGAAGCGGTATTGGAAGGTATTGAGCGGAATGTAGACGATGTTGTTGATATCGAGCATGCTGGCGCCGCTGTTGGTGGAGCCGGCCATGAGCTGTTCGGAGAGGACGCCGACCACCTCGAGCCAGGCGTCGTTCACTTTGACATACTTGCCGAGAGCGGGTCCATAGCCGAGGAGGTTGACCTTGGCGCCTTCGCCGAGGACGCAGACGGTGGCGCTGGCATCGTCGTCGTTTTCATCGAAGAACTTACCCTCCTCCAGGTGGAGGCTATGGATGATGCCATACGAAGGGGAGACTCCATAGAGCTCGGGGATATCGCGAGAGGGCTTCGGCAGCACGCGGGCGGGATGGAGCGTGCGGCGGGACAGGGTTTCGAGCCCTTCCACGTTGGTCTTGAGGATGCGGACGTCGCGCTCGGAGAGTCCGGGAGAAGAGCGGCGGCGCTGCTGAAACTCTTCGCGGCTGGTGGTGGGGCGGGAATCCACCAGCACGTTGCGAACTCCCAGTTGTTCGATGAAGCGGAGCGATTCTTCCTTGGCGCCCGACCCGATGGCCAGCATGCCGATGACCGAGCCCACACCGAAAACGATGCCGAGAGCGGTCAGCAGAGTACGGGTGGCCTGCGCCTTGAGGTTGCCGAGCGCCTGCCGGAGGTCGGACAGGAAACTGGTGATCATTGCTGGATGGCCTTCATGGCGCCGGACTTCTGATCGCTCGCAGCCTTGTTCTGCTGATCGGGATTGGACATGGCGATGAGTTCGCCCTCGTTGATACCGGTGACCACGGACTGACTCTCGCTGGCGCGGACCAGGGTGACATCGTGGGGCAGAAAGCCTTTGGGGGTTTTCAGATAGACGAACTTGCGGCCGTCACTTTCGAAGAGAGCTTGGGAGGGGATCCAGGTTACGTTGTTCAGGGTATCGACGATGATGATCATGTTCGAAGTCTCGCCGGGCCGCAATTCCGGGGCGGGACGATCCAGCGTAATGCGGGCTTCGAAATGGCGGTCCCAGGGAGACCCACTGGTGCCGCCGATGGATTTGACGTGGCCCGGGAACTCCTTGCCAGGTAGGGCGATGACGCTGACGGAGACGGGCTGGCCCTGGGCGAGGTGGCCGCGGTCGAGCTCGCCGATCTGGGCGCTGACTTCCCAGTTCTTGAGGTCGGGAATCTGCGCGACGGCGAGACCGGGGCGGACCGTATCGCCGAGTTGAAAGGGCTGGAGGGGCATGCCCTGGTAGATGATGTTGAGGTTGAAGGTATTGGCCTGGATGTTGACGTAGCCGGAGCTCTTGGCACGCAGAGTCATGCTATCGATGACTTTCTGGGCGGTCTCGGCGGTGACTTTGGCCTTGTTGAGCGCGGCCTGCTGAATGGCGGTGCCGGCCTTGTTGGTGGCCCTTTTGTCCGTAACGTCCTGGGTGGCCTGGCGCAAGCGGTTCTGGGCCTGCAGCAGGGCGATATCGTTCTGGCGGGCCTGAATGGCGGGGAGCAAGGGATTGCGGCGGACTTCGAGCTCGGCGAGTTTGACGTCCGACTGAGCGGAGAGGAGGGTGTAGTTGTTCTCCACCTCGGCGGCGTCGCCGGTGGCTTGGGCCTGGATGACCTGCTGCTCGGCCTCGGCGAGATCGGCCTGGGCTTCGCGAAGATTATATTCCTGAGTGGTGATATCGAACTGAATGACGATATCGCCTTCTTTAATGAGCTCGCCGGGTTCGCGCAGATAGGTGATGGCCATAGTGTCGCTGCCGGTCATGGGAGCGACGAGCATTTCGGAGTTGCCGCCTTGCAATTCCCCGCGCGCCGCAACAGCGATGACGACTTTGCCACGTTTGACACGCGTGGTGGGAGGCTCGGACTTGGTGGTCCCGGTGGCGACTTTGATCAGGCGCCGGGAGCCCCAGCCGATGGCTCCGAGGACGGCCAGCACAAGAAGGATGATGAGGATGCGGGCTTTCATTGCGACCTGCCGAAAAACAGGGGTTGGGAAAGCGGGGCCATGGGCCGGGGGCCAGGGGCCGGGGTTTTGTGGCTCGCTTCGCTCGCCTTGCCGACACGCCCCTCGATAGTTTTCATTTCTTCTTGTCCTTCTCCCGATCCACGTCGACCATGGCGACCATGGAGCCAGCGGGGATGCCGGAAATGGCGATCTCATCGGGATTGCGGGCGAGCACCTGGACTTCGGCAGTGGTGTAATGGCCTTTTTCTTCGAGATAGACGACGGGCTTGCCGGCGTGGGTGAAGAGGGCCTTCGCGGGGATGCTGATGGCGTTGGGGACGCGATTAATGACGATATCCATGCCGCCGTTCATGCCAGGTTGCAGGCGGGGATCGGGATGGGACAGGGGCGACCAGGCTTTGAAGCTGCGGGTGCGCGGCCATTCGTTGCTCTGCTCGGCGAGCGGCGAAATGGAGCCGACTTTGGCGGGTATGGCGAGTTCGGGGAGCGAATCGACGCGCACGATGGCCTGCTGCCCGATGGCGATACTGCCGCGGTCGGTCTCTTCGATTTTGCCTTCGAGCTCGAGCGTTTCCAGATCGGGAATCTCGGCGAGTTGCATGCCGGCGAAGACGTTGTCGCCCACTTTAAAAGGTTTGGCGTCGATCCATCCCTGGGTGTAATTGGTGGAGAAGACCAGGAATCCGGTGATGGGGGCCATGATTTCCATCTGGGCGATGCGTGCGGTGGTGATATCGACATCGAGCTTGGCATTGTCCCGCTGGCGGGTGAGGGAGGCGATGCGGGAAGTCTCGGAAGCGCGATGGAGGGCCACGGTGGCTTGCTGCGCCTTGAGCTTTTGCTCGGCGATGCCCAGAGCGATGCGGCTCTCTTCGGCCTGAATCTCGCCGACGATTTCCTGCTTGGAGACCTCCAGCTTGGCGCGCTCGACGGTGAACTGAATGTCGGCGAGATCGCTGTTGTCCTGATCGAGCGTGATGCTGGATTGCGCTACGGTTTGATCGAGCGTGGCCTGCACTTGCTTGAGGGTGGCTTCTTTCTGTTGGAGCTGCTGCTGGGCGGCGCTGGAATCGAAGCGGATCATGGGATCGCCCTTCTTGATGACGGTGCCGGAAGGGGCCAGCCAGGCGATGCGGAGCTGCGGCACGATGGGGGCATACACAGAGACGGAGCGGGCGGCTTTCAACTCTCCGCGGGTGCGAATGATGACCAGGAACTCGCCTTTGTGGACGGGAGCGACGGGGAATGTGACGCTGGCCTGTACCTGGCGCAGGCGGTAGATTCCGGCGGCCGCGCCTCCGATAACAAGAAGGAAGACCAGGAAGATCAGCCAGGAGCGGAGGCGTTTGCGGTTAGCGCTCATTGGGGGGCTCCCGTGGGCGGAGTGGCTGGTTCGATGACTATGGCGGCGGAGAGGTCGGGGAGAAGGTGGGGGTCGCCTTTATCGATGTGGAAGACGGCGGTGAAGGACTTGATGGGACTGCCCCAGCCGGAGGAAGCGACCGGGCTGGCGTATTCGAAGTGGGCGGGAAGGGACAGGTCCGGGTAGGCATCGAGGTGGACCGTGGCTTTCACGCCGGGCACGAGGGCGGCGACATCAGGCTCGCCGACGGAGCAGACCACCTGCATCTCGGTGGGGTCGAAGATGCTGACCAGGGGCTGTCCGCGGTAGAGCTGGTCGCCTTCCTGGGCATGGCCCATCGAGTTGGAGCGGAAAATATTCTCCTGGGCGACCATGCCGGAGAGCGGAGCCTTGAGGGTGAGCTTATCGATGTTGGTTTGGGCGCGCTCCATGGCGACTTTCTGGCGCTCCTTTTGGAGTTCGAGCACCTTGAGGGCGGCGGCGTCGGCAGTATCGTGGAAAGCGTTGGCCTTGGTAAGGCTCTCGACGTGAACGCGGGCGATGGCGGCGCGCTGCTCGTTCTTGAGGCGGTCAATCTCGCTGAGAACCGGGCCTTTGCGGAGTTCCTGGAGGGCGGTGGCGAGGTCGGCCTGGGCCTGTTTGAGGTCGGAGGCGCGGTGTTCGGCATCGGCGCGGTTCTGGGCGCGCTTCTGATCCACCTGGTGGCCGAAATCGTCATATCTGCCCTTGGCGTCGCGGGCGGTGTCCATCATGTTAGTGGCGTCGAAGGTGGCGATGAGGTCGCCTTCTTTGACGGAAGTGCCGTTGGCGATCAGATGGGTGAGGGTCATGCTGCTATAGTTGCCGTAGATCTGCGGGATCAGGATTTTGGAGGAGTGTACGGCCTGGACGGTTCCGGTGACACGGACTTCGCGCTTCAGGCGGTCGGCAGCCACGGGCTGGGCGGGCGAGGCGGCGTGGGTGGTGGAAGGGATGGACCGGGTGCACGCAGTGAGAGAGAGCAGGCAGACGGCAGCGGCGAATTGGCGCACACGACACCTCAAATTTGGCGCTCGATGATTAGACGTCACGCGGACCTGAATGGTTGATAGGGATTCAAGGACCAGTATAGGTGAATTGCAAACAGGTCTGGGACGCGACAAGTTCGATCGATCAAAACGGTACAATCGAAGTGGTTAGAAGTATGCGGGTAGCGGCGTTTTGGTTTCTTCTGGTGTTGGCTGCGGCCAGTGGCTATGACGGGTCATCCCCGGTGGCTCGTGAGATGCTCAGCGCCCACAACTCGGTACGGGGGCGGGTGGATGTGGCTCCGCTGGCGTGGTCTGCGGGGATGGCCGCCCGCTCCCAGGAGTGGGCCGATACTCTCCTGGCGCGGAATGAGCTTGTGCACCGCCCGAACTCAACCTACGGCGAGAACCTGTTCGAGATCAGGGGCGCGACCGCGTCAGCCGCCCATGTGGTGAACTCATGGGCGGCAGAAGCCCGCAACTACGACTACCGGTCGAACCGATGTCGAGGAGTTTGCGGGCACTACACGCAAATCGTTTGGGGCTCTACCAGAGAAGTGGGATGCGCGGTGGCCCGAGGTCCCGGGCGCGAGGTTTGGGTTTGCGACTACAATCCGGCAGGAAACTGGATGGGTCGGAGGCCGTACTAGATTCGTCGGCAGGCGCCCTTAAGACCGGTATTCCGTTCAACTTACGCTTCAATCGAGCAGTACCGCTTCGTTCAACGGCTTCACCCAATCCAGGCCGCCCATCGCGAGTCCGCCGCAAACCCGTGCCACCCTCCCTCGAGAAT
>OKRF01000129.1:210-10530 GCA_900290315.1 Candidatus Sulfopaludibacter sp. SbA3 | reverse complement strand
ATGCGGGCATTTTCGAGAGAGGCGAAGGAACTTGCAACCGTACCCAATCGTCCATTCCCATCGTTGCCCGCAAGCGGGCCCCCCAACACTCTCGAAAATCCAGTACCGGCGACAAGATCGCCGGCGTTACCTACGCCTATTTTCATTCCCATCGTTGCCCGCGAGCGGGCCCCTAACAGCTCGAGTTTGCCCCTTCACGAAATCCCGACGCGTTTTCCCGCCGTTTTCTTCCCTCTCGCGGCTTAACCCCTACGCCACGTGCGATCCTGGGGATATGGCTGACCGGGCGCGCGCTCTGCCCGAAAATGTGGAGGGGCCGATGTTCGTCGATGCTACCTGCATCGATTGCGACACCTGCCGCCAGATTGCGCCCGCGATCTTCGGTGAAACCGGAGACTTCTCTTTCGTGAAACTTCAGCCTCGCGATGCTGCCGAACAACTGGCGGCGTTGCGGGCGCTGGTGGCGTGCCCCACCGGATCGATCGGCACGGCAGACAAGGAGCGCGTGGCCGAAGCGGTCGCGGCGTTTCCGATGCGACTGGCGGACGGCGTATCTTACTGCGGCTTCAATTCGCCGAAGTCGTTCGGCGGCAACAGCTACTTCTTGGAGCATCCAGGGGGCAACTGGCTGATCGATGCGCCGCGCTATGTGGAACCTCTGGCACGGCGATTGGAATCGCAGGGCGGGGTGCGGTACATCTTTCTCACGCATCGCGACGATGTGGCAGATGCTGATAAATATGCAAGGCGTTTCGGCTCCGAACGGATCATTCATCGGCTGGAGCTAGCCGCGCAGCCCCATGCCGAGTGGGTGATTGATGACGTGACGCCGCTGGAGCTGGCGCCCGGATTCCTGGCGATCCCGACGCCTGGCCACACACGCGGCCATTGTGCGCTGCTGGTTGGTGAGCGCTTCCTGTTCAGCGGCGATCATGTCTGGTGGAGCCGCAATCGGGGACAACTGACGGCATCGCGCAGCGTGTGCTGGTATTCGTGGCAGCGGCAAGTGGAATCGGTCGCACTGCTGCAGCGATTTCGGTTTGAGTGGGTGCTGCCAGGGCACGGAGAGCGCGTGCATTTTCCGGTGGAGGAGATGCGGCGGCAGGTGGCGCGGTTGATTGAGGCGACTGGCTAACGCCGGCGATGTTGTCGCCGCACACAAACCCCGCCCGCACGGCGTGAAGCAGGACGCGTCCGTCCCACTCTGCAACCAAAAGAACCGGCGACAAGATCGCCGGCGTTACCACGTGAGGCATCGCCTCGAAAGCCACCAGTCACCGCTTTGCCGCGTTCAGGAACTCCGGCGGCGCTAGCGCTCTACGGGTCATGCGTGCCTCGCGGACCGCGCCCTTAAAGTAGTTCACTCGATTGATGCGCGTGCCGATTGAGGTGTGTCCCGCGCCTTGCGGAGTAAGATGCAGGGGACCTGAGCCCTGCAGCACGCCATCCACGTAGTTGCGGAATTCGCGTCCATCGTAGACCGCTGCGGCAGCGTGCCAGGCGCCCAGGGTATGCAGCTTGGTGCGGTCCAGAAGGGCGAGCGATTGCGAACCGGACAGGGCAAAGCTGTCGAGCGCCCATTGGTCGCCGATCACCCGGATCTCAAAGAGCATGCGCGTGTTGGTGTCCGCTCCGGTCTTCGCGTCGCGCTCCTGCAGGTGAAAGAAGCGCTGCTCGGGGGCGCCGCCTGGGTCGGGGCGGAAAATCACTTCCCAGGTAAAAGCCTCCGCGCCAGCCAGCGGGTGCACGTCCAGGTAGATGGCGTCATCCACGCCATTGAACTGAATGGCCTTGCCGGCGGGTGTCTCGATGACGGAGGGATGGCCGAGTAAGGTGGTGGGATGTCCGCCGATCTGGTCGAGCCGATCGAAACGCCAGGTCACGCTGGCCTCTTGCGGCAACGCGGGCGTGAGCAAGACGAGGAGAAGTGTGCAAGCTCGCAACATAGCTCGATGGTACATCGGCTCGGTCGATCCCCTCGGTCGATCCCCCCTTGCCTTCGGAGGGGGCAAGCGATTATAGTTTGAGTCCACAACGAAATTGGTGTATGGAGGAGGATTATGAGCTCTGTCACTCGCCGGAATGTGGTGGCCGGACTGTTGGGGCTGCCGTCTCTAGCCGCCGCTGTGGAGCAGGCCAGCACTCCCTATCGGCGTCCCAAGCTGAGGATTACCGAAGTCCGCACGGCGGAAGTTCGCGTGCACGGCTACCAGGTGCACGTTCGCATCTACACCGACCAGGGCATTGTGGGCCAGGGCGAATCCACGGACGCAGCGCAGGGCAACGTGCCGCTGATCCGTTCCTTCGCGCGGCTGCTGGTGGGGCAAGACCCGCTGAATATCGAGGCGGCGTTTGAGCGCATCCGCACCTCGGGCATCTTCGCCGGAGCGCAGTCCGGGCAGTACGTCACGGCGCTAACGGGCGTGGAAATTGCGCTGTGGGATATCGCCGGGAAGGCGCTGGGGCTGCCGGTGTATCAACTGCTGGGCGGCAAGGTGCGCGACCGTGTGCGGGTCTATTGCGATTCCGGCTCGCGGGAGATGATTCCCGGCGACGAGCGCTCCATCGCGCGGATCCACGAGATTCAGAAGCTGGGTTTCACCGCGGCCAAGATCGACATTGACGATGCTGCCGACCCGGCGCGCTTCGACCGGGTCAACTGGACGGCCTCCAACGGCGAGATCGACCACATGTTGGCCAAGATCGCTTTCACGCGCGAGAATTATCCCAAGAACGTGGACCTCGCGGTGGACATGCACGGGCGATACGACGCGACCACCGGCAAACGGGTGGCCAAAGAAGTGGAGAAGTTCAAGCTGCTGTGGCTGGAGGAGCCGGTGCCTCCGGAAAACATCGATGCCATGCGCGACATACGCGCTTCCACCAGTACACCCATCTGTTGCGGGGAGAATCTGTTTCTGCGCCACGGATTCCGCGAGCTTCTGGAGAAACGCGCGGCGGACATCATAATGCCCGATTTCCAGAAAACCGGCGGCCTGCTGGAAGCACGCAAGATCGCCGATATGGCGCACGCTTACTATGTGCCGGTGGCGCCGCACGCGGTGACTTCGCCCATCGGCATGATGGCGACCGCGCAGGTGTGCGCCGCGATTCCCAATTTCCTGGTCCAGGAATGGCACTGGATCGATTCGCCCGACCTCTGGCGGAACTGGGTCAAGGAGGGCGAGATCATCGAGAAGGGCTACATCACGCTGCCGGAGCGGGCGGGCCTGGGCGTGGAGATGAACGACGACGGCGCCCGTAAAGCTCAGGTGCCGGGAACACCGTGGTTCGAGCCGGCGGCCAGAGGATGAGGAGCGTATGAGACAGACCATTGTGCGGACTATGATTTCAGTTGTGGTGCTGGCGTCTGCCGCGGCGGCACAGCCCGGCGTACTCACCAAGGAACTGCTCATCAAATACACCCCCGAATGGAAAGGCGAGCGGTTCGCGGATGGGCGTCCCAAGGTGCCCGATGGCGTGTTGCAGCGCATGAAGACCGTGACTCTGGAGGAGGCGTGGGCGGTGCTGCAACAGGCCACCTACGGACATGAGTACGAAGACAACTGGCAGACGCTCCACTCCGAAAAGGTATTGGTGGGGCGCGCGCTGACGGCGCAATGGCTGCCGGGACGCCCCGACATTCATCGCGTGATCACGGATCAGGGCAAGACGGACGGCCGCATCGGAGGCCAGAACGCGTGGCCCGTGGACATGCTGCAACCAGGCGACGTCTATGTCTGCGACCACTTCGGACTGAAGGAAGACGGTCCATCGATCGGCGACAACGTGGGCAACGCGATCTATGCCAAAAGCGGGAACGGCATCGTGTATGACGGCGCGGTGCGGGATATCAACGGGCTGAAGGAACTGGAGAATTTCACATCGTTCGTGCGGTCGTACGATCCCTCGCATCATTTGAGCAATCTGTCAGCGGGGACGCGGATGAATTCCACCATGATCGGGATCAACATTCCCATCCGGATCGGTCATGCCACGGTGATGCCCGGCGACGTGGTGCTGGGCCGCGACGGAGGCGTAATGTTCATCCCGCCGCAGTTGGCGGAACGCGTGGTGCAGTATTCGGAGATCACACAACTGCGCGACCACTTCGGCCATCAGCGGCTGCGCGAAGGGAAATACACGGCTGGCCAAATCGATACGCGTTGGACAGACGCGATCGAGGCGGATTTCACGCAGTGGCTGCGCGACAATATCGACAAGCTTCCGGTGGGGCGGGAGCAGGTTCTGGAAATCTTGAAGCAGCGGGGGCGGTGAGGTTCATTGCAGGTAATGGCCCTGCGTGGGGCACAGTACGTACAATCTATTGATCGTTCAGCACCAGGATAAAGCCATCGCTATATCCTCCGCCGAAAGTTCCCTGATAAGGATATTGCGGCAGCGGCAGTTGGCCGCAGGTCCAGCCCACCACATACACGCGCCCGTCCGGCCCTACCAGCATATCCGTGGGCGAGTTGATGGTGGCTCCGCCGATGTACGTGGACCACGTCATGGCGCGCGACCCCGGTTTGAATTTCGCGATGAACAAATCGATGCCCATGCCCCACTCCTGCAGCGCATCGCCCGTCACCGGAAAATCGGCCGACAAGGTGTATCCCGATACGTAAATATTCCCTGCCGCATCGCCCGCTACACCGTAGGCGACTTCGCCATCGGTACCTCCCAGGTACGTCGAGTACACCAGGAATGCCGAAGGATTCAGCGGATTCACGATCGAAACGTACGCGTCACCATTTCCCATGTTGGTCGTCTGAAGGGCGTTGCCGGTGATCGGAAAGTCGTTGGAAACCGTGTACCCGGTAAGCATCACGTTGCCATTCACATCCAGCTTCATGTCGCGCACCGCGTCACTGTCCGAGCCCCCAAAATAGGTGCAGTAGACCAGCGAAGCGTTGCCGCTCTGGCTGAAATCCATGACCCCAACGATGCCGTCCGACGGCCCCTTCAGATTCACTTGATAGGAGTTCGGCCCCAGTGGAAACTGTGTGGAAACGGTGGTGCCCGCAAAATAAACCAGGCCATTCCTGGGATTCACCACGATATTGGTGCCCCAATCGTCCAACTCGCCGCCCAGGAAGGTGGAGTACAGCAGGTTTGAACTGCTCTGGTTGAACTCAGCGAGGAACATATCCTGCGGCCCGTAAATTACCCCGGCGTAAGCGCCGCTGGTGACGGGATAATCGTTGGCTTTGGTGTTGCCGATCACGTACATGTTGCCGGCCGCATCCACGTCGATGCCGGTTCCCGCAGAGTTGCCGCCCGTGCCGCCCAGATACGTCGAATAGAGCAGTCCGCCGCTTTGGCTCATCACCGCAATGAAGGCATAGGTGGTGGTGGCGGCGCCGGTGGTCTGGACGGAGTTGCCCACCATCGGAAAGTCGGTGGAATTGGTGGAACCGGTGATATACACGTTGCCTTGCGAATCCACCTGCAGGGCATTGCCGATATCGATGTTGGTACCGCCCAGGTAGCTGAAATAGACTAAGCCGTAATTCCCGTTGGCGCCGGTGGTATCCACAATCGCCAGGAAGGCGTCGGTGATGCCGGCGTTAGTGGGCAGGTAGTAGTTACCGGTCGCCGGCAGGTCGCCCGCGAAGTTGTTGGCGGCGCCGGTGGTGTCCGTCTGTCCCACCATGTAGAGCAGGCCTTGGGCATCCAGGCGGACGGCGTTGATTTTGTCTGTCAGGCTGCCGCCCATATAGGTGGAGTACACCAGCACCGGATCGATCACCAGGGTGCGCGCCCGGTCATACCCCTCGAGCCGCACACCCACCACGCCCTTGGCCAGCAGTACATACCGGCCGTAGATCTCGCGCCGGTTTCCCGTCGCGGCATCCTGCTGGTAGATCACCGGACGCTTCTGCACCACCCGGCCGCCGGCGGTCTGGTAAGTGGCGTCGCCTTCCGGAGTGATCGCCACATGCCCCGCGCCGCTGAATTTCAACCGGATGGCGCTGGGATCGGCGCCCGGCCGCAGCACAAAATCGTATTCCAGTTGCCCCTGGCTGCCGTAATAGACCACGTCGACGCCGGGATACACGCCGCTATAGCGCACCCTGCTGTAACTGCGCACGCCGGCGTGCCAGCTTTCGCGGCGCCCCACAAAGTAGTCGGTGCGCGCCGAAAGAGCATCCAGCGGCTCGATGGCGGGTGAGTGGTTGGCATTCAGCAGGGTGATGTCCACAGCCTGCATGCCGCCCACCGAGAGGCGGGCTCCCTGGTCCGTAAGCAGCAGGTTGTAGCCGCCGGTGCGTGCGGCGTAGCGCACTTCCGGGGAAAACTGGCCCTGGTTGGCCTCAAATCGCAGCGGCAGCCGGGCCAGTGCGGCCTGCCCTTGAGCCACCGAGGCAGAGGGAGCCGCCGGGCGGCCCGCCGCCCCCAGGGACACAACCGCGCAGGATAACAGGGCAATCCGAGGAAGACGAAGCATATCGATTATAAACATCAAGATACAGGTAAGCTCCATTAGAACATGGCAGGCCTCCTGCTTGAAATGGGCGGATTCGTCACAGGCGTTTCCGCCGGGCTACATGAGGCCGACTTGGTAGCGCCGGCGATCTTGTCGCCGGTGAGGCGGGAGAGGGCCAGCGGCAAGACCGGCGGCAAGACCGCCGGCGTTACCACGCGACTGCCGCTACTCGTGGCGCAGGGCCACCGCCGGGTCCACCCGCAAGGCGCGCAGCGTGGGAGGCACGGTGGCCCCTCCCGCCACGACCGCGAGCACAACGGCCACGGCCACGAAATTCATCGGATCGGCCGGCCGCACCTCCGCAACCAGGAACATCGCCAGGGGACGGACGGCCACCCAGGCAAGCGCCAAACCGATCGCCATCCCCACCGCTACCAGCCGCAGGCTCTGACCCGCGATCATCGCCAGCACATGGCCCGGCGTGGCCCCCAACGCCACGCGAACGCCGATCTCGCGAACCCTTTGCTGCATCGCGAACAGCAGAACACCATATAGTCCGATGGCGGCCAGCATCAATCCGAATAGCGCCATTACTCCAAGGATGGCCGCGCCTACCCGGCTCGGCAGCAGCGCTCCGGCGAAAATCTCACTCATCGCGTGAGTCTCCACCGCCGCCCCGGTATCCAGTCCGCTCAACGTCTCGTCCACCTTTCGCACCATGGCCTCGGGTGCGTTCTTGGTGCGTACGAAGAAATGCGCAAACGTGTCCCAGCGCTGTTGGGCAAAGGGGGAGTAGGTCGCCATGGCGTTCTCCTCTCCCAGCGTGGCGTACTTGCTGTTGCGCGCCACCCCCACTACGCGCGCATCGCGATTGTTGGGGAAGCGTACCACGTGGCCCACGGGGCTCGCGTTGCCGAACAATCGCCGCGACAGATTCTCATTGAGAATGATCACCGAAGGTGCGCCAGCGCGGTCGGAATCCTGAAAAGCACGGCCCTGCAAAATCGGAATTCTCATGACATGGAAATAATCCGGCCCGACGGAGTTGGAGTTGTATTGCACCCGGACGGCGCGGGCGCCGGCGTCGGGGCGCAATTCGCCGCCCGTTCGCTGGAGGGCCAGAAACGGGTTCAGTGGCATGGCATTGGCCGGCGCGGCCGCCTCCACCTCCGGCAGCGCCCGCAAGCGTTCCAGCGCCGTATTCACCAGGACTGCGAATCTTTCAGGTGTGTACGAGCCTCGCGCCGTGCCGAAGTTGGACACCACGCTGTGGCTGGTATCGAATCCCGCCTTAAACTCCGAAGCGTACATGAGATTCCGAAGGAACAGCACGCCCGCGCTCAGCAGAACGATCGAGACCGCCAGTTGTCCCACCACAAGCGCATTGCGCAACCGCCCGCCTGCCCGTCCCGGTTGCCGCGCCACCACCGCGCGCGTGCCTTTGAGTGCCGGCGCAAGTCCCGCCACCAGAGTTACCAGGATGGCGATGCCGGCGGCATAAAGCAGGAGCGGCAAATCCGGCTGCACCAATAGCTCGATGGGCAACGGGGTCGGGATGCGCCAGCCGCTCACCAGCCGGGCCAGCCAGAGGTTGAGCACCAGGCCCGCACCCGTGCCGAGCAGCGCCAGCAGCAGGCTCTCCGACAATAGTTGCCGGACGAGCCGGCCGCGGCTGCCGCCCAGTGCCATCCGGATGGCCAATTCCCGCGAACGGCTGAAGGCACGCGCCAGCAGCAGGCTCGACACGTTAGCACAGGCGATCAGCACCACAATCCCGGTGACGATCGCCAGCATGCCGAAGAAGGCGACCAGCGGTACGGCGACTTGCCCCCCTTCCTGGATCCGCTCCATTCCGCCCACCGCCGAAAGCCGCATTCCGTCCGCCCATTTGTGATTGGCATCCGGAAACACACGGTCCAACTCACGGCAAATCGGCATCAAGCGGGCATATGCCGCCTGTCTGCCCAGCCCCTGCGGCAGACGCGCATAGAGCATCACCTCGCCGGGATCCTGGGTCAGATAGAGGTCGGGCGTGAAACCAAACCCGGCCAGCATGCGGTGGTCGCGAGGCAACACGCCGACCACAGTGTAGGGCTTGCCGTCCAGTATCAGTTTGCGGCCCAGCACGTTCGCATCGCCGCCCAAACGCCTCCTCCAGAACCCGTAAGTGATCACCGCGACATCGGATTCACCACGTTCGATCGGCCGCCCCATGGCCACAGGGATCCCCGCCACCTCGAAAAAACTGTCGGTAACGTGAGTGCCAGCCAGGCGGAGAGTGCGGTTGCCATTGTGCCAGTTCACCACCATTCCGATATTCATCCCGCCAATGCCGTCGAAGGCGTGCGCCTGCTCCAGGAAACGATATTGCGGCATCGGCACCCAGGCGTTCCCGCCCACCGACACCTGGACCAGCCGCTCCGGATCGCGGCACGAGCTTTGGCTGAACAGCGCCTCCCTGGCCACGCTAAAGATCGTCGTATTCGCTCCGATACCGAGCGCCAGCGAGGCCACCGCCGAGAGCGCCAGCGCCGGATTCCGCCGCAGCGCCCGAGCCGCGTAACGCAGATCTGACGCCAACTCCTCCAGCCAGCGCACCTGCCACGCGGATCGCGTTTCTTCCCTGCTCCGCAGCGTCGACCCGAACTCGCGCCGGGCCCGCGCCGAAGCTTCCGCGCCGCTCAGACCGCCCTGTTCCAGCTCGTCCGCGCGAGCTTGGATGTGAAAGCGCACCTCATCTTCGAATTCGCGATCGAGGCGGGTTCTCCGGAACAGATAGGCGACTTTGTTGGTGATCTCCTGCCACAATGCCATCGCATTCTTCCTTGTCCAGACTATGTATAGATCAGAAAGGCCCCGAAGTCAAGGTACCCTGGAACCATGCGAACGCTTCTCGCCGGTCTCCTTTTCTGGATGGCCGCGGACTTTCCGCTGGTTGAACCCAAGGACGTCTCAGCCCTCCTGGCAAAAGGCCCAGCGCCGGCCATTCTGTATGTGGGCCCCAACGTTCTCTATCGCAGCAAACACATTCCGGGAGCGCAGTACGCCGGCCCCGGCTCACGGCCCGAAGGCTTGGATGTCCTCAAATCGGCCGTCGCCAAGCTCCCCCGCGGCCGCGAAATTGTGGTTTATTGCGGTTGCTGCCCCTGGGATCATTGCCCCAACATGAAGCCCGCGATGGAACTGCTGCGCTCCCTGGGCTTCACCCACGCCAAGGCGATGTACCTTCCCGACAATTTCAAGGCCAACTGGATCGACCACGGCTACCCGGTGGAGTAAGACTTTGCAACCGGTCTTGTCGCCGGCAACGCCCGACAAGGCTACCGCTCGGTTCGACGTCGGTCTGGAGCGCGACCCCACCGTCCGCCGCTTCCCAGCAGCGGCGAACTTCGCCATCCGCCCCGCTGGCGTAAACTGGTTCCAACGGATCAATATGCAATGTTTACCCGACCGTAGGAATTTCTTGAAAGGCGCCGCCGTCTCCGTGGGAGCCGGCGGGTTGACTTTGCCGCAGCCCGCGTTGGCGAGCGATGACCGGCCTAACGTCATTGGACCCAGGACAGGCTACTCGCCCCAGTTGGGGACCCTGGTATCCATGCTGACGTGGATGCGATCCGCGCCCTTGCAAGCGGCGCAGGGTCTGACTCAAAGCAAACTGGATTATCTGTTCGACAGCCATGCCAACACCATCGGCGCGTTGCTTCTACACCTGGCCGCCACCGAGACTTACTATCAAATGAACACCTTTGAAGGTAAGCCGTGGGGCGCGTGGCCGGATGCGGTGAAACAGAAGTGGGATCCGGCCATGGACCTGGGACAGGCGGGCCGCGATACCATCAAGGGCCACAATCTCGATTACTACCTGAAGATCCTCCAAGACACCCGCGACG
>OKRF01000129.1:0-200 GCA_900290315.1 Candidatus Sulfopaludibacter sp. SbA3 | reverse complement strand
CCATGTGTGCGAGCATGAGTCGCATCACGCCGGCCAAATCGCCTTTCTGACGTCACGGCTTCCGTAGCGTCACGGTCTGTGCGTGAGACGGTCGGGGTGGTCCGGGTCCACTCCGTCGGCGGTCATGCGCGCCCGGACCCGTTTCCGGAACTCCGCAAAATCGGCCGGCGGCGGCTGCTGGCTCAAGGCGGCAGCCGCCG
>OKRF01000192.1:11444-22389 GCA_900290315.1 Candidatus Sulfopaludibacter sp. SbA3 | reverse complement strand
CCACACCCAACGTAATAACACGACGGATTGTTGTTGTAAAGTTTATTTATTTACGGCACCTTAGCAACAGTCCGAAATACGAAGACAAAGGGCGGGGGAATCGTACTCTGATTACAGCGGCCAACCGCCGCTGCGCAGCACCTGTACGATCGCATGCGAGGTAGGTTCTGTGGAGTTTGTGCACGGTACCGATCCCGCCGCTGCTGGAAGATTCGTCACGTCGGCTTCCGCTCCAAACACCAGACCAACGAAGCCGGCATCTGCCGCCGCCATTCCGGCCTGTAGCTCTTTTGTCCGATAAGTCAGGAAGCCGTGGTCGAACAAGTGGCGCTCCACCTCTTCGGCCACGGCAGCATCGGCGTTGGGAAGCAGAATCAGGTGCGGAGTATGACCAATCCGGGCGGAGCGTTCCTCCACGGTCACTGGCCCCAGCGCGGCTTGCACCTCCGGCCCCGCGATCATGCCCGCTGCCAAGGTATCGTTGGTGATCGGGTCGATCAGGATGAAACTGCCGGTCTGGCGGTTCCTGGCGTAAGGATCGCAGAACAGGGGCCGCTGCGATTCCACCAGAACCAAGCCAATTTCATTCAGGTGCAGTTGGTTTGCCGGCACTTGTGCGAGCGCGTGGATGTCCGTCCGGTGACGGATTTCGCGTACTCTGGCTTGCACCACCTGCGCCGTATGCTTGAGCAGCAGAGGCCGGTGCAGTTCCAGAGGCTTCCCGCTCATCCACACCAGGTTGGCTTCGAATCGCCGCACCGCGTCCGGTTGATTTTCCGGATGCACCAGCATATCGCCCCGGCTGACATCGATCTCGTCCTCCAGGCAGACCGTCACGCTCATCGGCGCGAAGGCCTCCTCCAGATCGCCATCGAAGGTGACCAGCGATTTGACCCGGCTGGTCTTCCCCGAAGGCAACACCAGCACTTCATCTCCCCGCCGGATCACTCCGGAAGCGATCTGGCCGGCAAAACCGCGGAAGTCCAGATTCGGGCGGATCACATACTGCACCGGGAAGCGCAGGTCGGTCAGATTGCGGTCGTGCGCGAGGGGGACCGTCTCCAGGTGTTCCAGCAGGCTGGGGCCGTGGTACCAGGGGGTTCGCCCGCTCGGCGTCACCACGTTGTCGCCATCCAGGGCGCTCAGCGGAATGAAGTGAACGTCGCGGAGTTCCAGCTTGCGCGCGAATGCGCCAAACTGGCCGCGGATCGCCACGAAGGTCTCCTCGCGGAACTCCACCAGGTCCATCTTATTCACTGCCACCACGATGTGCGGAATCCCCAACAGCGCCGCAAGGTACGCGTGGCGGCGCGATTGCGGCAACACGCCGTAGCGGGCATCGATCAGGATGATCGCCAGGTTGGCCGTGGAGGCCCCCGTGGCCATGTTGCGCGTGTACTGCTCATGCCCCGGCGTATCGGCGATGATGAACTTCCGCCGCGGTGTGGCGAAGTAGCGGTAGGCCACGTCGATGGTGATGCCTTGCTCGCGCTCGGCGCGCAACCCATCGGTCAGCAGCGAAAGATCCAGCCCCTTGGTGGTCAGGTTGGTCGTGGCCTTGCGGACCGACGCCAGTTGATCTTCATAGACCGTCTTGGAATCGTAGAGCAGGCGGCCGATGAGGGTGCTCTTGCCATCATCCACGCTGCCCGCGGTGGTGAACCGCAAGAGCTCCATCAGAAGTAGCCCTCGCGTTTTTTCAACTCCATGGAGCCTTCCTGATCATGATCGATGACGCGGTTTTCGCGTTCGCTACGCCTCACCGCTATCATTTCGTCGATGATCTTGGGCAGTGTGTCGGCCTCCGAGCGGATCGCTCCGGTGCATGGCGAGCAGCCCAATGACCGCATACGGCACATCACCATCTGCGGCTTCTCGCCAGGCAGCAGCGGAATTTCCTGCTCCACCGGAATCAGCGAATCGCCCCGCACCACCATGGGCCGCAGCTTCGCGAAATACATCGGCACGATGGGAATGTTCTCCTGGTAGATATAGTTCCAGACATCCAGCTCAGTCCAGTTGGAAAGCGGAAAGACGCGGATGGTCTCGCCCTTATCGATGCGGCTGTTGAACAGGTTCCACAATTCCGGGCGCTGGTTCTTGGGATCCCACTGGCCGAACGAATCGCGAAACGAATAGACCCGCTCCTTGGCGCGCGACTTCTCCTCATCCCGCCGCGCACCGCCAAATGCCGCGTCGAAACCGCCCTCCGCCAGTGCATCCAGCAGCGACCGCGTTTTCAACAGGTCGCAGCATTTGCGCGTCCCCAGGCGGAACGGGTTCGCACCGTTTGCGATGGCCTCGGTGTTGGTGTGGACGATCAGGCGCGCCCCGATCCCGGCGCAAAACCGGTCGCGGAATTCAATCATCTCGCGGAACTTGTAGGTGGTGTCGATGTGCAGCAGCGGAAACGGGATCTTTCCTGGATAGAAAGCCTTCTGCGCCAGCCGCACCATCACCGAGGAATCCTTGCCGATGGAGTACAGCATCACCGGCTTCTCGAATTCCGCCACCACTTCGCGCAGAATGTGAATGCTCTCGGCTTCCAAAGCGCGCAAATGGGTCAGCGTCCAGTCGCTCATGCTGTGGTATGGTCAGCTTTTCAGGCTTACAGGGCCCACGTTTTAGCTTACAATTTAAGGTTACCATGGCAATCACGATAAAGTCTATCGGCTTAGCTATGATTGGCGGAGCACTGCTCCTTGCTCAAGACAGCTCGCTCTCGGCCGGGCGCGTCCGCGAGCATACACGGTTTCTATCCAGCGATCTGCTAGAGGGCCGCGGCGTGGGTCAAAGGGGTGGCGACCTGGCCACCGAATACATCGCCACCCAGTTCGCTCTGGCCGGCGCGAAGCCTGCCGGCGACGGGGGCACGTTCTTCCAAAAGGTGCCACTGGTGGGGCTGGATCCGCAACCGGCATCGCAATTCTCGGCCACCGCCAACGGCAAAAACGTGGACTTTCGCTGGGCGGACGACTTCGTGGGCGCCAACCTCACCCAGCAGCCTGACGAGCGTTTCGAAGGCGGCGTGGTCTTTGTGGGTCACGGCATCACCGCGCCGGAATACCACTGGGACGATTACCGCGGTGTGGACGTCACGGGCAAAATCGTCCTCATGTTTACCAACGAGCCGCCGTCCGACGATGCCAAATTCTTCGACGGACGCGCCCTCACCTACTACGGCCGCTGGACGTACAAGTACGAAGAAGGCGTTCGCCACGGAGCGCGCGCCGTGATGCTGATCCACACCACCCCTACGGCGGGATACAACTGGGACGTGGTGCGCAGTTCCTGGGGCCGCGAAACACCTTACGTGAAACTCGAGCCGGGTGGCAAGGCCCTCTCGCTGGCCGGCTGGATGACGAAGGACGCCGCGCAGCACTTGGTCCGACTGGCCGGCAAGAACGTCGACGACCTGCTGGCGGCGGCGGAAAAGCCCGGGTTCCATGCGGTCGATCTGGGCATCCAGATGCGCGGCACGGTGGTACAGAAGGTACGCGAGATCAGCTCCCGCAATGTCGCTGCCATGGTGCCGGGCAGCGACCCGAAACTCAACGGCGAGGTGGTGGTCTACAGCGCCCACTGGGACCACCTCGGCATCGGCACGCCGGTCAATGGCGACGCCATCTATAACGGCGCCGTCGATAACGCCACAGGCTGCGCCATCCTTATTGAACTGGCGCGCGCCTGGGCTGCGCTGCCGCACAAACCGAAGCGCTCGGCGCTGTTCCTCAGTGTGACCGCCGAAGAGGGCGGCTTGAAGGGCTCCGAATATTATGCCGCTCACCCGCTGATCGCCAAGGAAAAGACGGCCATCGATCTGAATTACGATGCCGTCTATCCTTTCGGCCGCGCGAAGGACGTGGTCCTGACGGGCGCCGAGCGGACCGCCTACTGGCCGCTCGCACAGCAGATTGCCGCCCGCCTGAACCTGGCCATTGCCCCCGACGCTCAGCCCGAACAGGGACACTATTTCCGTTCCGATCATTTTTCCTTCGCGCATGTGGGGATTCCGGCGTTCTCCATCGGACACGCCACGGAGTTCGCCGGCAAGCCCGCTGGATACGGCCAGCAAATGTGGCAGGAGTATAACAGCAAGCACTACCATCAACCCTCCGACGAATTCCAGGAGGATTGGGATTTCACAGCACTCCAGCAAGCCGCGCAGTTCGGCTTTCTACTAGGTCAGGAGATCGCGAATCGCTAGCGTAGTGCCATTGCTTCATACCATTTGCCATTAACAAATGGCATTACAATGGAGGAATGGAACTGGTCATCGACAAAGCCGGGAGAATCGTGATTCCGAAGCCGATTCGCGACGCCCTTCGCCTGGACGCAGGTGACGTCATCGAGCTGGAGCAGGAAGGCGAGACGCTCCATTTGAGGCCGAGGCGCTCCGGGAGCAACATCCGCAAGAAACAGGGAATTTGGGTATACCGAAGCAATTCGAAGACCGCTCCCGTGGATATCGTTGCGTTGATTGATCAGCTACGGGAAGAACGGATCCAGGAACTCATGAAGTGAGACTGTTCTTCGATACTTCCGTGTTGGTGGCGGCATCTTGGGAGGACCATCCCGACCATGATTCCGCCTTTCGGGTTTATCGAAGGGCCACTCTCAGCACCTCTTGCTGTTCCGTTCATTCCGTGGCTGAACTCTATTCTGTGACGACCCGCCTCCCGGTCAAGCCGCCAATCCTGCCCGAACAGTGCATATTGTTTATTCAAGATCTCAAGGAGCGTCTCAGCCTGATTACACTAACTGGAGCGGAGTACCTCGCTACGGTCGCGCACATGGCCGAAGCTGGATTCTCGGGAGGAAAGATTTACGACGCGTTGATCCTGGCGGCGGCGAAAAAAGCGGGAGCGGAGATCATCTACACCTTCAATGTGCGAGACTTCGAACGGATCGCTCCGGAATTGAAGGGTCGCATCCGCAGACCGCCCAACCCTTAATCCCCAACCCCCGCTTCCCCGTGGTACGCTTTCTAGCTGAGGAATGGAGGGTTCGTTTGAAACGCAAAATCTCGATCTGTCTGGTGGCCCTGCTGGCCGCATTGACCCTGACCGCGCAGGAGAAGAAGGACACGCCGAAAAAAGCTCCCGCCGCTTCCGGCATCTTACACCCGGAAATGACAGTGGAGAACGGCACTTGGGATAAGCCGATGGCGACCATCGGGACCAAGCCCGACGCAGCATCGCCCTGGACCACGACTTCGGTCGCTGCCGGTGTGAACAGCANNAGAAGTGCGTGGCCAACGGGCAGCCCATCGGCCTGCTCACGCGCACCGGCGCGCTCTATATGCTGATGCCGGAAGAGCACGATCCGCGGCGCGATGGCGGGGTGGACGCGAAAGCTTCGGCCTCCGACCACATGGGCCACATCGTGGAGGTGAGCGGCACCGAAGCGTCTGTGGGGAGTTATCGCGCCATCTTTGTGCAGGGTCTCACCAAGTAGCCTTTGGCGACATGCGCTACAGCACTACGTGGGCCGGAGCCATCGCGCTGCCGGCCCCGTTCATTTGCGCGGCTGCCGCAATCATTCCCGCACCTTGACGCTGTTATCGGCCGCGCCCGCGCCGATGGACAAAGGTTTCGCCGCCTTCGAAAGGTCGCCGCCATCAATTGTGATCCCCTGGCTCGCGGCGCCTTCTACCCGCAGGAAGACGGGGCCTGGCTTATTCACTCGTGTGGCGCTCAGCAATATGTCACGGGAATCGATGAACCGCGCGATCGATTCGGCTTTCGGATCGGCCTGCAGCGTCAAACCGTTGACCGTAGCATCGTCCACGTGGTCGAACACAATCGCCGGACGCAGTTCCTCTCCGGCCACTTCGAACCGCACATTGTTCAGCGTCAGGCCGCGCACGTTGCGCGCATAAAGAGCGTAGGCCGGAAAGACACCCGCGGCATAGTACTCGCCCACCACCTTCGGAACATCCCTCAACGCCCCTTCCTGCGCCGTGCCACCGCCCGGAAACGTGACGTGTACATCGTCGAAGCTGATGTTTTCAATGAACGCGCCGACGCCACTCAAGCCAATGCAGCTCTTGATTTCGCCCGGGTTGTACCCGCTGGTGAATGGTACATCAGGAAACTGCACCGGGACGCTCACTGTCGCGTGAATGCCGCGGAAGGAGATGTTTCGGACCACCCCTTGTGTTTGGGGCTGCTCTGTTTGCCCCGCGCCTGGCCGCTGATTGCGCGGACCCAGACAGATCGAAATCGGCCCAGTAACGTTCTTCATCACGATGTTGGAAAATGAGATGTTCTCCAGTCGCGGCCCTTCGCCCCCGCGGATCTTAATCGGGCAACCATAGGTGTCGTAGATCAGGCAGTTGGAAACGGAGATGTTTTCCGCTGTGCCACCGCCGAAGCGGAACACCGACCACCGCGTACTAAACGAGCAATTCGTAACCGTAATGAACTGGCAACTTCCGAACAGGGCGCAGGCATCATCCTGGCACTGCACATCGCAGTTGCTGATGGCGACGTGCTGCGCACTGACGAAGTGAAACCCGTCATTATTGTGATTCACCCGGTTATAGATGCGAATGCCCTCCAGCTTCCCGTAGCTGCTTTGGTTGATGCGCACCGAATGAAACGCGCAGTCCTTCAGGAAAATGTCACGCACCGAGAAATTCTGGCATTGATGAAACAGCAGATGGTATGGACGGTGTGAGCCGCCGATTCCTGACGGTGGTGAAACGCCCCGGCTGGGGCTGCGGAACTGCGCGCCCTGGCCGTCAATGGTTCCCGGCCCTTCCACGGTGAAATTCTGCGCCTTGACGGCGAAGATGAGAGCCCAGTTACCGTCTTCCAGAGTCGTGTCTCCGTGCAGCGGAATCTCATCGACGGCGTGGTATTGCTTGCCATCGGCACTGCCTAGCAATTTGCCCCCGGCGGCAAGGTGCAGGGTAACGTTGCTCTTCATCTCAATGGTCCCTATGACGAACACGCCCGCGGGCACCAGGACCGTACCGCCCTGGTCTTTGTGGCAGGCGTCAATCGCAGCTTGCAGGGGCACGGTGTCGAGCGAAGTGCCGTCGCCTTTAGCTCCGAAATCGCGGACGTTATAGGTCTTGGCCCCGAGGCTCTTGTCGACAGGCGACTGGGACTGCGCCTGGCTCACCGCCAGCAATCCGGAAACCGCCGGCGAAACGCTCATCCACTTGCGCCGGGAAATGTCTTTACCGTTAAAATTGGGCATAGTGCGCCTCTCTGACAGGCTATCACGAGGCGCGCGAGCGGGCCTCCTGGCTGGAAATCGGATGTTGGTTAGGGGTGATTAGGTGGGTGCGTCACTCAATAACCCAACTGCTTGTTCACTACGTTGAGCAGCGGCTCGCCTTTGCGGAAGCGTGCGAACTGATCGAGAAAGAAGCGCATGGCAAGGTCCATCCAATCCGGCGTGTGATCGGCGCAATGGGCCGAGAGCAGTACGTTTTCGAGGCCGTAGAAGGGATGGCCGGCCGGCAGTGGCTCCTGGTCGAAAACGTCCAGCGCCGCACCCTTGATCAAGCCCTGGGATAGGGCCTGCACCATGGCCGCTTCGTCGATGACCGGGCCGCGGCCCACGTTGATCACCACGGCGGATGGCTTCATGGCGGCAAACTCGGCCGGCCCCAACATGCCGCGTGTCTGCCCGGTGAGCGGCGCGGCCACCACGATGTAGTCGCACCGCTGGATCATTTCGATGCGGCGGTCAGGAGCATAGATTTGCTCCACCAGCGGATCTGCGTTGTACAGCGGCGGACCCGAGCGCTTCACCGCCAGCACGCGCAATCCCATGGCCTTCATGCGCGTGGCACAGGCGCGGCCGATATCGCCATAACCGATGATGCCGGCCGTCTGACCGGAGATGAGTGTGATGTCGAAGGGCTCCCATTGGCCCGCCTGCTGGTGGCGGACCATGCGGCGAAAGTCCTTGGCGAAGTACAGGATCGCGCCGAGCACGAATTCGCCCAGCGACGGGCTGAACACGCCGCTTCCATTGGTAAGCGGCACCGGATGCTCCACCAGTTCGGGAAACAAAACAGAATCCAGGCCGGCCGAACGCGCATGCACCCACTCAAGAGACGGGCACATGGCGAACACCTCGCGCAGCAGCGCACGGGAACCCGACCAGTTGAAAAGCACATTTGCATCGGCCGCCGTCCGCGCAAACGCCTCAGGGCTGTTTCCCACGGCGAGACCAGTCTCCGGCGGCAACTCCTCGAGCATGGCAAGCTGCGGTTCTGTTGGATTTGCCAGCACGAGGATTGTGTTATTGTCCATGAGGAGAAAGCTACCACATGTTCGACCTCTCGCTCGAAATGCTGCGCGTGGTGGAAGACGCCGCCATCGCGTCGGCGCGCACCATGGGAATGGGGGACGCTCACGCGGCCGACCGGGCGGCCGTGGAATCCATGCGGCGCTGCCTGGATACCGTGCCGATCGATGGCACCATCGTGATCGGCGAAGGCGAGCGCGACGAAGCCCCCATGCTGTTCATCGGTGAGAAAGTGGGCTCGCGCAGTCACGAAAACCCCGTCACCGTGGATATCGCGGTGGACCCGCTGGAGGGCACCAACCTGTGCGCCACCGGCGGCGCCGGAGCCATCACCGTCCTGGCGGCTTCGGAGAGCGGCGGCCTGCTGCACGCTCCCGATTGCTACATGGAAAAGATTGTGGTGGGGCCGGCTGCAAAGGGCGCAGTGGACCTGGCGGCGCCCGTCAAACACAACCTGAAAGCCATCGCGCGGCGCCTGCAGCGCGGCGTGGACGACCTGGTGGTGGTCGTGCTGGACCGGCCCCGCCACCAGCAACTCATCGCCGACATTCGCCATGCCGGTGCGCGCATTCGCCTGATCTCCGATGGCGACTTATCCGCCGGCATCGCCGCCGCTGTGGCGGGCACCGGCGTGCATGCCGTCATGGGTTCCGGCGGCGCGCCCGAAGGCGTCCTCACCGCCGCCGCTCTGCGCTGCCTCAACGGGGAGATTCTGGGCCGGCTCATCGTCAAGGACGAGGCGCAAAAGGAGCGCATGCAAGCCATGGGCATCGCCGACCCGCACCGCATCTACAGCACCCCGGAACTGGCGCCGGGACGCAATCTGGTCTTTGCCGCGTGCGGCGTCACCGATGGCAACCTGCTGCGGGGCGTCCGCTTTTCCGGCGATGGCGTACTGACGCAGGCCGTCGTCATGACGTCCACCACCCCGCGGGTGCGCTTCATCGACACCACGCACCTGGAGAACAAGCCGGATGTCAAGGTGCGTTTCCGGTAAGATGTGTCAAACTGAAACTGACGACTCAGATGCCCGAATTTTGCAGTTGCGGCGCTCAATTGCCGCCGGACGCCCTGTTCTGCCATAAGTGCGGAAAGGCCCAGAGGGACCTGATAGCAGTTCCCGACGCAGAACCCGCCCCCGTATTCACGGCTCCGCCGCCGTGCCGCGTCCGGAGCCGCTGCCGCTGAATTTCCATAATCCCGTGGCGGTGCGAATCGCGATGGTGGTGGCGATGGGCGGCGCCCTTTTGAGTTTTACCGTCCTGCCCATTCTGAGCTGGCTGGCCGCGGGATTCTTCGCCGCACTTTTCTACCGCCGCAAGACGGGGTCGCTGCTGAACGTCGGCGGCGGCGTGCGCATGGGCTGGATCACCGGGCTCATGATGTTCGGCATCTGGACCGTGGTGCTCACCGCGCTGGCGCTGCCCGCCGCCATTTCGGGACGCCTGATCACCACATTTCAAGAGCAAATCAAAAGTTCCCCGTGGCAAGACCCAGCCATGCTCGCCCAGATGAACCAGATGCTGCGGACGGGCGAAGGCATCGCCACAGCCGTGGTCTTCTTCTTCCTCATGCTGTTCATATTCATCATTTGTCTGAGCATGGCGGGCGGCGCGTTAGGGGCCATGCTCGGGCGCGACTAGCCGGCATCGGATGCTGCGAGTACCGTTTCACCACGGCCACGGCCGCGAAAATGATCACCATGGAAACGGCCTCGCGCATGCCGAAGTGTTCGCGATAGAACAACCATCCCAGCGCCACCGCCACAACTGCATTGACGTAAGGGTAGACCGAGACAATCGCCACCGGAAGCTTATCCATGGCGTAGACGTACGCACTGTAGCCCACCAGGGAGCCGAAACAGACCAGGTAGAGCAGGGCCGTGACGCCGCGCGTGCTCCAGTGCAGAGGAGCCTGCGGAATGGCCAGCGCGAACGGCGCCATCATCAGGCCCGCCGCCAGTTGCTGCACCCCGCCGGCCACGATGGGGTGAGCCTTGCCGGCCTTGCGGCGCTGGTAGATGGAACCGAACGACCAGCCCGCCATCCCTACCTGCAGGATCAGAAAGCCGTTCAGCAGATTGCGGTCCACCGAGTGCGCACCCACATCGGGAGTGGCTAGGAGAGCGGCTCCGGCCAGCCCTACGGCCATTCCGCCGATAGTCGGCGCGTGCAGCCGTTCGCCGCCCGGGAGCAGCGCCTCGGCGCCCACCATCCAGAACGGCGACATGGTCACGATCAGGCCGGCGATGCCGCTGGGAATGATCACCTCGGCAAACACCAGGCCGCCGTTGCCCACACCAAGCACCAGAAGGCCGCTGAAGCACGCGGCGGCCAATTCCCGTCCCCGCGGCAGCGGAGAGCCGCGCATCACAGCGAAGAGCAAAGTGATGCTGCCGGACAGAATGTACCGCACGCTGACCAGCGTCAAGGGCGGGAACGTTTCCAGCGACATGCGGATCCCCAGGTACGTGGTGCCCCAGAAAAAACAGACCGCGATCAGCGCGAGATAAGGCCTGAATAAAGGATGGCGAGACAAAACTCCAGCGTAGCACCCGGCGCCGCTATGCCAGTGGGACAGACGATCGTTTTCTGTCGTCTGTGGGATGGGCGTTCCGGCCGCGAAACTTCATGAAAGACCGGCGGGTAACGCCGGCGGTCTCGCCGCCGGTACG
>OKRF01000192.1:3062-11434 GCA_900290315.1 Candidatus Sulfopaludibacter sp. SbA3 | reverse complement strand
AACGCCGGCGGTCTCGCCGCCGGTACGGCGAGCGAAGCGAGCCGCACAATACCCCGGCCCCAGGCCCCTGTTTTTCGACCCTGTCTTTTTGCGTTCTCGAAGAAGTTGCGCGTGGCTCGCCGGCGTTACTGCTCGACCAGTTCCACTCGCCGGTTCCTGGCCCGCCCCTCTTCGCTCTTGTTCGAAGCTACTGGCGCGAGCGGACCAGCGCCCTGCCCACTCAGGCGCGCCGGCGCAATGCCGTACCTGTTGGCCAGCACCTGAACCACCGCTTCCGCGCGATGCCGGGAAAGATCCATGTTCGACGCCAGGGCTCCCACATTATCGGTGTGTCCCACCACCAGCAGCTTGAGCTGGCCATCCTGCTGCAGCAGCTTGGCGATCTCTTTCAGCGCTGCGTCCGATTCCGGCTTCACGTCTGCCTTGCCAGTGTCGAAGTAGATTCCATATACGGACGAGTGGCCCGTGTTGGTGATCTCCCCCGCCAGTGCCGCGGCATTCACGGTGACCAGGTCTCCCTGCATCGGCTGCACCTCGACGACGTAGAGCAGTATGGCGGGCCCCCTATCCAGATTGCTCCATTGCCCGATGTGCAGACTCACATAGACGTCACCCGCGGGCCGGGACAATTTCGCCGAGGCGTAGCGCTGGCCGGCACTCCAACTCCAGTCCTCGTCGCCTTTCGGGGCATACAACGCGGGGTGTCCGTCCCCGCACCCCTGGTTATTGGCACAGGCAAACAGGATCTGAAAGCCGCCTTTGGTAAGTGCACTTTCATAATTGCGATAAATCTCCAGAAGCGAGCGGCCGGCCGGACCCTCGTAGAGGATTCGGGTGACTTTGCCTTCCAGGTGCTGGCTCTTTTCCAGTGTGACGTCAGTCTTCAGCTTGCCAAGCGGCAGCGTGAATTCGTCGAACTCCGTGGTGTAATACTCGGTGATGACCAGCCCCGGATATCTTGACACCAATGGGTGGTCTTTGCTGCCCTCCACGTCCGTCTGTTGAGCGGCACCTACCGCCGCTGTGAGTGCCGCCAGAAAGCCAGCGGCAATCAGTCTCCAATTTCGTTTGAACATAGAATCAGACCTGTTAATCGGTTTCATGATACACCTGTCCATCACCTCGCAGAGAGATGGCGGCGAGCGCCCATCCCGACAGGGTCGAAAAACCGGCCCAGCGACGGGTAACGCCGGCGATCTTATCGCCGGTCGGCCAGTGCAACCCGGGGCGCTACCAACCGCCGGTTTTTTCATCCCGTTTTGCGGGGCGGTCCGCCCCTACTGACAGACGACACACAACGATCGTCTGGCCTGCTCGCCTATACCGCGATGCCCTGCGGCTGGACCACATGTGCCGCCGGCAGCCGCAGGCTGAAGCGCGCGCCGCGGCCGGGGGCGGATCCCACCCATAGGTCGCCGCCGTGCTCCAGGACCGTCTGCCGGGTGAGCGCCAGGCCAAGACCCAGGCCGTTGCGCTTTCCAGCCGTCACAAAAGGCTGGAAGAGCTTGGACCGGATCTCGGGAGCCACGCCTGGACCGGTATCATCCACGTGCACCAGTACGGAGCCCGCATCGAGTACGGCCGAGATGCGCACCTCGCCACCTCCTGGCATGGCTTCAATGGCGTTGCCGATCAGATTGACGAAGGCGCGCTCCATGCGGCTGCGCTCCAGCGGCAGTTCGATCTCCGGCGAAATATCCAGAGCCAGAGTCGCGCCCTGCGCCTCCGCCGTAGCAGCCAACGATTCACAGGCCGCCGCCGCCACTTCGCGCAGGCGGCAGGGCTCCGGCGCGCCGCTCTTACCGCGCGAAACGTTCAGCAGATCCTGTAGCAGTTCCTGAATGCGCCGGGAGGCGCGGTAGATGTTGCCCGCCAGGCGCTTGACGTGAGCCGGGGGCAGGTCCGCATCCACTAGCATTTCCGCGCCGCCGTAGATGGCCGCCAGCGGATTGCGCAGGTCGTGCACGATGGATCCCGATAAGCGGCCAATGGTGGAAATGCGCTCCTGGCGGATCAGCTCTTCCCGCGCCTGCCGGATGGAGGCGCACATGGTGTTGAAGGTGCGCGCCAGGCGGCCCATCTCGTCTTCGCTGCGTACTTCCACTTCGATGGCGTAATTCTGGCGCGCCACCTCGGCCGCGGCCCTGTCCAGTTGTTCCACCGGCTCCACGATGCGGCGGGCAGCAGATATGTCAGAGCCATCCCTGCGCACATCGCAACCAGCCACAGCAACAGGATGGTGGTCGAAAGGCCGGCAATGCGATGTTCGGCGCCTTCAAACGAACGCAGAATGCAGATCTCCGCCACCTTGTTGTGGGAGATGTCCAGCAAGGACTGGCGGACCCAGGCGTATTTATGTACGCCGTCACTCACCAGGTCGGTTTCTTTGGTGCGCAGCAGATTGGCGCGCGTGACCGCCGTGGCCCGCTCGTTCAGGGTAGAGGCAATCACTCCGTCTGCAGTGTCGAACAGGATGTCGCTGCCGGTGGCGTCTCTGAGCTCTTTGGCCACCAGCGCGTCCACCTTGTAGCCTCGTCCACCTTGTAGCCGGCCACCAGGATCTTACGCAGGTCCTGCCCCTGCGAGGAATCGAAGTAAACGGGCGTAATGGTGATCTGATACAGCTCACAGGGATCGCCGTTCTGAAAGAAGAAGCCGGAATCCTGCAGCTTCGCCACCTCACGCGGATCTTCAATGTGTGGCGGGTATTTCGCTGCCGCGGCCCGGACAATGGCCAGGCTCTGCATGAGGGAGGGCGAAGTGACGCCGCCCAGCGATGCCAGCACCTTGCCGCTCGGCTCGGTGACCAGGAAAATCGCGTCAGCTTTCGATATCTTGGACCACAGCTCGCCGGCGCTATCTTCGATGGTGGCTTTGTCGCCGGTCCGGATCACGGTCCGCACCTCCTGCATCTCGCTGACAATGCGGCTGACCGATTCCAGCAGGTTCTGGCGCGATTTCCATAACGAAGTGTATGCCTGGAAGCTGCCTCGCACCTCTTCCTTCAGGCTGTCCGACATGGTGCGGTTGACGTTACCCAACACGATGAACGTAGTGATGGCGAACAGCAGGGTTACCGCGCAGGAGGTGGAGAGCAGGATCTTCACCAGCAGCGAAAGCCGCGCGAATCGGGATCGCATTAGTGACCTCCCATGTACGTGCCGTCCGCGGCCGGCTTGGGGTACGGCATGCCGTGCTTGTCCAGGTGATCAGCCGGAACAAATCCAGTCTCCGTAATGGAAATGAGCGGTAGCTTCAGACCGCCCTCGGGCACGGTGATGCGCCGTTCCAGGAACTGCAGGTTCGCCGGCAGGGCCCGCTCGTGATAGATGTGCAACTGATACTCGCCCGGTGGAACCCCGGCGATGTTGAACTTGCCGTCGGCTTTCGTCACGTCGTACCACGGCGTCGGCACCACGTCGATGATGCCGCTCATAGTGGCGTGAATACTGCAGAATACCTGCACGATTCCAGGCCTGTGGAACGGCACCGGCTTGGAGGTCTCGGGAGGATACAGCCCGATATCGAACTGCTGGCCGCTGAACTTGGAAAAGGCGTTGTGATAGATGGGATCCAGGTTGGGAAAGTCCGCCGTGCCGCCCACCTGAATAGCTACTACGTGCGGCGTGAAATGCTTGTTCTGCTGCCTCATTTCCACGTGGCGCGGCACCACCGGCACGCTGGCATCGCGCTCCACCGGCTGCAGCCACAGGACCACGCCGGAGTAGTTGTGTTTGCGCGCCGCCGAATCCTGGGAGTTGGTGAGTTCCACCTGTCCGCCCACACTCGCGCCGCGGCCCGCGGGTGCTTGCGCCATGCTGAGAGCCAAGCTAGAAAAGATAAGCCAACGCAAAATCATAGTGGTTGTTGATCCGGACACCCTGGCCAATATAAATGCTTCGCAACTGCGAGAATTCCGGTCCAAGAAGAACATTCGGCGCGATGCGGTAGAAGAGGTTCGCTCCGAACATCGCATTACGGCTGACATCTCCCGTGCTCAGATAGCGCACTCCATAGTTCTGGCGCCCTGTGAACGCATGCACGTCCAGGCGCGGCGCCGCATGCACGGTGAACTGGCCCCACAGACCCAGGCAGTCGATCGACCATGCTCGGTTTTTGTAAACGGCATACCCCTCGTTGATCGCCCCGGTCCCGAGGTTGGCGACGTTCTCGCCATTGAAGAAAGCGCCCGTGAACTCCACTGCCCGCCACGGAATGAACAGCCAGTCCAGGGAAAAGAGATTCGACGGGATAGAGAAGCCGGAGGCGTGCGTGGTGCTGGTATGAAAGCCGGGTGCAATCTCCAGCCGCCGGTCGCTGTCCAGGTTGTAAAACAGTTCATAGCGGCCCTCCAGCGCGGGGCGCGCCGCCTCCACGCCGGGTGGCAGTTGCGTGGTTTCGTAGGGACCTACTTCGCGCGTCTCTACCACTCCCATACGGGCGCGCAATCCGGCGCGCGGTCCGAATGCCACATCCTGTTCCAGCCGGACCTGCGGCACCCACAGCCAGAGGTTGCCCACCCCGGTAAGCGGGGAGACGGCCACCTGCGCCAGGGAACTCGGTTCCCGCGGGTTGAAAATCGGCTTCTCCACTCCAACCAGGATGTTACGGGTCTTCCAATCCAGTTCAATCGACCCGGTGCGCAGCCGCATGGTTTGCGACAACGTGCTGGCCCCGCTGGCGAAATCCATGAACACCGAACCCCGCACCGTGCCCCCCCAAAAGGTTTGCGGCCCGTGGAATTCCAGTCCCACGATGGTCTGGCGGAAGGTGGCTCCGGCTCTCCCGGGCCCAGTGGGAAAGGCCACTGTGGGATAATCCACGCCGCCGTTCTGCCGGGAATCGAGGAAAGTGTTGAACAGCGCCATGCCGGTCAGCCGGATGGGGAACTTCTGCGATGCTTCCACCTTGGTCTGCGCCTGCTCTTCGATGCGCTGCTGTTGGATGTCGAGGCGCTCTTCGGTGGTAGGCGTGTTGGCATCCCCCGATGCCGGAACCGTTTCGCCGCGGGCTGCCGCCAGTTGCGCACGCAGATCCCGCACCTGTTCGGCGAGCGAACGGTTTTCCTGTTCCAGGCGGTCCAGGCGGTCCAGGATGCTTTTCAACTCGGGTGGAGGCTGGCTCTGCGCCGAGAGCAGCAGGGGAAATAGAAGAATGACTGCTGCCGTGCCAACCGCTCCGAACCATTCTTTACGCGGCGCCATCGAGTAGTTGCTCCAGTTTCCGGCGCACTTGCGCGGGAGAAAACGGTTTCGGGAAGAAGGCGCTGACGCCCAGTTGGGCGATGCGGCAGGGGGTGGCGGGGTCGGTGTCTGCGCTCACTACGATGATGGGGGTGGCGCAGAGTTTGACGTCCTCGCGGATGCGCCGGATCAACTCGAAGCCGTCCATGCGCGGCATGTTCAGGTCGGTCACGATGGCCTCCACCGCGGGCCCGCCGGCATTGAGGATCCGCAGTGCTTCCACCGCGTTGGTGGCCAGGCGCACCGTCACGCCCGGTATGTCTCCCAGGGCGATTTCCAGCATCGCGGCCGCATTTTCGGAGTCCTCCACAATCAAAACCGGATGGGCTCCCTCGACTGGCATGTGAATATTGTCCCGCATCCAACCGGCCTGGGAACTGTAAATTCTGTTACGGCACGAAGCGGTAACCCACCCCGTGAACCGTCAAAAAGTGACGCGGCGTATTGGGGTCGGGTTCCAGTTTCTGCCGCAATTTCACCACGTGAGCATCTACCGTCCGCGTATTTGGAAAGAACTCGTAGCCCCACACGGAGTTCAAAATCATGTCGCGCGTCAAGGGGCGGTCCGGGTTATGCAGGAAGTAACTGAGCAGGTTGTACTCCGCCGGAGTGAGCTTCAACTCTTCGCCCTTGCGGGTGACGATGCGACGCTCGAAATCGATCTGGTTATTGCTGAACTGGATCACCTTGCGGGCATCGGCGGAAGCCCGCCGCAGCACCGCGCGAATGCGCGCCATCAACTCCCGCGTGCCGAACGGCTTCACCACGTAGTCGTCCGCACCGATTTCGAGCAGCAGGACTTTGTCCAGTTCGTCGCCCACCGCGCTGAGCACAATAATGGGAGTATCCACGCGCGCTGCCCGCAGTTCCTTGCAGATCTCCGTACCGCTCATGCCAGGCAGGCGCAGGTCCACCAGAACCAAGTCCGGTTTCAAGGTGACGGCCTTGTCGAAGCCGCTCTTTCCGTCGCCCACCAGGACCGCCCGGAAGCCTTCCTGCTCCAGCATGACCCCGATTGTGTCGCGCAGGCTTTCGTCGTCGTCAATCACGAGGATTGTCTGCATGAGGCTCTATCGATTGTACCGAATCCAACGGGCGCCTCGTTCGTCTGCAGTGTACACTGCAAAACGTGCCACCCTCGAAAATCCCGAGCCGCGTGTCCGCCGCAAATCCGTGCCAGGCTCGAAATTAGCCGTCTTTTGGCGAATCTTCGTGCCTGGCTCGAATTTGCCCCTTCGCGAAATCCCGACGCGTTCCCCCCATTTTCATACCCATCGTTGCCCGCGTGCGGGCGCCCCAACAGGCTTGAAATTCGCCGCCTTTTGGCGAATCTCCGTGGCTGGCTCGGCTTTGCCCTTTATGACGACCCTCCTGAAAAAGCGGGTAACGCCGGCGATCTTGTCGCCGGTGCGGCAAGCGCAGCGAGCCGTTTCTCGACCGGTCGTCCAGGTCCGCAGCCGTCTTCGAGAACGGCAAAACGAGTTCCGATAATTCCTGCCAGTATACACTGTGGTTATGCCGTTCATTCCGGTCGGGAAGCTCTCTTCCCTGCCTCCCGATTCCGTGATGGAAGTGCTGGTGGGACATCAGCCTTACGCCATCTGCAATGTGGCCGGTTCCATCCACGCCATCGATGGTGTGTGCCTGCATCGCGGCGGCCCCTTGGGCCAGGGGCAGATTCACGGCGGCCATGTGGTGTGCCCCTACCACATGTGGGAATTCGACTGCCGCACGGGAGCTTACGATTACGACCCCACCAAACGCCTTGCCACGTTTCCGGTCAGAATCGAAGGCGACGACATCCTCTTGCAGGTGCCCTGAGTGCCGGAACTTCCCGAAGTTGAAACGGTAGCCCGCTCCATCGCTCCGCTGGTGGGCCGGCGCATCATATCGGCGGAATTCCGCTGCGTCCGCGTGCTGCGCGGCGGAGATCCGGACCGCATGGCCGCGCGCATCCAGGGCCACAGAATCTCCGCCATTAAGCGTTACGGCAAGTTCATCGTGGTATCCCTGGAGGGCGGCGGGTACTTGATGATCCATCTCGGCATGACCGGCCGGCTGCTACTCGCTGGACCCACCGGAAAGCACACTCACGCGGTCCTGACGTTCGACCGTGGCGTGCTGCTTTACGACGACAGCCGCCAGTTCGGCTGCCTGGAATTCAGTGAGGAGTTTCCGGCGCGCGTGGCCCGCTTGGGCCCCGAGCCCCTGGAGATCCCCTTCGCGGAATTCGCGGCGCGTGTGAAGAGTCATAAAACGCGTATCAAGGCGCTGCTGCTCAATCAGGCATTTGTCCGAGGAGTCGGAAATATCTATGCCGATGAAGCACTGTTCCGCGCCGGTATTCACCCCCTGGCTCTTTCGAGCCGGCTGCGCAGCGAGCGCATGCGACGCCTCTACGATGCCATGGTGGCAGTGCTCACCGAAGCCATCGCCGCCGGCGGCTCTTCCATCTCCGATTACGTGGATGCGGAAGGCCGGAAGGGATTCTTTCAGTTCAGCCACCGCGTCTACCAGCGCACCGGCGAGCCTTGTGTGACGTGCGGCACGTTGATCCGCCGCGTGTTGGTGACGCAGCGCTCCTCTCACTTTTGCCCCCGCTGCCAGCACCGTTAAGTTTTTGTTAGTATTGAAACCGCGACATCCGACGTCACGTCGTATGTGTTGCAACGACACAGATTCTGCGTTGCAAGGCTCGTAATGGCCATGACCGGCCGCCCGTAATAAGGGATAATCTGAATTGTGTGCGCAACCCGCAAAACTAGAGGAGATTTCTGACGTGAGACGCATTTCCCGCTACCTTCCGCTGCTTTTCGTGCTGTTCTGCTGCGTTCCATTCGCCAGCGCCCAGAGCCAATTCGACATCAACCTTGGATTCGGCTTTGTCCACGATAAGGCCAATTCGACTCAAGTCGATCAAAACTTGAACGCCTGCTCGGGGCCCAATGCTGTGCCAGTTAGTCAGCAGGCTCCGCCTTGTGTGTCGACTCCCGCTCTGAGCAGTTTCATGATGGGCTTCGGCGGCGACCTGATGCTGTGGAAGAAACTCGGAGTGGGGGCCGATGTCAGTTTCCAGCCTTCCAAACAGAACTACGTCGACATGAGTTCGTCCGCCGCGGCTAACGGCTT
>OKRF01000192.1:0-3052 GCA_900290315.1 Candidatus Sulfopaludibacter sp. SbA3 | reverse complement strand
GTCCGCCGCGGCTAACGGCTTGAGCACCCTGGTATTGCAGACCCGCGTGACCCTGTTCGATTTCGATGCAATTTACCAGCCCGTCAATACCAAGAAAGTCGGCTTCAAGCTGAGGGGCGGCATTGGCGGCGCGAATGTCAAGTTTTATCAGAGCGGCTCGGCCACCAGTTCGGTGATCGGGAGCCAGAACTTCACGCAGTATTACGCCAGTTCCAACCACTTCAACATGAACGGGGGCGCCGGCGTGCAGATCTATCTGAACGACCATGTCTACCTTCGGCCGGAGATCGATATCCACTACATCCCCAATATGACCCAGCAGTTCGGCAGCAACATCGTGCTGCAGGGAATGGTGTGGATCGGCTATAGTTGGGGCGACCGCCCGTAAGAGAAAAACTCGCTTTTCTTCGCCGCCTCCTTGCCACTGCACCGCAACGCAAGGGGGCGGTTTTGTCCCTGGGGGCTATCGCGGGTCGCCCAACCTCCTCACCTCGTTTCCGGCGAGTCGCTCAGCGGCGCGAAACAAGCGGGCGCAATGCGGCGAAGCGCGTGCCACCACTCCAGGACGAATCAGTTTGAGGGCATACGGCGCGTGCTTGGTTTTATGATGTGGGCCTTTGCTGGTTGCTTCGGTCGTTGTCTTCAGACGGCGCATCACGTCAGCTTTCGGAATTCCTTCGATGGCAGTATTGCCTGAAACTACCCCTTCTCGAAACCCCTTGCCGTAATACTCCTTGAGCTTCTCCGCATCGCCGGGAAACCAGGACTCCATGCATTGGACCATCCAAAACACCGAGGCTCTTAAGCCAGCAGCGACACCGCGCGGTTGGTCACCAAATGGCCTGAAGAAGAGCGCCATCCCTTTTCTGAGTGCCGGGTCCCCTTAAAGTAGATGCGAACCTCCGCTACCACCGGTTCCCGCTGATCTCGCCCATCCGCCACAACTCACCAAGCCGGTACTGCGCCAGCCACTTCTCCAATTGAGCGGCTTGAAGACGGCGAAATTGGGTGTCGCCATCATCCGAGCGTTCACACACTACCACCGATTCGGGCTCATCCGAAAGCGCGCTCACCAGGGTCTCGGAATGCGTCGTGACCACCACCTGCGACCGGGTCGACGCGGAGCGCAAGGCATCAGCCAGAAAGCCCACGGCATCGGGATGTAATCCGAGTTCGGGCTCCTCGATGCAGATCAGCGGAGGCGGCAGCGGATGCATCAGCACCGCTATGAGGCACAGGAACCTCAGCATGCCATCAGAAAGGCGGGTCGCAGGAATCAGATCCTGAACCCCGCGCTCCTTAAGGCCACGCGTCCTTCCAGGCGAATCCCAACGTCCTCCGCCGCCTCCCAGAACCGGCGGAGGTATTCCCGGATCAAATCCAGTTGACCTTGAAAGATGATCTCCTGCAGGACCACTGCCAGATTAGTTAGCGTCATTCTCCTTGAGAAACTGCTTGTCCTCATCGACGGAAACACCCCTTCGCGCCGGAGACCTGGGTCCCGTGTCCAGGTCGCGGAAAATCGCGATTTTGCCAAAAGCTTCTCCCAAACCGGAAATCGGTGTCGTGTCGAATGGCGCGCGAAAAGTCTCCAGGACCGGGCGCCCCCCGGCGAAGCGTCTCGCTGGTGATATGAAAGGTCAAGTCGAGTTCCGCGAACTCTAACGAATACTCCAGGGCAGTTGGGGAATCGCCGAGGCCAATTTCACAGGCGAGCCGCGCGATCGCACCGCCGCCGCTCCGTTTTGCAAATCCACTCCCGCACTCCGCCGCCCGTTCTCACTGCCTCGCGCAGGTCGTCCGGAGCGGCTTTCAACAGACCGATAGCGGAAACCAGGTTCGACTTTCCCGACGCGTTCGCCCCGATCAGTACATTGAGCGGAGGCAACTTCAGCTTGGCCTCGCCGAAATGAGAGCTTCCCCGCCTTGATGGAATGGAACAGCAGGGCCAATGTCCATTGAAAGGCGTTGCGGAGCGCTATTCCCGCGCGGCGGGCGCCGGCTCTCCGGTCAGGTCTTCCACCTTTACCGGCGGATTGTAGTACAGAATGCGCAGGCAGCTCTCGCACTGCATGAACTTCTCGCCCTTGCGCAGTTCCTGGAAGAACTGCGGCCGCATCTGGATCTGGCAGACGCCGCAGCGGCCATCGAGGGCTTCGGCCACGCCGATTCCCCGGCGCGCCTTGCGGACCTTTTCGTATTGCTGGTAGTGCGCCGGCGCAATGCCCGCAACAATGGCAGACCGTTCCACATTCAAGCCGGCCGCCGATTTCTGATCTTCCGCCGTGCGCTCCCGCACCTGCTGCTTTTCCTTCTCAACCTCGGCCTTCTCGGCCTTCAGCGCGGCCTCCGCCGCCTTCACGTTCTTATCCAGCGGCTCGGATTCGCCCATCAACTCCAGAATGCGATCCTCGGCTTTGCGAATTTCCTTCTGGCAGAAATCGATCTCGTTCTGAAAGGCGCGATACACTTCGTTGGTCTTCGCCTGCAGCATCTGGTCTTTCAGCTTGGAGATCTTCTGCTCCTGCACCTGAATGTCGCCTTCGCACTTCTTCCGCTCTTTCTGATTCGCGATCAACGCCGCGCGATCCGCCTCGAGTTTGCGCTCGTGAGACAGCAGTTTCTTCTCAATTTCGGCGATGTGTTTGGGTAGAGTGGCGATCTCGCGTGCCAGATCCGCAAGACGATTATCGATATCCTGCAGGCGGATCACCAACTTCAGGTCGGGGAGCATTCCTTAAGGAAGTGTAACACGGCATTCCGGACCGCCTCCAGTTCTTCCACCCGCAGGAAACGCGCGGCCGCGTAGAATACCGCGATTCCCAGCGGGATGGAGACTGCGACATCCGCCAGTTGCGCCACCTTTCCGGGCGCCATGGCCGCAAGAATGGCCGAGTTGGAAGCGAAGGTCGCCGCGCCCATCACCAGCGCCGCCGCCAGAATCCTGGTCCCGCTCCAGGCCAGGCGGCGCCCGTGCAGGCGCCCCAACCGCGCCCGCAAGAGCAGAAACAGAGCCGCCGATCCGGCCAGCGCCACCAGCGACGTGGACAGC
>OKRF01000252.1:9945-16835 GCA_900290315.1 Candidatus Sulfopaludibacter sp. SbA3 | reverse complement strand
TTGCCAAGCCTCCGCCTTCCTGCTGTTCAGCTTGCAGGCTTGGGCGCAGTATCCGCCGGGTCAGTATCCTGGTCAGTACCCGCCCGGCCAATACCCACCGGGGCAATATCCTCCCGGGCAATATCCGCCCGGCCAATACCCACCGGGCCAATATCCTCCGGGCCAATATCCCAACGACTACCCCGCGCGCCTGCCGGGCGGCATCCCGATCAATCTGCCGGTACCGAGCGTAAAGCTCCCGAGGAAGTCGCCGACAGAAAAGGGCGGCACTGGGAGCGAGTCCAAGGTCGCGCTCGCGCCGGTGGATGGCAGCCTGCGCAAGTTGGGAGAGAAAGATCTATACCTGCAGACCAACCCCAAGACCGTGCTGCGTTTCCGCCTGCTGGCTAAGACGCAGTTCCGCGATAAGCAAGGCGAAGCGATTCGCGATTCGCTGCTCCATCCCGGCGATCAGCTTTCGGTTCAGGTGAATCCCGACGATCCGGAGACGGCCATTCGCGTGGTCATGGTTCGCGAAGGGACGGCGGCGGAACGCAAGTCGGCAGAAAAGCCACTGGAGGAAGCGCGTGCACCGGAGGCGAAGGACCTGGGAAGGACTCGCACAGTGATGACTCAGGAGGCGCCGGCGGCGGCGGAATCGACCGAGGCAGCCGAAACGCCCAAGGAGACGCCGACGGTGGTTGCGCCTGGCGAACCGATCGGCGGCATTCCAGTGGCTGCCACGTCAGGGGAGCCACGATTGAACACCGATGCCGCTATCCTGACCGACGCCCGCGCGGCGGCGACATCCTATACCGCGAGTCTGCCGAATTTCCTGGCGGAACAGGCAACCACGCGGTATTTCAGTAGTGGGTGGCCGGCCTCCTGGCAGGAACTCGACGTGGTAACCGCCACGGTAGCTTATTCGCAGGGGAAAGAAGAATACCGCGACATTCAGGTGAATGGCAGCCCTACGCGGGTGCCACCGGAGCGGAGCGGGTCGTGGTCCACCGGCGAGTTTGCGACTACCTTGGAGGATGTGCTGTCTTTAGCCACCAACGCCAACTTCAAACGGCGCGGCGACGACCGCATCGCGGGCAGGCCCGCGGTGGTGTTCGACTACACCGTGGCGCAAGCAAATTCCCACTGGACGCTGGTTTCTCCCGATGGACGAAACTACAGCCCGGCGTACCAGGGCGCCGTGTGGATCGATCGGGATACCCGGCGTGTGTTGCGCATCGAACAGCGGACCACAGTCTTGCCGCGCGATTATCCGCTCAGTAAAGCGGAATCCACGCTCGAGTATGGCTTCGTAAAAATCGAACAAGGGACCTATCTTCTTCCGGTCCTCAGCGAGAATCTGGGCTGCATGAGCGGCAGCGGGAGTTGCTCCCGGAACTCGATTCAATTCCGCAACTACCGCAAGTTCAGCACCGACTCCAGCGTGAAGTTCGACAAGTTCGTCGGGTTTTGAGGTTGCCCGGACGACAGACGAAAGGCGATCGTGTGTCCTTCTGGAACATGGCCATTGATTCCGGCAAACTACAGCCCTCGCCCATCCTCTGCAATCGCTGAAGAGCTTGACGGGATTCGATTTCAGAACCGGCGATTGCGTCGAGCATTGGTACCCTCTGGAAGCAAATCCGAGACCCGGTTATGAAGCTTTTGACAGGCGGCAAGGATACCAAATCTCAGAGGCCTCGCTCGCGCGGCTTGTCCGCGGCACAGGTGCCGCCGGAGCCGGCGACGATGAATTGTCTCCAAGGGCGGCAAAACGAAACAACCCTATGGGTCCGTCTTCCCGCCGTCCGGTTTCACGCTCTGCGGCCCATACAAATACACCGTTCGCGTGGGAAACGGCAGTTCGATGCCTTCCTCCTGGAAGCGTTTGTAGATACGCTTCCGCAAGTGATGGCGTACACCATACTGATTGGCAAACTCTGCCACCTGGTACCCCACAGTAAAACTCAAGGACGATTCGCAGAAGCCAGGGTCGAAGGACACCGAGGGTGCCGGCTCGGCGAGCATTCCGGGAATTTCCTGGGCCCCCAGTAGCGCCGTTTCGAGCAGAATATGCTCGATCTGTTCCAGGTCCGCGCCGTAGCTCACGCCCACTTGCAGGGATGCTCCCATGCGCTTTTCCGGCAGACTGAAGTTGGTCACAATGGCCTGGCTCAGCTTCGAATTGGGAATGATGACCAGGTTGTTTGTCAGCCCGCGGACGGCCGTGCTTTGCCAGGTGATGTCCGTCACGTAACCCTCCTCTCCGGTGCTCAGTTTGATGTAGTCGCTCACCCGGATCTGGCCGGCCACCGCGATGTAGAAGCCCGCGAACAGGTTCGACAGGGTGTCCTGCAGCGCCAGGGCGACAGCTAAACCACCCACGCCCAAAGCGGTCAGGATCGGCGTGATCTTCAGGCCGAAAGCGCCTAACGTCAACAGGATCCCGAGAATCAGGACGGCCAGTTGGGTCAGATTTTGGGTCAGGGTAGTCACCGGAAGCGCGCCGGGAATCTGCCCGCCGTAGTGCCGCACGATGTCGCCCGCCACCCGCATAGACATCAGGGTCAGCGACACCGCCCACAGGGCCATGGAAATATTGGGTCCCCAGATGTCACGGACGGCCGCTGGCAGTTCCGACGATTGAATCGCCAGGTGTGCGGCCAGGATGAGCACCCAGATGATGGTGGGACCGCGCAGCGCCTCAGCCAGGATCAGTCCGGGCCGGCTCCGGTTTCGCCGGTTCCATGCCCGCAAGCTTCCCAGCAGCACCCGGCGCACCAGCCAAGCCACGCCCATCGTGATGGCGAAAACCACCGACGGAGCCACCAGCAGGCGCGGATGCTCGGTCAGGACCTTCCATGCTGCCCATACTCCCATTCCCTAAGGTTCTCACAACAAGTACCTTGCACGTTTGTCAAAGGCGGCGCGTCAGCTATATGTGCGGACACGTGCGCCTCTTCTTTGCCTGTTGCTGAGCGCCTGCCTTCTGGCCGAAGAACCTTCGGCGCGCCAGTTGTACCAGCGCGGCCGGGTTGCCGAAAAGGCCGGGCACATGGCTCAGGCGTACCTGCTTTATTCGGAAGCGGCCGCTATGGACCCCAAGAATCACACCTATTGGCTGCGCGCCCAGGCGGTGCAGTCGCGAGGCTCACTGGAAGCCAAAGTGGCCCCGGCGGGCGCCCTCACGCTCCCCGACCTGGAATCGGACCTCTATTCCGATCCGCCCCCGATTCCCGAGGCTACGCTGCAGGAGGTCGCGGAATCCAAGCGCCTGCTGCCGCCCACCAAACTGGAAGTCAGCAGCGAGGCGATTCGCGATATCGACCTGCAGGGCGATTCCAAGAAGCTTTTCGAGGATTTGGCCAAAATCTACGGCCTCGCCGTTATTTTCGACGGCGATTACCTTCCCACCACTTACATCCGCTTCCAACTGCACGAAGTGAATTACCGCGATGCTTTCCATGCGCTGGAAGCCGCCACCGATTCCTTCATGGTGCCCGTCACCAGCAAAATGTTTCTGGTAGCTAAGGATACTCCGCAGAAACGCACCGAAGTGGAGCCTACCGTTACGGTATCGATCCGTCTGCCGGAAGCCACCTCGCCGCAGGATTTCAATTCCATGGTCACGGCCGTGCAACAGGCCCTGGCGCTGGAGAAGGTAGCGTTCGATACGCAGAACAACACCGTGATCATCCGCGACCGTATTTCCAAGGTGCTGCCGGCGCAGGCGCTGTTTCGTGATCTGCTCTATCCACGGGCGCAGTTGATGATCGACATGCAGATCATGGAAGTTACACGCAACGACATGTTGACCTACGGGGTGCAGTTTCCCACCATGTTTACCCTGACGCCGCTGACCAACTGGCTCAACAACCCGGTGAATCTCCCGCAGAATATCGTCGGCCTGTTGAAGTTCGGTGGGGGAAAGACCGCTTTTGGAATCGGCATCATGATGCCGGAGTTTGTGGCGCAGATGTCGCAGGACAACGGCAAAGTGCTGCTCAGCGCGGAACTCCGCGCCATCAACGGGCAACCGGCCACATTGCACGTGGGCGACCGCTACCCGGTGCTGACATCGGGCTACTTCGGACAGTCGAACACGCCGGGCACCATACCGGGCACCAACAACACTCTGCCGGGTACCGGTAACAACGGCACAAACAGCGGGACGAGCACAGGCACGCTCACCCTGACGCAGACCGCGATCTCCTGGACGTATACCTCCGGCGGCGACGTTCCGGGGCCCGTATCCAGCGTGGCCACCAGCAGCACCGGCGCGATCCTCTACTCCGCCAATGCAACCAGTACCGATTCGTGGCTGTTAGTCAACGGCGCGGCCACCGCCTCGGGCACTCTACCGGACACTCTGACCCTTTCGGCGGGCGGTTCGCTTGCGACGCTCGGGACCGGCACCTACCTGGGCACGGTGCAAGTGAGCGGGGCGGATGGCTCCGTCTCTTACATGACGGTAACCCTGGTAGTGAACGGCGGCGCACAGAATCTCAGTCTCTCTCCCAATGTAGTCAACCTTGCCGCCAGCACCAGTGGCTTATCGGTGCAGCAAACAGTTGCCGTGAGCAGCGGCAGCGGCGGGACTTTATCGGCTGCCGTATCCGGGGCCGGCCTGTTGGTTACGGTCTCCCAGACTACGGTGGCAGCGGGCTCACAGGCGAGCGTCACGGTCCTGGGAAATCCTAACGGAATTGCGCCGCAAGTCTATCTCGGCATTCTCAGCGTGACTGCGGGCGATTTTACCGTCGAGGAATCCGTGACGTTCAGCGTGACTGCCAGTGGGGCCTTGATCCTAAGCCAGAGTTCCATACCCTGGACGTTCCAAACCGGCGGCACTCTGCCGCCATCCACAATCGTGAATGTATCGAGCAGCAACGGCGCCACTACCTTCACCGCAACCGCTTCGAGCTCGACCTCCTGGCTGCTGGTGAATGGCGCAACCACGGCCAACGGTCCGCTGCCGACCTCTCTGGTCATCTCTCCCAGTTCCAGCGCCAGCAACCTCGCCACCGGCATTTACAATGGCACCGTGCAAGTGAGATCGACGGATGGGTCCACCGCATTCGTGAACGTGACTTTGACAGTGAACGGAGGAACCGTCTCCGGCCTCACCATTTCGCCGAACCCGATCAACATCAGCGCGACCCTGCAGGGTTCCATCGTGCCGCAAACCGTTACCATCACGAGCGACACCAGCGGCACTTTCTCCGCAACTGTCACCGGGACCGGCCTGTCGCTGGCGCAATTCACTTCTACCATAAGTGCCAATGAGGCCATCGGCTTGACCATTTACGCAAATCCGGCGGGCTTGTCGGCGAATACCTACATCGGCCAATTGAGCATCAGCGTGGGGAGCGTCACACAGACCGTGCAGGTGAACTTCAGCGTGGGCTCGGTGAGTGTCGGAAATAATGGAATCACGCCCTACACACCGACACCTTCCTTCAATTTCGAAGATCTGGGACTCACCATGAAGGTCACCCCCGTGGTGCACAACATGGATGAGACCACGATGGATGTAGATGCGCAGTACAAGGTGCTGACGGGCCAGTCGCTCAACGGCCTCCCCATCCTGGCGAATCGCTCCCTGAAGTCGGTGGTGCGGCTCAAAATCGGCGAGTGGGCCGTGGTGACAGGGCTGCTCAATACCAGCGACGCGCATAACATTGCGGGACTCGCCGGAGTCAACCACGTGCCTTACCTCAACTATCTGACCGCCACGCGCGAACACGATCAAAGCAAGGCCGAGGTGCTGGTGCTGATGCGTCCCCGCCTGATCACCAAGCCAGTCAATCAGAATCCGACCGGGACCTACTATCTCGGTACGGAAACCCGGCCGCAGACTCCACTGTAAACTAAGTACTCCATTTCGTAAATACGGCAAGGTATTCTGGGGCGGACGCGTGCGCCCCGGGTCAGACTTCTCTGTCTTGCGGCGCCGCTTTTGCGCCGTCGTGGACAGAGCGGTCTGACCCCAACCTGCACGGCCATGGAGTCTCGCCGCGGGCCGGGATACGCCGACGTACTTCTGAAACGGACGACTCAGGCACGGCTGCGCCGGAAGACAGACGACCAAAGGCGATTCGTCCCACAACCCCAGCCGGATGCTATGGTGAGACTGAATGTCTCGCATGCTCGAAGAAATCCGGCAGCAGCCGGAAACTCTGGCGCGCACCTTGTCCGCGGAGATGCGGCGCGTGGAGCGGTTCAAGCGCCTTTTAGAGAAGACTCGTCCGCGCCTGGTAGTGCTGGTGGCGCGAGGCACGTCGGATAACGCCGCTTTGTTCGGGCGGTACCTGCTTTGTTCGGGCGGTACCTGCTCGAAATCACCACCGGGATTCCCGTTTCGCTGGCTGCGCCCTCCATCGCCACGCTGTACGGCGCGCCCCTCGATTATCGGGATACGCTGGTGGTGGCGCTTTCGCAGTCCGGCGAATCCACCGATACGAACCTGGTGCTGGAAAAGGCGCGGGCGCAGGGCGCTCTCACCCTGGGCATCACCAACGAAAGCGGCAGCACGCTGGCGCGCATCGCCGAGCATGTCATTCTGGTGCGCGCGGGCAAAGAGCGAAGCGTCGCAGCCACCAAGACCTACACTGGCCAGATGCTGTCCATGTATCTGCTGGCCTACGCGCTGGGCGGCGCCATCCGCATTGCCGACCTGGAGCGGATCCCCGAAGCGGTCGCCGGTGCCCTCCGGCTCGAATCAGAGATCGATGCGCTCAGCGAGCGGTATCGCTTCATGCGCATGGCCGTGGTGGTGGGCCGCGGCCTCAACTACGCCAACGCCTTCGAGTTCGCGCTCAAGATGATGGAAACCTGTTACGTGGTGGCGGAGCGGTTTTCTTCGGCCGATTTTCTGCACGGGCCGATCGCCCTGGTAGAGCCGAATTTCA
>OKRF01000252.1:0-9935 GCA_900290315.1 Candidatus Sulfopaludibacter sp. SbA3 | reverse complement strand
CGATCGCCCTGGTAGAGCCGAATTTCCCGGTGTTCGCCTTTGCCCCGCCGGGCGTGACATGGCCGTCGATCGGCGAGACGATGGACCGGCTGAAGGGCCTCCAGGCCGAGATCGTGGCCATCACCGACGGGGGCAACCGGGAGGTGGATTCCCGCGCCACCCGCGTGATCCGGCTGCCTCGCCGCATGAAGGAAGTCCTGACACCGATTCCTTATGTGATACCTGCGCAACTCTTCGCTGCCTGCCTGGCGGAGCAGAAGGGGCTCAATCCGGATCGGCCCAGGACGTTGAGTAAGGTGACGCTCACCTTGTAAGGATAGGAGGAGTTTCACCGGCGGCAGGATCGCCGGCGTTACCGCGTCTTCCGAGCGGAATACTTATTCAGCTCCGCGATCAGCTTTCCGGCGGCCGCCGGCATCTTGGCGCCGCTGTTGAGAATCTCTTTGCTGGTCCAGCGTTGCCCGTAGAGAGCCTTGTTTTCGTCCAGATCGTTGCGCAGTGTGGCGCCATCCAGTGAGGCTCCGGCGAACACGCCACGCGAGCGGGACCACGAGAGGATCTCCGCAGTCATCATGGCGTCGGTCTGCGCGCTGGCGTTGCGGCCCACCGGCCCCAAAGCGGCGGTGGCATCCGCTCCGATGGTGAACTTGTCGGTAGTCAAGCGCTTCATCCCCCGCTCATTCATCACCAGCAGCACCACGTCACTGGAAGAAAAGCCCACCTGCAGGCCGAAGCTTCCGCCTTCAATCCGGATGGCCGCCGGCGGTCCCCATCCCTGGCCGGCAGCGCGGCACAGGGCGAAACCGCGCCCGTACTTTCCGCCCACTACGAAGGCGCCCTTTTTCAAGCCCGGCACCAGTACGATACACTCGCTCTTGTCCAACAGATCCTGCGGAATCGATCGATCCGGAGCTGACATGATTTCCGAAAACAAAACCGCCGAGTCATCCAATCGCCCGGCGGCTTTGCTTTTGTCATCCTTCGCTAACATTGCCGTGGCGCTCAGCGCCACGGCCAGCGTATACGTGATCCAGCGCATGATTCATCTTACGGCACCTTGGCTCCGCCCATCGACGCCGTGCCCAACATTCCGCCTAATCCCATGGTCTCCACTGCACTGGAAGGCACAATCACCATCGACCCACGCTCCTTGATGGCCTCGTACAGCATATTCATGGCGCGCAGGTGCATGGCTACGGGGTTGTTCTGGTACGTGGTCGCCGCCAGGGCGAACTTCTCGGCAATCTCCGTTTCCGCCTGGCCCAGAATCACGCGCGCCCGCCGCTCCCGCTCCGCCTGAGCCTCGCGCGACATGGCGTCCTGGAGCCCCCCCGGGATTTGCACGTCGCGGATCTCCACGCTCTGCACGGTGATCCCCCACGGGTTGGTCTTCTCATCCAGAATCTTTTGCAACTCGCGCCCCAGCGTCTCGCGATCCGCCACCATCTGGTGCAACTCATGCCGCCCGATGGATTCGCGCAGCGCCGTCTGGGCGCTCATCATGATCGCCTGCGTGTAATCCTGCACTTCCAGGATCGATTTCTCCGCGTTCCACACCATCCAGAACACGATCGCGTCCACGTTCACGGGAACGGTGTCGCGCGTCAGTGTCGATTCGGCCGAAACGCTGGCCACCTGCACCCGCTGGTCCACGTACCGGCTCAGGCGGTCGACTACAGGGATCATGTTGAACAGCCCGGGTCCCCGCAGTCCCGCGTACTTTCCAAAGCGCAGCACCGCCACCTTCTCCCACTGGTCCGCGATGCGCAAAGAGAACAACAAATAGACCCCTGCCAGAACCCCAGCGAGACCGGGCAAGGGATTGCCCAGCAGAGCCGACATCGCGGCTCCCGCTGCCGTGCAGATCACGCACAGCGTCACGCCCACACTGCTCAACCGCATGTCCATCTGATTTGGCTTCATCGCTTCACCTTCCGTTTTTTTCAGAATCGTCCTGACGCTCATGGATCTGCTCCAGCAATTCCTCGAGCGTGAATCCCGCGGCGCCTGCCCGCGAGATGAACTCCGTCACTAACTGGCTGAGTTGCCGCTGCCGTTCCACATCGTCCCTCTTCACTTTTTGTTGACTGATGAAGGTTCCGGTCCCCTGCTGGGTCTCCAGAACCCCGCGAATTTCCATCTCGCGATAGGCCCGCATCACCGTGTTGGGATTGATGGAGAGATCTACCGCCACCTGCCGCACCGTGGGAAGCTGGTAGCCCGCGGCGAGAGTTCCCGCGGCGATGCCACCCATTACCTGGTCGATGATCTGCCGATACACCGGTACGCCGCTTCGCTCGTCCAACCGGAACTCGAAGGGCTTTCTTCCGCTTTGTGCCAAGCTCTTCATCTAGAAATATAGTGTACTAGTTGATTGATACATGTCAAGAGTTTTTTATCCCGCTGATAAAAATCTTTGGTTTCCCGTTGGCAAGTAACTGCGTCAAGATGATGAGATCGCTCGCTACCGGGAGGCTTTATGCAGTTCTCGTCATACGAAACGCAAGGCTTCTACGATGAGATGTTCGAGGAGGATGGCCGCCCCCGGGAGCACGTGCAACTGCTGCTCGACACCATTCAATCGCTCTCCGATGGCCAGTTGCTGCGCTACAAGCACGCCGCCGAGCGCTTGCTGCTGCAAATGGGAATCACCTTCAACGTCTATGGCGATTCCGCGGGCACGGAACGCATCTTCCCCTTCGACCTGGTGCCGCGCATCATACCCGCCTCCGAATGGGACTACATCGAGCGCGGCTTGAAGCAGCGCATTCACGCCCTCAACGCCTTCCTGGACGACGTCTATCACGATCAGAAGATTCTCAAGGATGGCACCATCCCCGCGGAAGTGGTCACCTCCGCCGTCTCCTACCGCAAGGAGTGCCATGGCCTGAACCCTCCCTGGGGAGTCTGGTGCCACATCACCGGCACGGACCTGGTGCGCGATGGCAACGGCCAGTATTACGTTCTGGAAGACAATCTCCGCGTACCGTCGGGCGTCTCTTACGTGCTGGAAAACCGCGAAGTGCTCAAGCGGATCTTCCCCAAGGTATTCGAGGGCCTCTCCGTGCGGCCGGTCGCCGAGTACCCCAGCCGTCTGCTCGCCATGCTGGAATCCATCGCACCCGCCGGAGTGACGGATCCCCGAGTCGTACTGCTCACGCCGGGAATCTACAACTCGGCCTACTTCGAGCACAGCTTCCTGGCGCAGCAGATGGGAGTGCAGGTGGTGGAGGGCCGCGACCTGGCGGTCACGCGCGAGGGCGTCTTCATGCGCACCACGCGCGGACTGCAGCGCGTCGACGTGATCTATCGCCGCGTCGATGACGATTTTCTCGATCCCGAGACCTTTCGCCCCGATTCGCTTCTGGGCGTCCCGGGCCTGATGGCCGCGTACCGGGCAGGCCGCGTGTCGCTGGCCAACGCTCCTGGCAACGGCATCGCCGATGACAAAGTGATTTACGCGTACGTCCCCGATATGATCCGCTACTACGAAGGCGCCGAGCCAATTCTGCCCAACGTGCCCACCTACCTTTGCTGGCGCGGCCAGGATCGCCAGTACGTGCTGGAGCATTTGGAGGATCTGGTGGTCAAGAGCGCCAACGAATCCGGTGGCTACGGTATGCTGGTGGGCCCTCACGCGACGGCCCAGCAGCGCGCCGAGTTCGCCGTGAAGATCAAGGACAATCCGCGCAACTTCATCGCTCAGCCCACTCTGGCGCTCTCGCGCGTTCCCACCATCGTGGAGGATCACTTTGAAGGCCGCCACGTGGACCTTCGCCCCTACGTGCTATGCGGCCAGGAGATCTACGTGCTGCCCGGCGGTCTGACCCGCGTCGCGATGAAGAAAGGCTCGCTGGTGGTCAACTCCTCGCAAGGCGGCGGCAGCAAAGATACCTGGGTACTCGACTCCTCGCCGGCCGGCACGCAGCAAGGCCAGGTGCAATAAGATGCCGTCCGCGAGTTCGCTGCTCAGCCGCGTCGCCAACTCGGTCTACTGGATGGGCCGCTATATCGAGCGCGCCGAGAATGTAGCCCGCTTCATCGATGTCAATCACAATATGATGCTGGACCTGCCGCAGGGCTATCAGGACCAGTGGCAGCCCATCNNAAAACCCCAACTCCATCCTTTCCTGTGTGCAGGCCGCCCGCGAAAACGCCCGATGTGTCCGCGAAACCATCTCGTCGGAAATGTGGCAGCAGATCAACAGCCTCTACTTGCTGATCTCCGGGGAACGCGGCCGGCATGCCGACGATTCGCTCCCCGATTTCTGCCTGAACATCCGCATGGCCTGCCATCTGTTTCAGGGCATCCTGGAAGTCACCATGAGCCACAACGAAGCCTGGCACTTCATCCGCCTGGGCACCGGCCTGGAACGCGCCGACAAGACCAGCCGTATGCTCGACGTGAAGTACTTCATCCTGCTGCCGGCGCTGGCGGATGTGGGCACCCCGTTCGACGATGTGCAGTGGTCCAGCGTGCTCAAATCCGTCAGCGCCTTCGAAATGTACCGCAAGCTGTACGGGCGCATCTCGCCCGACCGGATCGTTGGCTTCCTACTGCTCAACAACGAATTCCCGCGTGCGGTGCACCGCTGCATCCGGGTGGCCGACCAGTCGCTCCACACCATCACCGGAACGCCCATGGGATCGTTTTCCTGCCCCTCCGAGCAGCGCCTGGGGCTGTTGCGATCGGAACTGGACTACTGCAATGTGAAGGAGATCATCTCCACCGGCCTCCACGAATTCTGCGACACCCTGCAGGCCAAGATGAATACCATCGACGAGTGCATTCTGGGGGACTTCTTTTCCCAGGAATTCGCCATGCGTACCGGCAGACAGATGTTGTAAACTTACATCCCGATAGTCATGGACCAAGATCGCTGGCGCAGGGTCGAGGAACTGTCCCACCTCGCCCTGGAGCGGGTGCCGGAAGCCCGGACCGCGTTTCTGGAAGAGGCTTGCCCCGATTCCGACTTACGGCGCGAAGTGGAATCGCTNNGGGGCCGTACGAGATTCAGGGGGTGCTCGGCCAAGGGGGTATGGGCACCGTCTACAAGGCTCGCGATACGCGTGTGGGCCGCACCGTCGCCATCAAAATTTCCGCCGCCCAGTTCTCGGGACGGTTCGAACGAGAGGCGCGGGCTGTTGCGGCGCTGAATCATCCGCACATCTGCACGTTGTACGATGTCGGCCCCAACTACCTGGTGATGGAGCATGTGGACGGCAAGCCGCTGAACGGTCCTCTGCCGGTGGATGAAGCGCTGCGGCTGGCGGGGCAGTTGCTCGATGCGCTGGACGCGGCGCATCGCCAGGGAATCGTACGTCGCGATTTGAAGCCGGCCAACATTCTGGTGACGAAGGCCGGGGTGAAGGTGCTGGATTTCGGGCTGGCGAAGATGGAATCGGCGTCGTCAGCCAAAATGGAGACGGTCACGCAGAAGGGCTCGATTCTGGGCACGCTGCATTACATGTCGCCGGAGCAGGTGCAGGGGAAGGAGACGGACGCGCGCAGCGATCTGTTTTCGTTCGGGCTGGTGCTGTACGAAATGCTGACGGGGCGGCGGGCGTTCGAGGGGGAGAACTCCGCGAGTGTGATGGCGGGAATCCTGGAGCGCGACCCGGCGAAACTGGAAGAGATCGCACCGGCGGGTTTGCAGCGGGTTCTGCGGCGCTGCCTGGTGAAGGATGCAGCGGATCGCTGGCAAACGGCGGCGGATTTGAGAGTGGCGCTGGAGTGGAGCACGGAGCAGCGAGGGCAGGCTAACACCGGCCAAAGCGCCAGAGCCCGCCCCACGTGGTCTGCAATCGGGGCAGTGGGCGCGATTGCGCTGGCAGCGATCGCGTTTCTCCTACTCCCCGGCGAACCCGTCGTTTCGTATCGCTTCGACATTATTCCTCCGGAAGGAACCACCGCTCCCGTCGGGTACGCTCTACCCATGGCCGTCTCACCAGATGGCCGCAAGCTGGCATTCGTCGCGTTTAGCGAGGGCAAGCGGTGGTTGTGGGTGCGGCCGCTGGCCTCTGATTCCGCTCAGCGCCTGGAGAACACGGAATCTGCCGCGCATCCGTTTTGGTCCCCCGATTCCCAACAGATCGGATTCGGGGGTGTCATTGGTGGGAAAGCCGCGCTGAGAAGAATTCCGGCCTCCGGCGGCTCGCCGCAGACCGTAGCCTCTGCACAGGGGGGCTTGGACGGCGGGACGTGGAATCGCGAGGGGACCATCCTGTTCGCGGCCGGCAACTCGCCGATTTTTCGGGTGCCTGCATCCGGAGGCGAACCGCGGCAGGTTAGCCAACTGGACACGGCGCGCGGCGAAACCTCACATTCCATGCCGGAGTTTCTGCCCGATGGACGGCATTTTCTCTTCTGGGCGAACAACCGGGAACCCGAGAAGCAGGCCATCTGGGTGGGGTCGCTGGATACCCCGGAACGCCAGATGGTCATGCTCAATATGACCATGCCCAGGTTCGCGGAACCGGATATCCTGCTGTTCAGCCGCGCTGGCAGGCTCTTCGGGCAGCATCTCGATCTGAAGCGTTTCCGGCTGACCGGCAGCCCCGTCGCCCTCGCCGAGAATGTACATTACGTCCGTCCGGCGTTCTCCGCATCCAATGGCGTGCTGGTGTATCGACAGACGGCCGGCGCCGTGCCAACGGTGTCCAGTCAACTGGCATGGTACACCCGGGAGGGAAAGCGGCTGGAGAGCGTGGGGGACAAGCGTCCTTACAATCAGAAGTATTTTCAGTTCCGGCTCTCTCCCGATGAAAGATACGCCGCCGTGGAGTTGCTCACCGGCAAGGAGTTCACCGCCCCGGCGAATGTGAGTAGGAACACCATTTTTAAGCAGAGGAACATTTACCTGCTGAACTTTTCAACAAAAGTAATGTCGCGTCTTACCTTCGGCGAGGGATTCGATAACGACTCGGTTTGGTCGCCGGATTCGCGCCGGATCCTCTACGTAGAGCGCACCGGCCCTCCCCCGCTGCCGAGCCGATTGATGGAACTGACCCTTGGCGAGCATGCGCCCCAACTGGTCCGGGAAGAGAAGGGCTTTTGGATGAACCTGCACGATTGGTCGCCCGACGGCCGTTCGCTGCTCTTCGGCCACAATGGCGGAGCCTTTTTCGCGCTTCCCCTGGAAGGCGAGCAAAAGCCGGCTACCCTTCTCGACCTCGGCGACAAGGTCCACCTGGAAGAGGCGCATATCTCCCCCGATGGCCGTTGGGTGGCGTACAACTCGAACGAATCCGGCCAGTACCAGGTTTACGTGGCGTCTTTCCCTGGGATGGGCGGGAAAAAGCAGGTTTCCACCGGGGGCGGCTGCATTCCATTCTGGCGGAAAGACGGCCGGGAGTTGTTCTATAGGACGCTGCCGGGTTGGACGCTGCCGGGCAAGATGATGTCGGTCGCGGTGAAGACCGGGTCATCGTTCGATGCATCGGCCCCCAAACCGCTCTTTCAAGCGCCCGCTCAAGGGCCCGGCGACGACCCCTGCATACTCGACTACTACGCTGTCACCGGCGACGGCCAGAAGTTCCTGATGATCGAGCGGGACGCACAGACTTCAGTGACCGAGCCGACACACGTGATTCTGCACTGGGNNGAAATTTCTTTTCGCCCCGTTGTAGTTTTTGCCTGGCCGTTCCGCTAAGCGGCCATGACGAAAGCAAGACGGGTCAATTGGGCGCTGGGAGCGGGTCTGATGCTGGCTAGTGGCTTTGCCGCCAAAGGAGAGGACCTGACAGTTTACCTGCAAAACACGGCGACGGCCGACTTCATGACGCTGGTGGCCGCCAAGGGCATCACGTCGAAGATGTTCGGCGGAATCGACGTCCGGATCCGTTGGGAACTGGGCGATCCGCGCAAGACCGACGGCGCGGCCATCGCGATGCAATTCGATTCCAGCGCGCCGGCGCGCTTCCGGTCCGACGCCCTGGCCTACGCCACACCCTTCGACGACACTCGCACCTGTATCCACATCTTCTACAATCGGGTGCTCGGGAGCGTGCCGCGCAAGTTGGCGCCAGGTCTGCTGGGTCATGTCATGGCGCACGAGATCACTCACGTGCTGCAGCGCACGGAAGCTCACTCCGCTACAGGCGTGATGAAGGCCCAGTGGACGCTCAGCGATTACCAGGCGATGTCCGTGAGGCCGCTGGCGTTTGAAGCAGAGAACATCGAAGCGATCCGGGGATACTGGAGCGATAAGAAGATGGTTACTTCCCGTTAGGCGAAGCACGGCGTCAGTCCCTCGATATACAATCGATGAATGTGCCGCTCGACACTCCTCCGCACTGCAACGGATAAACCATGACCTTCTGTCTGGGAATTACTGTAGAGCAGGGCTTGGTCGCTATTGCCGATACGCGCGTGGTGGCGGGCAACGAATGCCTGGTCGCCAAGAAAGTGGCCACCTATCAAGGACCGGGCTTTTCGTTTTTCGTGATGAATTCCGGCCTGCGATCCCTGCGCGACAAGATCCTGCTGCACTTCGAAGACGCGCTGGCCCGCGATACCAGCGTGCGCGACCGCCTGTTTAAGATCGTCAATCTGTATGCGCAACAGGTGCGGCGCGTACGCGATGAGGATGGCGAAGCCCTGCACAATGCTGAACTGAAGTTCAACGCGTTCGCGCTCATTGGCGGGCAGATGTCCACAGACTCGGCCCACCGGCTCTTCCTGGTCTATCCGGAGGGCAACTGGGTGGAAATCGGCCCCGATACGCCCTACCAGATCATCGGCGCGTCGGGATTCGGCAAACCCATCCTGGAGCGATCGGTCACGCAGTCCGATTCCATGCTCTATGCCTTCAAGGTGGGACTGCTGGCTTTCGACGCGACACGCCTCTGTGCCGCCGACGTCGATTTCCCCATCGACGTGCTGCTGTACCAGCGCGGCTCCTTCGAGCTTGTGGAGCAGCGCTACCACGCCGACGACCTGCGCTCCATTTCCAACTGGTGGCAGGAACGCATGCGCCGCAGCGTGCAGGAACTGCCCTCGGAGTGGGTCGAGGCGGCCTTTTCGCGGCTCACCGGATCGGAAGTCGCGCGCTGAGCGCCGCCGTGCATGCGCATCTCGGTCGCCCACTCCACCACCTACCGCTACGATGCTCAGGTCTTCCTGGAGCCGCATCTGATCCGCCTGCGGCCCCGCGCGGATAGCTCACAGCGTCTTTTGAGCTATCGCCTCGAAATTACGCCCACGCCCGCCGGCATCACCGAATACCTGGATCAGGATGGCAACGTCGCCACCTTCGCCTGGTTTGCCGGCGCGGTCTCCGAGTTGGCCCTGCACAGTTCCTTCGAACTGGAAACGCTGCGCCAAAATCCCTTCGATTACATCCTCCCGGCATCCCATCTCTTCACCCTCCCGCTGGTCTACGCCGAGCCGCTGGCCTCCGCCCTGGCACCCTACGCATCGCCTGGGCATTCCGCAGAGGTGAGCGAGTTTGCCCACTCTGTGGCCGGGCAGAGCGGCCGTCGCACCCTGGATTTTCTGACCGCGCTGACCAGCGCTCTCTATCATCGATCCACGCACATCGTGCGCGACGAAGGCTCGCCGCTTCCACCGGAAGAGACTCTGCAATGCGGCACCGGTTCCTGCCGCGACCTGGCCGTCCTGTTCTGCGCCGCTTGCCGCTGCATGGGCGTGCCCGCGCGATTCGTCAGCGGCTACGAATGCGGCGGCCTGTTGGAGGATGCCTACATGCACGCCTGGGCGGAAGTCTATCTGGATGGCGGCGGCTGGCGCGGCTACGATCCCTCGCGCGGCCTGGCGGTCTCCACCAACCACGTTGCCGTGGCGGCCGCCGCCGATTCGCGCCTCGCCGCCCCCGTTACCGGCACCTCCCGCGGCAAGGCTACCGCGCAGATGCAGTTTCAAATTGCGGTACAGAGCAAAGCGTAATAACATTTGCATACGTGGCCCAGGCCGT
>OKRF01000210.1:16701-17260 GCA_900290315.1 Candidatus Sulfopaludibacter sp. SbA3 | reverse complement strand
GTGCGGCGCCGCTGAAGTCCTGCGTCCCCGCCGTATAGGTGTTGGACTGGCTGGTCTGGACCACCGTGACGGGCAGAGTCGCAGCCGGAATGGCCGTTAGTGCGGATGGCGTGGAGTTACCACCGCTGCTGTTGCCAAGCAAGGTGTTGTTGGCGATGGCAGGGAGTTGGGCCAAAGTCGTTTGGCCCGAAAGGTTAGAGAAAGTAACTTGCGCTGTATGTTGGACCCCGCTTTGGTCGACATAAGTCAGGAACTGGTTCGAGGCCGCGCTGCCGGTGGTTTTCACCGCCGCGTATAGGTTCGCGCCGACGTCCTTGCAGAGCCAGTTAGTGGCCGTACTGTCAAACCAGCACGCCAGGCCGGAAGTTGGCGTTGCCGGCGCCGAGCCGGTGGGACCGCGCCAAATCGCCATGGTCTCGTTGGTTGGGCAGCCGACTCCCAAAACTGTCACGCCATCGCCCTGCACCTCGAACAGTTGAACAGTAACTGCGCTCGCCGTGGGACTGATTAAACAGGTATTAATTGCACCCGTATACGCCACTGTGTACGGCCCGCCGCC
>OKRF01000210.1:5182-16691 GCA_900290315.1 Candidatus Sulfopaludibacter sp. SbA3 | reverse complement strand
TTAATTGCACCCGTATACGCCACTGTGTACGGCCCGCCGCTGCCGGCTTGTGTCCAGGCCCAACTGAATTTAGCCCCGGCCCTGAGGTGCTGGAAGGAAGCCGTGGCATTGGCCGATAGGGTTTGCTCGCACCGCGTTACATTTCCGGCGGCGCCCAGGTCGCACACCAGGAGGGTCCCGGAGGTCGACAATACTGCCGGTGGCTGCTGGTAGTCGGTCCCAGCGACCGCGGCAGCCAGCGCGCCACTGCCTCCGTTCTTCTGGATATCGCCGGGATTACCGGCCGTGGAGGCCATGGCGAAGCAACTACCCGGCCACGCGCCGCCGGCCTTCGGGCCATACAGGCAGGGCGCCGTAGCCGGGTTCAAAAGGTAGAAATCGCCATTGCTGCCGAGGCCGCTCGCAGGAGTGGCAGTCCCATTCCATATGGTGTTGCCGTTTGCACCCGCCGTCCCCTGCGAACCCTGCGGACCCACCAGCGAGGTGCAAGTCCCTGGCCACGCTCCCGCCGCTTTCGGACCGTAAAGGCACGATGTGGCCGTGTTCAAGAAGAAGTCCCCATTGCTGCCCTGGCCTGACGCGGGCGCGACGGCGCCGTTCAACAGCGTGTTGCCGTTGGCCCCTGCCGTGCCCTGCGGACCCACCAGTGACGTACAAGTCCCCGGCCAAGCCCCCGCCGCCTTCGGACCGTAAAAGCACGACGTAGCCACGTTCAGAAAGAAGTCGCCATTGCTGCCCTGGCCTGACGCGGGCGCGGAAACTCCGTTCCACAGTGTGTTGCCGTTCGTCCCTGCCGGTCCAGTCATGCCTTGCGGACCGGTAACTCCTGACGCGCCCGCCGGACCAACCAGAGTCAGACAACTGCCGGGCCACGCTCCACCAACCTTCGGGCCATACAAGCAGGGGGCCGTGGTCGGGTTGATGAGGTAGAAATCGCCATTGCCGCCCAGAGTGTTGGAGGGAAGGGTAGTCCCATTCCACACCGTGGTGCCATTGCTCCCAGCCGCACCAGCCGTGCCTTGTGGACCCGTCGGGCCCGGCGGACCTTCCGAACCACCTAGAGTGAGACTCCACGTCCCAGGATTGCCGGTAGCCGAACAAAAGGACAACTGGCCGGTGTCGGTCGCCAGCCAGATCTGGCCGGTTGTGCAATCCGTCGGCCGGCTTGCCGCTGCACCGCGCGACAGGCCCACCGCCGACCAAACATTTGGGGCGGTACACGTACTCAAATTAGCCCCCGCCGGGGCATTCGTTATAAAAAAGATCTGTCCTACCTGGCATTCCGCGGGTAGCACCGTCCCGGTCCCCAGCTTGCCCTGCCGGCTGAGGTCCATCATGGTCTGGCCGCCCAGGGTCCCAGCGAAACCCGCCAGAACCATCACGACCCCGGTAAAGGGCACAGACCGAAAGTGCCGGGCGTCCCGGCGTTGCATCGTCCAATCGTGCTTCATGTTTTTTCTATTTCTCCAGTCGCGCCGATCTGCGCCCAATCGGGCAGATTGTCACGGAAACAAATGGCTTAGTCCGGTCGCAAAAAAAACCCCCGGGAACGTCGCCATGGACCGCCAAATCCATAGCGCCCACTCCCGGGGGCCGGCGATTCGCCTGACAGAGGAGAGTCTGCGTACCGAACTCTCCCTACTTTTAGGGTAGCAAATCGCAGTGCAAGCGATTCCTTGTAAGCTATTGATTATAAAAGAGAAAATAGTTGAACTGAGATTTGCGGTTATTGTGGGCGTTTTTCGAGAAAATGCGGAACATTCGTGGAATCAATATTTTGCCGACTCTTGGCTGTTTCAGGCGAGCGGTCCGTAGAACTTCCAGCTTGTCTCGTAGTCTCGCGCGACCTTCTGTCCGTTCAGAGCCAGCCGCACCATTTCGACAGGGATGTTGCCGTCCCGGTAGATGGCGTCGTGAAAAGCGCGATTGGTCATTTTGCCGGAGTCCACCAGCTCTTTATGCAGCGCGTGGAACTGCAGAGCGCCCAGCATGTAGGCACACTGGTAGACGGGCTCGTACGATCCGTTGAACGAGCGGCGCACCTCGCCTTCGGCGTTGGCGGGTTCGTGACCCACGCGATCGATCAGGAACGCGACGCACTGCTTCGCGGTCATCTTGCCTAAATGAAAACTCAGCGAGAAGATGATGCGGGCACAGCGGTGCATCCGCCAGAAAAGGGCGCCCACGCGCTGCTCCGGAGTGTGCGTGAAGCCCAGATCCCACAGCAGCATCTCCCAGTAGAAGGCCATGCCCTCGGTCCAGAAGGGAGTGCCGAACACGCTGCGATAGGGGCGGTAGCGCTGGGTCATGTAACCTTGCATGTGATGGCCGGGGATCAGTTCGTGGAACACCGTGGCGCGGGCGAAATAGATGTTGTTGCCGCGCATGCTTTCCAGGCGCTCCTGCAGGCTCATGCTGTTTGCGGGAGACGATACCTGGATGGTGGGGCCACCGGTGAAAAACGGATTCACCAACTGCATTTGCGGGGTCATGGCCTCCTCCCAGTAGTCCTGCTTGACCATGGGCGGAATGGTCACCAGTTCGTGCTTTTCCACGAAGTCGATGGCCTCGCGCGATAGATCCCTCACCAGGTAGATCATCTGGCCGGGCTCCACGTATTTGTTCTTGACTGCCTCCAGGGCCTTCTTCCAGTCGCTGCCGAAGCCCATCTCGCCGGACGCGCGGAGCATTTCTTTGTCGCACCAGGCGAACTCTTTATTCGCCAGCGCGATCAGCTCCTCCGGAGTATAGGGAATCATAGCGGCGCGCAAGGATTCCAGCAGCGCGTCGTTCCCCACCGGACCCACACCGCTGAGTTCTTCGTTGCTGCCCAGGGCGGCGGCGGGACGCACAGGCGCGGCGCCTCTGCCTGCACCGGCGCCTGCTACGCCGGCTCCCCCGCGTCCGCCGCCCGCGTCCAGAGGCCCGGGAACTCCCGAATTCCTGCGCAGAAGTTGGGCGTGCGCGTCCAGGGCGGCATCGGCAAGCTTGTACTCGCTGTCCACCCACCAACTGAATTTCGGGTCGTACAGGTTGTAGAAGTTGTACCAGGTGTGCAAAAAGTTGCGGAGTTGCACCAGCCGCTGGGCCGCGTGACTCAGCACCGCGGGACTCGCCTTGGCATTGGCGGCCCGCGCGGTGGCGAGGTCGGCAGCCATCTTCTGCAGCGCCGCCGCGCATTTCTGCGGATCCACGGAGTCCATGCGGCGGCGCGATTCTTCCAGGTCGATGATGATTTGCTGGAAGGGAATCAACGGCGCGATTTCGGCATCCAGCCGGGCCTCCGCCGCGACTTGCTTCTGCTCGTGCTTCAAGCGAACGCGCAAGAGCAGGTAGTCCACCTTTCCGGACTGGCTGAGGGCGTCGAAATGGATGGCGTCCAGCAGCCGTACCTGGTCCGTATAAAAGCCCTCCAGCTTCGCCTGGCGCGTGGCCGAACCGGGAAGCGCGTAGACGCGAGTGATATCCCGCAGTTCCACTCCGTAGCGCTCAATCACCGGGCGCAGTTCGCTGGTCCCCGTGTCCATCGGCGAGCCGTCCGGCGCCATGGTGCAGTTGCAGTCTGCCTTTTGCGCCACGGTGGCGCGGGCGCTCCACAGAGCCAGTACGCCACCTTTCAGAATGCTTCTCCGGTTCACCCGCATAGCTCGCCTCCGAATGGATGAGACTATCAGGCATAGTGGATGGCGCGCAACCCGCAGGCGGCGCTGTGGGATATACTGCCAGAAACTGGAGGTTGCACCCGTTCGATGTTCGCGATTCTTCTGGCAACGTACGGCGCGGTGTTTGTCGCCGAGATCGTAGGCGACAAACTGCTGTACACAACGGGAGTGCTGGCTACCCGTTATAAAACACTGCCGATACTCTTTGGGATGGTGCTGGCGTTCATGGCGAAGATGGGCGTGGCGGTGCTGGTGGGTAAGGCCATCTCCACCTTGCCGCCCCTCTTGGTGGCGGCCGTCACCACGGTGAATTTCTTTGCCATCGCGTACGCGCTTTGGCGCAAGCCCGACAAGAAGGGCGATGTGGGCCAGATCACGGCGGCCACTATGGCGGCCCGCTTTGGCGCGCCTTTACTGGTCTGGGCGGGCGCGGTGAGCGCGATGGCGACCAAGGGCGCGCTGGCGGCATCCATCGGAGCGGGAGTCCGGAAGTGGATCCAGGATCACTTCGCGCCCAGAACCATCCGTTATGCGGCCGTGGGCCTGCTTCTGCTTTTGGGAATGCTCTCGGTGGTGGAGACTCTGACCGGAACGCACGAGGTGGCGTCGCTTGTGGTGCAGTTCGGAAGATGACACCCTCGAAAATCCCGAGCCGGTGCGCCCGCCGCAAACCCGTGCCAGGCTCGAAATTCGCCGCCTTTTGGCGAATCTTCGTGCCTGGCTCGGCTCGAGTTTGCCCCTTCGCGAAACCCTGACGCGTTCCCCCCATTTTCATACCGATCGTTGCCCGCGCGCGGGCGGTCGAAAAACCAGTACCGGCGGCGAGATCGCCGGCGCTACCAACCGCCGGTTTTTCATCCCGTTTTGCGGGGCGGTCCGCCCTAATTGACAGACGACAAAAAACGATCGTCTGTCCCACTCGGCTACCAGATTTTTCATCCCGCCGGGTGAGGCCATCGCCCTTTTGCCCTTGTGCGGGCCTCAACTGGTGAGTGCTAAGGTACAAGTTTGACGGTCTCAAAAGAGGAACGCGCATACGCCTTAAGGTTCATCGTCTGCCTCGGCGTGGTCAGCCTGTTCGCTGACATGACATACGAAGGGGCTTACAGCATCATCGGTCCCTTCCTGAAGGACCTGGGTGCCAGCGCTACCCAGGTGGGGCTGATCGCCGGCCTGGGCGAAATGATTGCGGCCAGCCTGCGCTACTTCTCCGGGAAGCTGGTGGACCGCACACGGGCCTATTGGACCATCGCGATTCTCGGGTATGTTCTGAACCTGGTGGTGGTGCCGGCGATGGCATTTGCCGGCAACTGGCAGATGGCCGCACTGCTGGTGGTGATCGAGCGAACCGGCAAGAGCCTGCGCGGACCGGCGCGCGACGTGCTGCTTTCCGAGGCCACCAGCAAGATCGGCCACGGCTGGGGATTCGGGGTGCATGCCGCGATGGATCAGACGGGAGCCGTCCTCGGCCCGCTGCTCATGGTGGTGGCGGTGGCGCGCACCCAGCATTTCGGCCCGGCTTTTCTGCGGCTGGCCATTCCCGCGGCCGCGGCACTGGCGGCGCTGCTGGTGGCGCGCGCGGTGTATCCCAATGCCGGCGCCACCACGCCGCGCCCCGCCAAACAAAAGACGCTCCCCAAAGTGTTCTGGATGTACATCGCGGCGGCGGGCGTGCTCGCCTGCGGATTCGTGGACTTTCCTCTGCTCGCCTATCACTTTCAGAAAATGGCGCTGGCCCAGCCGGCCGTGATCCCACTGCTATATGCCGGCGCCATGGGCGTGAACGGGCTGACCGCTCTGATCTTCGGCAAGTTGTTCGACCGATACGGAATCGTGATCCTCTCCTTTGGGATTCTGGTGTCGCTGTTTGCTCTGCCACTGGGATTCCTCGGAGGACCCGCGGGAGCCGTCGCCAGCGTGGCCTGCTGGGCCACCGGACTGGGTGTCCAGGACGCCTCTCTGCGATCCGGAATCGCGCAAGTGGTGTCCATGAATAAACGCGGAACGGCCTTCGGGGCGTTCAACGGAGTATACGGAGTAGCGTGGTTCCTGGGCAGCGCCGTGATGGGTCTGCTCTACGACCACTCCCTCGCCGCCCTGGTGATCTTCGGCATGGTGGCGCAAGCCGTTGCCGCCGTCATGTTCTTCCGATTGCGAGCGCCTCTGGCGGAAGCGCGGCAGTAGGACAGACGATCGTTGTCTGTCGTCTGTCTGCTTGCGGGCTACCCTAAAATCCTCGCCAGGCGATCCAAGTCTTCCAAGGAGTTATACACATGCGGCGTCACTCGAATCGAGGTGCCTCGCACACTGACATACACCCGCTCTTTCGCCAACCGCTCCACCAGGCTCTCCACAGCCAGGCCTGCACTCCGCAGGCACAAATAGTGCGGAGCCCGGTAGCACTCCGGGATGGCCGCCGGCCCAACGTTCTCCACCAATCGGCGAGTGAGCGCGCCCAGCGTCTGCGCAATCTCTTCGACACCCCAGGCCAGCAGTTGTTCCATCGCGGCAATCACGCCCGGCACCAGGGCGAAGTTGGAACATTCGCCGATATCGAATCGGCGCGCACCTTCCTGATACCCGTCCGTGTAGTGGATCAACTCGGCGAAGCGGCGGGCGTTGCCGCGCTGGATCCAGCCTTCTTCCACCGGCTGGCCACCCTGCCACTTCGGCGCCACGTACATCACTCCCGTCGAATAGGGCGAGAGCAGCCACTTGTAGCACGCCGCCACCGCGAAATCCGGCTGCACTTTGGCGCAGTCGAACGGATACGCACCCAGCGATTGCGTCAGATCCAGCACCAGAGCCGCGCCGTTGCGTCGGCACTCCACGCCAATCCGCGCCAGGTCCAGCATGCCGCCACTGGTCCACTGGGTGTGCGGCAGCGCCGCGATAGCCACGCCATCCACTAGATGGCGAAGCACCGCGCCGGTCCAGTCGCCATCCTCCGGCCATGGCACCGTCACGATTTCGGCGCCGCTCTGTTGCGCCACGCGGCGCCACGGATACACGTGCGAAGGAAACTGCTCCGCCAGCATCAGGATCTTCTGTCCCCGCGCCACCGGAAGATTTCGCGCCGCGGTTTCGATGCCGTAGCCCGCTGAAGAGACTATCGCCACATCATTGGCCGTGCAATGAAACAGGCGCGCCGCCAGCCGCCGCACTTCTTCCGTCCCGGTGAAGAAATCCTCGGACGAAATCTCCCACGGCCGTGCCTTGCACGCCAGCCCGGCCTTCCCCGCTTGCACCACGCTGTGCATCAGCGGCGACATATAAGCGCAGTTCAAATAGGCGACGTCTTCCGGAATATCGAAAAGATGGCGTTGATTGGGAAGCATGGCTTGCTGCCAGTTTACTAAACTAGAACGCAGGGGCCGCACTCGTGCAAATTTGGCGAATCGCCGCAGTCTTGGGACTGGCTGCATCTTTGTGGGCGCAGGCCCCGGCCGGCGAAATCCGCTTGGAAGTGAAGGACCCCTCCGGCGCCGCCATGCGCGTGTCGGGAAAGCTGCAGAACTCCGCTGCCGGAATCAATCGAAGCTTCCAGACCGATTCGCACGGCGCGTCTACCTTGACCAACCTGCCCTACGGCCGCTACCGCGTGGATGTGTCCAAGAGCGGATTCGCCCCTCAGTCTCTGTATCTCGATGTGCAGTCGGCCGCGCCCGTGGCCCGCGCCATCACCATGACTCTGGCCGCGCAGGCATCGACAATCGAGGTCGTGGCCGCGACTCCCCTGCCCGGCACGGACATGGCGCTCGAACAGATTCCCGCGCCCGTGCAGACAGCCGGCGCGCTCGAAATCGCGCAGAGCGGCGCGCTCGACCTAGCCGACCTGATGAACCGCCACCTGGATGGCGTGCACATCAACGAGAACCAGGGGAACCCCTTCCAACCTGATGTCAACTATCGCGGTTACACCGCCTCGCCGCTGCTCGGGACGCCGGAAGGCATCTCCGTCTACATGGATGGCGTCCGCCAGAATCAGCCGTTCGGCGACGTGGTGGCCTGGGACCTGATCCCGAAGATCGCCATTTCGGAAGTCGCCCTGATGCCCGGATCGAATCCTATGTTCGGTCTCAACACCCTGGGGGGCGCGGTGTCCATTCAGACCAAAGACGGCAACAGCCAGCCTGGCGCGTCGCTGGCGGTGAGCGGCGGCAGTTTCGGACGCCGTGCGGGGGAGTTCGAATATGGCGGCTCGCGCGCCAACGGGCTGAATTGGTATGTAGCCGGCAACCTAACGGGCTGAATTGGTATGTAGCCGGCAACCTGTTTCGGGAAGATGGCTGGCGGCAATTCTCGCCATCGGAAGTCCGGCAGGCGTTCGCCAAACTGGGTTGGCTGCATGGCAAGACCTCACTCGCTCTCAGCGTTGGGTACGCTGACAACTGGCTGACCGGCAACGGCCTGCAGGACACACGCTTCCTGGCACGGAGTTACCGCAGCGTCTACAGCATTCCCGACGTCACCTGGAACCACTCTCCGTCCCTCAATCTCAGCGCGCGCCACAACCTCACCAGCAGCCTCACGCTCTCCGGCAACGCCTATTTCCGCTACATCCGCGGTGACACGGTCAACGGCGATATCAACGCCCAATCGTTCGATCAATCGCTGTACAACCTCTCCACCGCCGACGTGAAAGCGCTCACGGCGGCAGGTTACTCCGGATTCCCGCTCACCGGCAACGCCACCAGCGAGCCGTTTCCCTACTGGCGCTGCATCGCGCAGGGGCTGGAAAACGCCGACCCGAGCGACAGGTGCACCGGGATAATCACTCGCACCACGACGCGGCAGAACAACTACGGAGTGACCGGACAGGGGGGCTGGCTCGCCGCGCACAATCGTATCGTGGTGGGAACGGCGTGGGATCGCAGCAGCCTGACCTTCCAGCAGGGCTCGCAATTCGGCTATCTCAATCCCGACCGCATCACCATCACTCCCATCGATTCATTCGCCGACGGCAGCACCAGTTCGAACGGCGTTCCGGTGGACACGCGCGTCAACCTCCACGGGCTGATCAATACCTTCAGCCTGTATGCCAGCGATATCGTCACGATTGTCCCATCCCTGGCGCTGACCATTTCCGGCCGCTACAACCGCACCTCCATCGACAACCTGGATCGGCTGCTGCTCGATCCGGCGGGCGCGCGCGGATCGCTCAACGGCAGCGACGTCTTTCCGCGCTTCAACCCGGCTGCCGGCCTCACGTACGCGCCGTGGCCGTTCGCCAGCTTCTATTTCAGCTACAGCGAGGCCAGCCGCGCGCCTACAGCGATAGAACTGGGCTGCGCCAATCCCAGCGCACCCTGTAATTTCCCCAACGCGCTGGTCAGCGATCCGCCACTGAAGCAGGTGGTCACGCAGACGTGGGAAGCGGGCGTCCGCGGATCCCTGGAAACTCTGCGCTGGAGCGCGGGCTGGTTCCGGGCGGAAAACAAGAACGACATTCTGTTCGTCTCCTCGCAGCAGACCGGGTTCGGTTACTTCACGAACTTCGGGCAGACCAGGCGTGAGGGCGCGGAGCTGACTCTCAGCCGCCGATTCCAGAAATTCACGCTCGGCGGCAACTACACCTTTCTCAATGCGACGTACCAGAGCGTGCAGACCGTGGACGGGCACGCGAGCAGCGCTAACGATGCCGGTGCGGGCATAGACGGCAACATCACGGTGCAGCCGGGCGATCGGATTCCGCAGACACCGCGGAACATCCTGAAGGCGTATGGCGAGTATCAGGCCACGCCGAAAATCTCGCTGGATCTGGATTTCGTCGCCGTAGGGCGATCCTACGCGCGCGGCAATGAGAACAACCTGGATCAGCCGGATGGAATCTACTATCTGGGTCCCGGCTTTTCGCCCGGGTACGGAGTGGTGAATCTGGCGGCGCATTATCAAGTCCGCAATCGCGTCCAGTTGTTCATCCAGATCAATAACCTGCTCGATCACCATTACTACACGGGCGCGCAACTGGGCTCTTCGCCATTCGACAATGCGGGGAATTTTGTGGCCCGCCCGTTTCCCCCCGTAGACGGCAACTACCCCATTCGCAGCACCACCTTCTTCGCGCCGGGTGCTCCGCTCGGTGTCTGGTGTGGAATCCGATACCAGTTCTGACTACGGCCAGACTACCCACGCGACGGGCAGCGAGGTTCGCAGTTCGCCGCCGGGCAATTCGCCGATTAGGACACCAGCGTGGGCGCCGGGTTTCTGGGCCGCCAAAGTCAGGCGTGGATGCTCTCGAGTGATCTCGCCCAAACGCACCGCGCCATCGTACAGCGCGACCGACTTCCATTGGTTGTCTCCGAAGGCGGTGGCTTCGATCTGCACCGGTTCGCCCCGCAAGTACGCCGCGCTGTGGCCTGCCGCGCGTTGCACCTTCAGCGGATTATCGTAGGTGGCGATGCCGCGATAGACGTAGGCGACGTCTTTATCGAACAGCCAGCTCATACTGGCCGCGTCGCCCTCGAATCCGGCGGCGGGCAGGATGCGCGTGATTCCCTGTTTCCAGGTGGAGTTGTCCGCCAGCCACGCGCGGCTTTCGTCGACGGGCCGATCCACCGCGTGTTGCATCACGAAGAGGAAAAACGGCATGCTGCCGGGTCCAGGGGGATGGTTTTCGCCCTGCTCCACCAGAAAGCACACGCGGGCGCCTTGCGCGCGAATGGCGTGGAACACCTCGGCGATGCGCTCCGGAGGAATTTTCGGGTCCACCTCTCCGGCGGTGAGAACACCGGGATTCGCCGCCCCTTCCGGAGATAGGCCGTTGACCACCGTGGAACCGTGGGAATCGATGAATGCGGCCACACGCTTCGGCATCCAGTCGTTGAAGGCAATCGCCATGCCGCCGCCATTGGAGTGGCCCATGAAGAAAATGGGGACCTGCTGCAGTTCCGGGTGGCCGGACATTACAGCAAAGGCCTGGAGACCGTCGAGAATTCGCTGTCCTTCACGCGCACCCATCATGCCCGAGCTCAACTCTCCCGTTCCGACAAGCGCCAAACTGTTGGCCGCTGCGAAAGCCTGCATGTCTTCACGCAGCGCTGCGTGCCGGTCATCCAGGTTGGCTCCATTCCCCCAGATAACGATGCCCTTTACCGCGTTCTTCAGGTGAGGCAGCCACAACAGCAGACCGCGGTGCGGCGGCGTGTACATATGCTCGAATACGAGTCCGGCTCCCGGATGCCCGGACATGGCGATGCCATTGAATGCGCCTTCATATTCGCCCCGCACGATGGGCCCTTCGACTTGAAGCCGGACTCGCACCTGCCCGAGAAAGGGCGTCTTTCCAGCCTCCTCCGTCACCGCGTACTTGATGTTCGCGTCCCAATGTCCGGCCGCCGATTTCAGGCGCTCGCACTCCGCTTTTACCGTTCCTGCGTACGAGTAAGCTTCGATCTCCGGCGCCTTGCTCTCCCAATTGGAAAGGATCAGCACCAACGGACGGATCAGCGCGCCTTTACCCTCGCGGCCGGGGCGAGTGATGGCGCTTTCGATGGAAATGGCCAGCCGCGGCGAAGGCTCCGCGCCGTACGCGGCGGCGGCCGCTAGCAGCAGTGCGAATGCGTAGTGCACTGGCAGAATTATATCCCGGCCGGCGCCTAAAAGCTGATGCGGCCCGATTTTGTGGCCGCCACGGAGTTCGCCAGTTGGACCTCAACGGAACGAACCTGCGAAGTATCGCCAGTTACTGGGAACACCGCGTTCATCAGGAAGACACCACCCAGATCGGACGCGGAAAAGTAGCTGGCGAAGTCCTTTGTGGCATCGGAGAAAATCGCTCCCGGAGGAATGGGATTACCCGATCCGTCGAAAAACGTGAAGATGAACGATCCGGCTGTCCGCGTGTT
>OKRF01000210.1:0-5172 GCA_900290315.1 Candidatus Sulfopaludibacter sp. SbA3 | reverse complement strand
CGTGTTGTCGAATGCCGTGATCTGCACTGTCAAATTCCCTGCCCCGCGCGACGCCTGCATGTTCGTCAGGCCGATAGGCGCCGCAGCCACCGGGATACTCTGCTGCACCGCCGCATCACCGAGCGTTGCGGTGAAGATCAGGGTACCCACCGTGGTGCCGGTCTGAAACTGGGCGGAAGTCTGATCGCCGAAGTGGACCTGCGTATCACCCGGCGAAACGGTAAAGCCAACCGTACCCGATCCGTTGGAAAAGGCGATGGCGGAATCGGTGACGCTGGCCACTGCTGGCTGAAACTCCAGCGTCACCGTTCCGCTACCGGAAGCCGGAGCGGCCACATCCAGGTTCACCGTGAGGCTTCCCTGCTGGGCGCTTAGCGGCTGCGGCAAATTCAGCGACAACACCGGCTTCGGCACTACGGGGGCCGGTGATATGCCCGTGAGCGTGTACGTGCGATCTCCAATCACCAGAGCGGCGGTGGATGTTCCAGTGCCCAGAGGCGCGAACTGCACATCGAATGCCGTCTGCTGCTGCGGCTGCCGAATGCCGTCTGCTGCTGCGGCTGCAGCACGGTGCCGCTGGGAGGAAGGCCGGTCAACGCGAAATACGCACCCTGCACCGCGATTGCCGGCACGACCAGCGGGATACTGGTCTGGTTGATTGCGGTGAAGTGCAGCGCGGCAGAGGAGCCTATGGAGACTTGGCCGAAGTCCACCGGCGTGGCGCCCAACTGTTGCTGGCCCGCCGAAAGCGCTACCGAATAGGTGAGCCCGGGAGCCACTACCGCGGTGAGGAGCACACTGATTCCGGTCATGTCCAGGGTGGCGCTATAGGAGCCGACAGTGGACGCCTGAAAGGTCACGGTGAAATCCACCGCCCCGGAAACGGGCACCGTCTGCGGCACCGCCGGCCCGGCCAGCGTAAAGCCCGATCCCCCTACATGGAGCAACGCCAGGGCCGCTGGAGCCGATGAGGTATTCCGCAAACGGAACTGCGTGGCTGCCGTCTCGCCGGAGTAGACCGACCCGAAATCATACACCGGTGGGACGGCGACCTCCACGTTGCCGTTCACACGGAACAGCTCGAACTGAGCGTGGGCCCCGGGTGTCAGGGCGGCGGCCAGCAACAGAAGCTGGAGATTCCGCTTCATGGCTTCCCCACCGTGATGGTCGGATTGCCGATAGACAAGGTGGCCGCCGGTGCCGCTACCGGAGCCGGCATAGCAGCCGCAGCCACCTGGGGTGTGCTCTTCGACCTGCTGCCGTTGACCACCGCGGCGGCGGCACCGGCCGCCAGCAGGGTGGCGAGCACGATCCACTTCGAATGGCCTCGCGAGGCGGCCGGGGTGGAAGGCGCCGGCGGCGTAGCCGGTGCGGACGGCGACACCGGAACGGGCCGCGCCCGGGCGCTGGCATCGCCTATGTAATGAAAGGAGACAATGCCCGCGCGTGCCTGCTCGCGCGAGGCCACAATGCGGATCTGAAATCGCCCGGGCGTATGGTTCCATTGCAGGCCGTGGATGCTGGCGCGCCCCAAGGCATCGGTCACAGCCACTTCCGTGCGCAAGCCGCTCAGGAAGACGCCGCCTGGTCCGTCATCCGGAAGATGGAAGCTCACCGATGCGTGCTCCACCGGCTTGCCCGTTTCGTCGGTGACCTCTACGGTGAGCGCGCGCACGCTGCGCGAGCCTGGCGGATGGACGGCCCCTTCCCCTTCCACAACCTGGATTTGCAGGATGGCCACCTGCCCCGGAGCCACCCACGGCAGGATGAACACTGAGGCCAGCGCCAAGCGGAGGATTTTCACTTATATGCAGGTAGTGCGGGAAGGACGGATTATTCTCAAGAAAATCGAAAATGGGTTTCCCCTTGGCCGCAGTTCACATATGGCGAAGCCTGCCAAGCTGGTGGGACAGACGATCGTTTTTTGTCGTCTGTCAATTAGGGGCGGACCGCCCCGCAAAACGGGATGAAAAACCGGCGGTCTTGCCGCCGGTTGCACCGGCCGGCTGGCGACGAGATCGCCGGCGTTACCCCGTCGCTCGACCGTTTTTTCGACCCGGTTCAAGAGCCCGCGGCCGCGGGCAACGATAGGCATGAAAATGGCTGGAAAACGCGTCGGGATTTCGCGAACGGGCAAACTCGAGCCAGGCACGAAGATTCGCCAAAAGGCAGCGAATTTCGAGCCTGGCACGGTTTGCGGCGGGCACTCGGCTCAGGATTTTCGAGGGTGTCCTGCCAGTGCTAAGTGCGGCGCCATTTTCTCAACATCAGCGACAGCAGGAGCAACCCTGCACCGGTCGCCATCATGAACGTCGGGGCAGGCTCGGGGGTAGGAATGACTGTGATGGTTGCGCCGAACGAGTTGGTAACAGTTCCCGATCCGCCGGGCGCGAATGCGGACAGAACGCTTTGGAAAGGTACGTCAAACTGGGATGTGAAGACTCCTCTCCAATCGCTCATACCGTCACTCGTCACGCCGGTGAAAACCCACTGAGCCGTGGACTGCATGTCGTTCGGAGGAGGGTCATTGGTGAAGGTGAAGGGTGACCCGCCAGGGTTCGGCGGCGTGCATGTCTGGCCGACAGCCGGCGCAGCGGAACAATCGGATGTCCCGCCTACCCCTGCGTAGATGAAATTGATTTCCAGGCCCGGCAACCCCGGGATGACATCGAATGTGATGAACGGTGTGTCGGCGAAAGCCGTGCCCACCGGCTCCGACGCGATATTCAAATCGTCGACTGAATTCTGCCCGTCCTCCCCGGCGAATGAACCGGCGCTCAGCGTCTGGCTGAACATGTCGTGAGTGAAGGTGGGGCTCAGGTCGCTATTCCAAACCATAGTTGTCCTGGTCACGGTCACGTCCCCGCTCATGCTGAACGTTCCGGAAATGGGCGCGGCCGGCAGGGTTGCGCACAACCCTGTCAGAACCGCGGCCAGAAATAACAGTTTGTTCCTCCTCATATCGTTTTGATTTCCTCCAGATTGTTTGATGCCGGACGGCCACGCTCCTCCGCGGGCCAGCTTCAATAATGCGATTGTGCCGGAGAAAGAAGGAGCTGTCTGTTGACCTGATAACACTCGTTAGTAAGTGCCGATCCGGCCTGTACGGCTACCATCCGGTGGCGATTATGTTTTGGAATCGACGTTAGAAGAAATGCTGATATAACGTCCGGGAGCCAGGACGCCTTCGGGATCAATCGCCCGCTTGATGGCGCTCAAGAGGCCTGCATATGAGCCGGCGCTGCCCATGGCAGACATGGACCCGACATTCAGGCGGTAGGAGTGATATCCGTGTTGACTCATACGTGCCAGGAGTTCACGATTACAGGCCAGGGCCCGATGATCTTCGCCGGGAACATCGCGATCGTAAGTGATCGAAATGATACAAGCGAGCGCACGTTCGGTAATTACAGTAAGAGAGATACAGGGCTCGAAGCTATGTTGCAGTACGATTTCACTGGCGAGACTGGTCAACCGCCGGGCGTGCTCGCCGTGATTGGGAGCTACCGGGCTGCACCACAACAGACCGCATCCGTCGCGATCGGGATCCATCTGCGAGGGCGGCGGGGTTCGCTTGCGCCAGTAAGTGCTGGCCAGCGGATGGTCCGTGGGAATGCCCTTCATCAAACCGTAGACCGGTTTGAGCACTGCCAGTGTGCGTTCCAGATTCCACCCGGTGATGGACTGGTACGGCCGGGCGAATCTGGAAGCCCACTGGAGCGTCCGGTCATCCAGGAACTGCAAGCTCCTGGCTGAGCCGGCCAGCGCGCGCCGCAAGAGGCGGCGCGCCTCCCGCACCTGGCGCCTGGTGCCGTAAAGCGCGCCCGATCCATTCCAGGGTCCGATTCGCAAGAGGCGGCGCTCCTCCCGCACCTGGCGCCTGGTGCCGTAAAGCGCGCCCGATCCATTCCAGGGTCCGATTTTCAGTTCCCGTCTGAATCGCTCCATCAGGCCCGGGGCCAACGGGGTCCGCCCTCCCGTCTCCTGCCAGGGATACTGCTGCAATGCCGAAAGCACCTTGTAATCGTTGGCAATATGCGAAGCGCTACGAATGGTTCCACTGAGACGTAACGGACGCAGCTCATCGATGATCGCAGCCAGGTCCTGGTCTTTGTCACAGCGGAAATAATACGCCTGGAAATACTCCGGGGCCGGCATGAGCCACAGCGTCATACGGGTGACGATGCCCAGGTTCGATTGCGAAAACAGACCGTCCAGCGACGGTCCCACGCCCCACCGGTACAGTGGCGCGGCCTTCGCGCCGGAGAAGCGCGCGAAGCCGGTCTCGATGGTTTCTCCACCGGGCAGCACGACTTCCAATCCGCACGAGTGGCCAAAGTGATCGGCGTACGGAGTATGGCCGAAGCCGCGCTCCACGGCGTTTCCAATCAGGCTGCAATGCGGGCTGGCGCCGGTAGCATCCATCCACAGGCGGGAACCGCGTTCCTGCAGAAAAGCGAATAACTGAGCCTGCGTCACCCCCGGTTCCACGGTAACGTAAGCCAGGGCTTCGCTGAAGTCCAGGATCCGATTCATTCGCCCGAGATCCATCACTACGCAGCCATCGGCGGCGGGAACGCGCGAACCGTAGCCCCAGTTCCTGCCACCACTGATGGGGTAGACCGGCACACGCCGCCGGCTGGCGATGCGCATGCATTCCTGCAGTTCGCTGCGAGTGGCGGGCCGCACGATTGCGGGAACTGTGTGGTTAGTTGCGAATGTAGCGGTTTCCGCCGTTCTCAGTGACGCACCTTCCGTGATTACATTCCCGGGACCGACGACGTCGGACCATTCCAGCAAGGCGGTATGGTCCAGCACACAGCGCATTCGCCCTCCCGCAGAACTTAGTAAGCGCTGGCTGCGAAGCTGGGGGCCAGAGTTGCCGGGACGGGCCGCGAATCGAGACCGCGGAACACACCGCGAAGTGCCGTGACCAGACTCTCCCGGCAGATCACCGGCGCGCTTGCCAGACATGCGCTCAGTTCCACGACCTTCTCATGATACCTGGAGTTGGGGTAGCGAGAGTCAAATCGGAGCACCTCCATTTGGCAGCTATAGTACGGATCGTAGTACGGAGGCAGCTCCTCGCCATCGGCGCGTAGCGAAGATAGTCCGATTCTTCTCAATATGGCGGCCGAACTGTGCCGGAAGGTGGCGGTGGCCACACCGGAC
>OKRF01000498.1:10982-16836 GCA_900290315.1 Candidatus Sulfopaludibacter sp. SbA3 | reverse complement strand
CGTACTCATCGATCAATCCCAGCTCCGCCAACGCCAGCGGGAGCTTCACGCCTCCCACGAGCAGTCCCTTACCCGGCTCCCGCTTGAGCTGATGAACGGCCTCCCCAAGATCCCCGCGCACGAGTTCCGCGTTCCAATCGACCCGCTCCAGGGTGCTCGACACGACATACTTCTTTGCCGCGTCGATTGTCCGGGCGAAGGGTTCCATCCAATCAGGCCTCGCTCCTGTCCGCGCCGGCGGCCGGAACGCTGCCTCCATCATCTCGTAAGTCACCCGGCCAAAGAGGAGGGCATCGGCCTGGCTGAGGTTCTCGGCCGCGTGACGATGCAAGTCTTCGTCCGTGAACATTTCACGATGATCGCAGCACCCGTCCAATGTAACGTTGATGGAATACCGAAGGGGTCGCATTACGCAAGAGTACCGCCGATGGGGTAGACCGGCGAGGTTAGCCCGCCTCACGGCTAGTCAATGCGACGGACGAACTCCTGGGGACGAGGGCTCAACCGGAGCGCTGGTCGCGCTCCGCGCCACTGTGTGCTGGGGTGGCGATCTCGACCGACGTGAAGTGGGTATTTCCGGCTCCGCCTGCGATGACCCTGTCCTGAGGGAGATGCTTAGGGACGAAGAAAAACAGACACGCCGTACAGTGCCGCGACGAACACCAGAGTACTTCCCTTATCCTAAATTGCGTGACCTCCGTATTCGTTCCGCTCTCCTCCGCTGGCATGGAAAAGGCGCTGCAATTGCGCGAGCAACTCTACCTGCACGAAGATCTCACCTACGAGCCCGGCGACGCCGCCGCGGTGCTGCAGGAGTTGCTCGCCAACCCCGCATTCGGGGCCCTCTGGCTCATCGAAGTGGAAGACCAAATCGCCGGCTATCTGCTCCTGACCATCTGCTACAGCCTCGAGTTTCACGGTCGCTTCGGTCTGCTTGACGAGTTCTACGTCGAGGAGCCTTGGCGCGGGCACGGCATCGGAAACGCCGCCCTCGATTTCGCCGAACGCGAATGCCACTCCCGCGGCCTGCAAGCCATGCGCTTGGAAGTCAGCCACGGCAATCCGCGCGCCCGCGACCTCTACCGCCGCCGCGGCTTCGCCATCGACCCCCGCCATCTTATGACAAAGTGGTTATAGGCACTCCATGCTTCTCGACATCGCTAAACTCCCCACAGCCGAAAACTCGGCCCTGCATCTGCACCCCCAGGACAACGTCGCCGTGGCCCGCGTCCCCATCGCCGCCGGAACCGAACTGCGGGTGGACGGCATCACTGTGGTGGCGCTCGACGCGATCCCGGCCGGACACAAACTGGCTCTCCGCGCCATTCAGCCGGGAGAGGCGGTGGAACGCTACGGCCAGGTGATTGGCCGCGCCAGGCAGGCCATTGAGCCGGGCCGCCACATCCACACCCACAACCTGGCATTCGAAGAGCTGCACCTCACCTACGAATTCCCCACCGTCGATCTTCCCCTGCCCACGCCTAAAGACGCGCCGACTTTTCTCGGCTACCAGCGCGAGGATGGCCGCGTCGGCACGCGCAACTACATCGGCGTCGTCGCCGCCAGCAACTGCGCCGCCCACACCGCCGAACTCATCGCCCGCAGCTACGAGGGTGAGCCCCTGCCGCTGAATGTGGACGGCGTGGTAGCTTTTCCGCATGGCGAAGGCTGCGGCCACGCCTTCGGCCCCGACGTGAATCAGCTCCGCCGCACCCTGGCCGGCGTACTGGCCCATCCCAACGTCTCGGCCGCGGTCATCCTGGGACTGGGCTGCGAGGTCAACCAGATCGATCATTACCTGGGAAGCGCCGCCCCCAACAGCCGCCGCCTCGCCGGTATGACTCTGCAAGCGAGCGGCGGTACCACCGGGACCATTGATGCCTGCCGCCGCGAGATCGCGCGCTTCCTGGACCAGGCATCGGCGGAACGCCGCGTCCCCATTCCCGCTTGCAAGCTGGTGCTGGGCCTGAACTGCGGAGGCTCCGACTCCTTTTCCGGTATCACCGCGAACCCTGCGCTAGGCTACTGCTCCGACCTTCTGGCCGAACTGGGTGGCACTCCGGTGCTCGCTGAGACCACCGAGATCTTCGGTGCCGAGCACCTCCTCGTGAAGCGTGCAAGAAACCGGCAAGTAGCGGAAAAACTATTGGATTGCATTCGAAACTACAAGCAATACCTGAATCGCTTCGCGGGCAGCTTTGACGATAATCCCAGCCCCGGCAACAAGGAAGGTGGACTCTCCAACATCCTGGAAAAATCGCTCGGCGCCGTGGCCAAAGGCGGCACCTCCCCGCTCACCGAAGTCTACGATTATGCCGAGCGCGTCACCACCCCGGGATTCGCCTTCATGAACACCCCGGGCTACGATCCGGTCTCGCTCACTGGTCTCGCCGCCGGCGGATGCAATCTGATTGCCTTCACCACGGGACGGGGAAGCGCCATCGGGTTCCCCACCATCCCAGTCATCAAGATCGCCACCAACAGCAACACGTATCGCCGCATGACCGCCAACATGGACGTCAACGCCGGTACCATCGCCGATGGCGAACGCACCGTCCAGCAGGTGGGCCGCGAGATCTTTGACCTCATGCTGGAGGTCGCATCCGGCCGGCACACGTGCGCCGAAGTTCTCGGTCACAAAGAATTTGTCCCATGGCGTATCGGACCGGTGTTATAACACGTAGGGCAGACGAATCGTTGTTTGTCGTCTGTCAATTGGGGCGGACCACCCCGCAAAACGGGATGAAAGACCGGAGTCGGTCTTGCCGCCGGTTGCACTGGCCGACCAGCGACAAGATCGCCGGCGTTACCCGGCCGCCCGATCGGTTTTTCGAGTTGAGATAGTACAATATGAAAAGCATGTCGCGATCGCTCCTGCTCGCCTTTACGACCGTCGCTCTGTTTGTCCTCGCCGGTCCAGCCCAGATCAACAAGAAGTCGGCGCTCGATAAGGCCGTGTTTGAGGCCTTTGTCCGGCATCTGTTCGTCATGGACAACAAAATTTCCGTGCAGGTGTCGGATCCCAAACCCAGCCCGGACCTCCCCGGTTTCATGGACGTGCTGGTGCATGTCTCCCTGGGTGTGCAGTTCCAGGACTTCAAGTTCTTAGTCTCCAAAGACGGCAGCAAGATCCTGCAGGGCACCGTGTTCGATACCAACAACAACCCCTTCAAACCGGATCTCGACAAGCTGAAGACGGAGGGCGCTCCCAACTTCGGAACGCAGGGCGCCCCCGTGGTGATCGTGGAGTTCAGCGACTTCCAGTGCCCCTACTGCAAGCTCGAAGCGGCCATGCTCCGCGCCAATCTGCCGGTATCCTACCCCACCCAGGTCCACATGTATTTCAAGGAATTCCCGTTGGAAAATCTCCACCCCTGGGCCCGCGCCGCGGCCATCGACAGCCGCTGCGTCTTTCGCCAGAGCCCCACGGAATACTGGGATTTCCACGACTGGCTTTTCTCTCACCAGGCAGACATTACGCCGGAAAACCTCAAGGAAAAGATCATGGAGTGGGCCCGCCCGAAGGCCGCCATCGATTCCGCCAAGCTAGGCCAATGTATCGACAGCAAAGCTACCGAAAGCGAGGTCAACCAGAGCATTACCGATGGCCACGCGCTCTCCATCGATCAAACGCCCACCCTGTTCATCAACGGCCGCAGGATTCCTGGCCAGGTGGAATGGCCGCAACTGAAGAACATCATCGATTACGAAATCGAGTATCAGAAGACGGCCAAGAATGCCGGCGAGGATTGCGGCTGCGAGGATTGCGGCTGCGACTTGAAACTCAACCTCCCGGGTCAGCCCCAGCAAAAGACGCTCCCCATGGCGCCTCCCAAAAAGTAGCGGCGGCTTCTTATGAAAATCTCGCATCGCGGGCTGCGGCCCACCTTGTTCCTTGCGGCGTGGATCGCATTCGGCGCCACCGCCTCCATTGATCCAAATGTTTATCTGGGAGAGATCAAGTTTCTGGCATCGCAGGAGATGCGCGGCCGCGCCACAGGCAGTCCCGAGCTCGAAAAGGCGGCCGATTTCATCGCCGGCAAGTTTCGCGAATTCGGCCTGCAGCCGGTAGTCGGCACCAGCTATTTGCAGGCGTTCCCCGTGACTACGAGCGGCAAGCTGGGTCCGGCCAATCGCTTCTCGTTCGCGGCGCCCGACCGTGCCATGTCCGTCCCGCTCGCTGCCGATTTCATGCCATTTTCGTTCTCCGCCTCGGCGCACGTGACGGGCGGTGTGGTCTTCGCGGGGTATGGCATCACGGCGCCAGAGTATCACTACGACGACTATGAAGGCGTCGATGTAAAAGGCAGAATTGTCTTACTCTTACGGCACGAACCTCAAGAAAATGATGACCACAGCGTCTTTGCCGGCCGCTCTCTCACCAAGCACGCGCAATTCGCTGCCAAGGCCACCAACGCCAAAATGCACGGCGCCGCCGCGGTCATCCTGATCAATGACATTGCCGCACACCCAGGAGACCCCGACGACCTGCAGAAGTTCGGTAACGTGGAAGGGCCCTCGGAGAGCGGCATCCCGTTCCTGCAAGTCAAAGAACAGCTCATTGACCCGTGGTTTAAGGACGCTGGCAAGAGCTTGCAGGAAATTGAGGCCGGCATCGATAAGGACCTCAAGCCGGAATCCTTCGCGTTTCCCAGCACCCTCCGCGTCGACGCCACAGTCGACATCCAGCGCGTGGTGAAGACCGTGCACAACGTGGCCGCGTACCTCCCTGGACAGACCAGCGAGTACGTGGTGATTGGCGCGCATTACGATCATCTCGGCCTCGGCGAACAGTACTCCATGGCGCCAGATCAGGCGGGCACCATCCATCCCGGAGCCGACGATAATGCTTCGGGCACCGCGGGCGTGATCGAACTGGCTCGCTGGTTCTCCAAAGAGCCAAAACAAAAACGAGGCATTTTGTTTTTATCGTTCGCTGGCGAGGAAATGGGACTGCTGGGTTCGGAGTGGTACGTCGAGCATCCCGAAAAGCCCCTGGCCAACGCCGTGGCCATGATCAATCTGGACATGATCGGCCGCGTGCGCAATGCCAAGGTGTACATCGGCGGCGTCGAAACCGGCACCGGTATGCGCGCCATGCTGGATGGCATCACGCCCAAATACCAGATGAATCTGGATTACTCCGATACCTCGGGCTACGGTTCCAGTGATCACACCTCGTTCACCACCAAACAGGTCCCGGTCCTCTTCTTCTTCTCCGGCCTGCACTCCGACTATCACAAGCCCAGCGACACCTGGGACAAGATCGACGCGCCCGGCGCGGTGAAGGTGTTGCAGGTGGTGGCGGACGCCGCCGCGAGTCTGCGGGATGCGCCGTCCCGTCCGCAGTTCGTCCGTGTCGCGCCATCCCACGGAGAAGGCGCCGGCCCCCTGAGTTCCTCCTCCGGCAGCGGCTACGGCCCCTACTTCGGCTCCATTCCCGATTTCGGCGAAGGCACCAACGGAGTCAAATTTGCCGACGTCCGCGAAGGCTCTCCCGCATCCAAAGCCGGCTTCAAAGCCGGTGACGTAATGGTGGAATTTGACGGCAAGCCCATCCAGAACCTCTACGATTTCACCTACGCCCTGCAAGCCAAAAAGCCCGGCGACGAAGTCCTCGTAAAGGTCCAACGCAACGGAGCCACGGTGGAAGCCAAGGTCCTCCTCACCAAACGCCAGTAGCTTGTCCAGCCACTCTGCAAGCCCTGTGGGACAGACGATCGTTTTTTGTCGTCTGTTGGGATGGGCGTTCCGCCCGCGAAACTCCATGAAAAACCGGAGTCGGTAACGCCGGCGGTCTTGCCGCCGGTGCGGCGAGCGAAGCGCGCCGCTGCACAGCCCCGGCCCCTGACCC
>OKRF01000498.1:3991-10972 GCA_900290315.1 Candidatus Sulfopaludibacter sp. SbA3 | reverse complement strand
TCGGGCCGCCGCAAAATGTGCGGCACCATGGCAATCATCAATTCACTATGACTGTGGCCGGTCGAATTCCCACTGAAGAGCCGCCGGAAGAACGGTATGCTCGACAGCCCCGGAATGCCCGTGACCGTCTGCGAATCGCTTTCGTTGATGAGTCCGCCCAGCAGGCTCACTTCGCCCTCCCGCACGCGAACATCGTGAACCACTTTTCGTTGCCCGATGATCGGCTCGTTGATGCCGCCCAGACTGACTTCGCCCGTGACGCTGCTGATCTCCAGCTCAATGTGAATCGAGATCTCGCCATCGTCATGCACGCGAGGTGTCATCTCCACATTCACTCCCACGTCGATGTAAGTGAACTGCGTGTTCACCAGAGAGCTGACCGCCGTGGTGGCCACCCCCGCCGAGTAGCTTCCCGACGCCACCGGCTCGCGCTCGCCGATCTTCAGCACCGNNTGCACGATCCTGGTTTTGGCATCGCTCAGCGCGGCCTGCAGCAGCGCGCCCGGCAGCGTCACGGAAAAATCGGAGCTCGCCAGGTGACCCAGGCTCGCCAGGGATACCGCCGAACTCGTAGTGGAACTGGAACTGGATGAGGTACTCGACGAAGACGAGGACGAAGTGCCAGTCGTCACCTGCAGCTTGGAGCGCGGGGTAAAGTTCACTGGCACATTCAGCCCCGTGGAAGCGATTGCGGCGGCCACCTGTTGGCTGAACGTGCTGGTCGCCTCCAGCACCACGATATCCACCATCACCTCGCTGCGGGGCTTGTCCAGGTCGTTGACAATCTTCTCCGCCAGCGCCATCCGGTCAGCCTCGCCACGCGCAATGATGGCGAATTGGTTGTTGTAAGGCGCCACGCGCTGCAGGTCCGCAATGGCCCGGATCGTATTGATGACTTCCTGCAATTCCGCCGGCGTATTCACATTGGAAAGATAGAAGACCCGCGTCACCAGGTCCTCATAGTCGTGCCGCTTAGCGGGACTGTCGTTGGTCACCAGTATCGTGTTGCTCGAAAGCGGCTTCCAGAAGGACTTGGTCACCGTGCCGATATAGTCCAGAGCCTGGCCCACAGTGGCGGCATTCAGATCGAGCGTCATGTTCTTACCTGGCTGGTATTCGGGATCGAAGACCACACTCAGTCCGGTGTAACTGCACACGCTCTCGAACATGACCTTGGGCGACTGGTTGGTCAGCTTCAGAGCGATCGGTTCGGTGCTGAGCGGCCGCAGTTCGGGTAGCGGCAGGATGCGCGCCATCTTATCCCGTGCCTCCTGCTTCGTCTGCTGCGCCCGCGCCACCGCCGCCCGTGTCTCGGGCTCCGTGCGGGCCTGCTCTGCCGCGAATCGCGCGCGATACACCGCGATCTGATACACCAGGTTGCCGGGGTCTTCCGCAAAGGCCTTTTCGTACTGCTCCAGCGCCGCGTCCCACTTCTTCTGCTGTTCGAGCACGCGCCCTTCCGCATAGGGCAAGCTGCCCTTGGCCGGCCGCGCCGCTTCCAGCGGACCGGCGAGTAACGCCGCGAGCAAAATCGCGAGAATCGTATGACATCGCCGCATGAATGGTCTCTGCCTGGATGACGCGCCGCGCTACGAATGTGTCGACTCCCCGCGGGTAAAGTTATGTTAAGACCACAGCCGCAAAACGGGGACAGACATCAATTCCTGCCTTTGGAATTGGTGTCTGTCCCCGTTTTGCCCCAAGGCGATAAGCCTAAGAGTTACAGGTGCGAAACCCTTTTGTCCCGGCGGTGGGCTTGGGGGCTGGGATGGATGCGCTTCGCGCATCTGCTTTGTGTAGAGCATCGGATTTTCTCGAAATTCAGCTTCACGCGGCCTTGCGGAATCCCTTTTTGGGGGCCTCGAAGCGCTTCTTGGCGTCGGCGAGGCGGAGGTTGAAGGCTATGCGGCTGGCGATTTCGGGGTATGAAAAAGCAAATTGTGGGAGTAGGAATTCGCGGGGATAGTCGCGTTCGATGTCGAAGGATTCTCCATTGGCTGCTGCCAGTTGCGCGAGGAGGGTGGCTTCGTGTACGGCTTTTTCGAGGGCAGCCTGGCGGGCCTGCTGCTGCTGGCGGAGGATGCCGAGGTTCTTTTCGATCTTGCGCTGGATGCGGCCTTCGTAGAGCGTGAGGAGGCCGAGCTTGTGGGAGTCGGTGAGCCAGACCCTGGCTTGGGCCAGGGCGGCGTCGGCTTCGGGGTGCTGGGTGTGGATGTCGTCGGGCTGGTTGAGTCCGCGAGTGAAAGTGTTGTTGTCGATGACAGCGGCGAGATTGAGGCGCCAGTCGGCGATGGAGTGGACGAGAGTAGATTCGAAGTGACCGACGGGTGCGAGGGATTGGACCATCCCTTGGCAGTGGGCTTCATAGGCGGCCTGATCTTCAGGCGTCATGATGCGGACCTGGCCTGTGAGGCCGTGCCGGTACGCATTAAAGGTGCGCGGATCGCGCTGTGGTTTCGTTTCGATCGTTTCAGTTTCAGCGAACATTGGGGTTTCTCCTCCCACTTACGGGTATAGCATTGCGACATTGGGCTGGGAGGTTAAGTTGTTGAAGGGATTGAGTAAGATAGTTGTGACTCAGTTTGGCGAGGGGGCACAAAAGGGGTAAAACTGGGACAGTTGGCTTTCGAGGAGAAGCCTCACCCGGAAGGATGAAAATGGGCCGAGGGCGTTGGAATCAGGCGTCGCCAGTCGACCTCGACTTGCGCGATCCGTTTCGAGTGGGCCTTCCGACAAGTGTGGTTGGGCTGTTCGCTACACCTATCGACTGAACGGCCCCTTTCGGCATCTTCGGAACAATCCGGCCATGCGGCCGAGTGCAGGTGAAGGCGTGATTAGTCTGTGTTTGAAGAAGGCGAGTCCCTCTTGACCCTAATAATGAAGAGCATTGTATCTGAAAGGGGACTTCACGGGAGTGGTTCCTGGGGCCGGCTTGCGGCGATTCGGGGAGCCAAGCGCGTTTGTCATTACTGATCGGCTAGCCTGACTAATTCCGATGAGCCGCTAGCTAACCGCTTCAGCCGTGGTGGAGGCGGAGGAGCTGGCCTGCTATATGCTATTGATAACAGGCATGTTATTGATACAGCACGAAGCGGCCAACGCCAAGAACGCGGTCGTCGCCAGGCCAGCTTATATAGAATTTACTTTGCAGCACCAAGCGCTCGCAATGACTAGTACGGGTTCGGTCTATTAGCAACGGAAGGTCCCATCATCGATGCGGCAATGCGGTCGCGAGTTCATTGCGAATCTCCTCTCCTGCCGCCTTAATCCCGTTGCCAATGTCGATCCAGACGATTCCCGCGATGTCCGAAGGTAATTCTTGTGGACCTTTGTGGAGAACTAGAATTCGCCCACGCGTCCGCCCCAGGGAGCCGTAGAAAAAACCCAACTCAAAAACAACGTTCTGGCGTGAGCGACGCCTTTCCTCATTGCTTGGCCCGAGGGCCATGTCATCGGGCGTCATTAGGACGAAGACGCAGTCCACTCGGAACGCGTATTCTTCAAATTTCTCTATTATCGTCTTGCCATTGCTGGGCTGATCTCTGAGCACGAGGGGTTCCTGCCACTTCAGAACATTCTGGATGTAGTCTTTTAGTTGCAGCAGCGTGTTCTCATCATGGCCGTGGACAATGAAGGCCAGCGGAGTGCTGGTGACGCCACAGAAACCCAATAGGTCGAGCGTCTTCATTAGAGCGGCGGTCCCTTCATCCTTTCGCACGAAGGGAACGGAATGTTTCAAAGCCCATTGTTCAGCCTCGCTGCCTGACACCCCCGACGTCAGCAACACGATCAGAAGTGCGGACTTCCTTTTTAGGAGGCGTCTGGCAACGCAAACACCAGCACAGAACCCTCCTCGACTTTCCTCTGGCGATATGCCGGACAACTCAGGGTTGTTAGGGAGCATGACGTCAATGATCACGCCATCGTAGCTCTCAACATCCTCCTGCAGAGCGTCTTCCGCTGTTCGAGCGGGAACGGTCATGACTCCCCGTTCTTCGACGAGTTCTGAAATGAACTGCGAGTAAAATGCATCGTCTTCGACTATTAACATCTTCATGGCAGCTTAGAACCTTCTCTTTCGACCGTTCGCCACGGCGCTGATGATTTCAACCGCCGTCGAGAGAGGCGTCTCTCCTTTCCGTAAGTACTGAACGCCTTTTTTGGTGAGCGAAGCGATCTTCGTTCCATCGCCTATTACGGAGAGGCAGAGAATCGGTATTCGAGGCCAGTTCCTCTGCACGAATTCGATTAAGTGGAAACCGGCCTCAGTCGCGTCGATCTTTGGAAAGGCTGGGCCACTGGGAATCATGATATCCGTTACCAATATCGTCACCGGGTGGTCACTCAACGCCTTGACCGCAGCACTCATGTCAGTCGCTGTAACGCATTGGAATCCGCGTGACTCGAGCGTCATAGCCAAGGCTTCACTAAACCACGGCTCGTCGTCGACGAGCAAAACTATGTTGTGCTGGCTCATTTGATTCGCGAGTCCGGAAACACCAGAGTAAAAACTGATTCTTTCCCTTTCGACTGAATGATAATCGAACCCTGATGAAGTTCCATAATCCTTTTTGCGATGTACAACCCGATGCCGGTACCGGCCGGAATCTTCTGTCTCGCGGTGGCACCTCGAAACCCACGCTGAATTAACTGGTTCACTTCCTTTGGCGAAATCGGCAATCCCAGGCTCCGTACCACAATCCCCGATAAACTTCGTGTTCCTGGCACGACCTCAAGAGTGGCCGCTTCCACTTCGATCGTCGTCTTCAAATCGGCATACTTGACAGCATTCTCGAGAAGATTCGATAGCGCCTGAGCGACTAGATTCTTTACCGCCAAAAGAGACTTACTGCCAAAGGTTGTGCGAAAAGAGTCTTCGTTCACGATGATCTTTTTTCCGCCTTCCCCGGCCTGTGGCTGAAAGTCGTTCGCCAGATTGACAGCAAGTCGGAACGCATCCACCCGTTCTGGCTGTTCGCGGAACTGACCCAGTTCGTGGTCAGCTTCCAGGTTGGACATCAGGCTGAAATTCTTGATCAGATGCACGAGGATGGTGCCCTGAGAGTAGATCGAGCTCAGGAGTTTCATCTTGCGAGGAATCGTTACGACCGGGTCCTTGATAGCCTCGATGCTCCATTTGATCGCGTTCAATGGAGCGGTCAGTTGGTGGGCAACATTCTGCAAATACTGGCTGGTGGTCTTCTGGGTCTCCTCCAACTCGGCCTTAAGCCGTACATTCTCAGCGTGGAGTTCTCTGATCTGATCTTCCAGCGATGGCGGAATCGGTATCGTGGCATCTGCGTCTGGCACGTTAGGAACCGTACCACGAGTGCAATAGTTAGAGCAATGGCCAGCCCAGATACGATTGTCCGAGAAGATATCAAGCCCACCACCAAGTCTTCATTTGCCCAAGGGGCATCTTCGAGCGGCGCTGGCCGGACTATGCAGCCCGGCTTCCAGCCGCCAACCATCGGGTGGCGGCATCGGCGCTATCCTCGGGCAGTGTATTGAAGGCAATTGCCGCACCTGGAGCAGCCTTAAGAACAGCGTTGATAACGGCTTCGAACAATGCAAGGCCTCGGGCGGCAGGCATACGCCGGCCGATTGCCACACAATCGTAGCTCTTCGAGGCTAACTGACGCTCCACAGTCGAGCCAGCGCTATCATCAGGCCGGATCAATCCGGCCGCCATTCAGATTAGTACCGAAAAGTCGGCTTGTGTCCGGGAATCTGACGACCGAGCCCCGAGGCGAGATCACTCCCGTGATACGCCGCTCCCGTCAACTGAGCAAATAGTAAGGCAGAGGGAGGGTAGTCGCAATGTCGTACTTCTGCCCGTCAAGAGCCGGAAACGGCGATCTGGGAAGCTGCAACCCAGCGAACGCGAGAGTGGATCGCGCAGGCGAGGTGGTGTAGCTAACGGCCTTATCTTAACGTCTATGCCCCCAACCCCCCGCCTTACTGGTGCCGCAGCGCGACCATCGGGTCCAGCCGCATGGCGCGCCGCGCCGGCAGCGCCGTCGCCGCAATCGCAGTCGCAGCCAGCACCGCGCCGACGATCGCCAGCGTAGCCCCATCGGTGGGCTGCACCCCGTAGAGCAGCGTCGCGATGTAGCGTCCCAGCAGCAGCGCCGCCACCCACCCGATGACGATGCCCCCCACCGCCAGGATCAAGCCTTCCCGCAGGAAAAGGCGCAACACGTCGCCGGTGGTCGCGCCCAGCGCCATCCGGATGCCGATCTCTTGTGTGCGCTGCGTCACCGCGAACGCGATTACGCCGTAGATTCCCAATACCGCCAGGAACAGCGCCAGCGCGGCGAACAGCCCCACCAGAAAGGTGTTGAAGCGCCGGGGCCGCAGGCTTTGGTCCACCACATCCTCCATGGTGCGCAGATTGGCCAGCGGCAGAGATGGATCGAGTGAAGCCACAGCCCTGCGCGCCGCCGTCGCAACGGTGCCGGCATCGGCATCGGCGCGCACCATGAAGGTCAGATCGTGGACGGTGGAGTGGCCCTCTTCCAGTTGATCCAGCGGTTGATAGGAATGCGGTGTGGGTTCGCCCTCCAGGCTGGTCGATTTGGTATCGGCCACGACTCCCACAATCGTGGCCCACTGGCGTTGATCGCTTCCCGAGCCGTATTTCAGCCTCTTCCCGATGGGGTCCTGATTGGGCCAGTAACGGCGCGCCAGGTTCTCGCTCACGATCACGACGGGCGGGGAACCGCGGCGGTCTTCCGCGGTGAAGTAGCGCCCACGCCGCAGCGGCATGCCGAGCGCCTGCAGCAGATCCCCGCACACCGGTGTGAACTCGTTGAGCGGAATCTTGCCGTCGGCCGGATGCCACCCTTCCGGAACAAACGTACGAGTCCACGTGGTGCCTTGCAGCGGGATGAAATTACCGGCGCCCACCGCGCGAACCCCGCCGATGGCTTCCAGTCTCGCGGTCAGCGTATGGAAGAATTGCGGCGCGCGGTTGGGTGG